>JBHENB010000004.1:0-65657 GCA_046262255.1 Chitinophagaceae bacterium
GGATAACCCATATGCGCACAACAAGAGCACAAACCGGTAACGTTTTTCTTGCCTGTAAAGATGTAAAGGAACTGAACGATGTGTTTACCCATTGGACAGCCCATAATATTGCAGAATATAATTTTGCTGCAGACGACGGTGTGCACCATACAATTTGGGTAGTGGACGCTATTGCAACAATTGATATTATCACAAACATTTTCAAAGAAAAAATACCATTCACTTATATTGCCGATGGCCACCACCGTGCTGCCTCTGCCGCAAAGGTCAGTAAAGAGTTAACGGATAGTGCTGATGCACAATACTTTCTTACAACTATTTTTCCTGCTAATCAATTAGCTATCTTGGATTACAACCGTGTTGTAAAAGATTTAAACGGGTTTACAGATGAAGAGTTTTTGCAGAAGCTCTATAACGATTTTAATGTGGAAAAAAAGGACGCTGCTGTTTCTCCAAAAGAATTACATCAGTTTGGAATTTACTTAAGCGGGCAATGGTATTTGTTAACTGCAAAAGAGGGTTCTTGGAGTACAGATCCCATCGGCATTCTGGATGTTTCTATTTTACAGCAGAATATTTTAAGTAAAGTATTGAATATCCATGACCCAAGAACAGATAATAGGTTAGACTTTATCGGAGGCATTCGTGGTTTGGGGGAGTTGGAAAAAAAGGTAAATAATGGTGAAATGAAGGTAGCTTTCAGTTTACATCCGGTAACAATGCAGCAATTGTTTGATATTGCTGATAGCGGAAATGTAATGCCACCAAAAAGTACATGGTTTGAGCCTAAATTAAGGGATGGCCTGCTAACCCACCTCATTTAAGTTCAGATACACGTAAAAACTATTGAAACAATTTGTTATTTTCTTTCTGTTTGCAACATATTCCATCTCTACATCCTCTTTTATTTTTTAATTTGCTTTTATGAAACCATTGTTTTTATTCCTTCTAGCTTTTACGGCATGCACATTTAAAGGAATTTCACAGGAACAGGACCTGAAGGAAACGGCACGCAGCTTTATGCGTGCAGGAGATTTCGATAACGCTATTTTAGTTCTGAATAAAGCGTTGCAGCAAGATCAGAATGACCTTGAATTACAAAAGGAGCTCACACTTGCTTACTATTATAAAAGAGATTATGCAAAAGCACTTTATCAAATAAAGCCATTGCTGGAGCGTAACGATGCAGATGTAATTACTTTTCAAATTGCAGGTAATATTTATAAAGCTCTCGAAGAAGTGAAAGAGGCCGATAAATTGTATAAAGCGGCACTGAAAAAGTTTCCTAAGAGCGGCGCCTTATACAGTGAATACGGTGAACTTCTGTTGGCAAAAAAAGATAACTCAGCTATTAATCAATGGGAAAAGGGGATAAAGGAAGATCCGGCACATGCAGGTAATTATTATAATGCAGCCTTGTATTATTATAATAATAAGGAAAAGATCTGGAGTATTGTTTATGGAGAAATTTTTGTGAATATGGAAAGCCTTACAGAAAGGGCTGCCGCAATGAAACAAATAATATTGGATAGCTATAAGGAAAATTTATTTGCAGATGCAGATGTAATGAAGGATTACAACAAAACAAAAAGTGCTTTTGCCAGGGCATTCCTGGAAACTATGAACAAGCAATCTACATTGCTTAGCAAAGGAGTTACAACAGAAACTTTAACTATGATCCGCACAAGGTTTATTCTTGACTGGTTTGCCAAATACAGTTCTAAATTTCCATTTAAATTATTTGAGTACCAGCAACAATTAATAAGAGAAGGCATGTTTGAAGCATATAATCAATGGCTGTTTGGAACTGTAGAAAACCTCGCTGCATTTGATCAATGGACAAAAACGTATTCAGGAGCATATAATAAGTTTACAACATTTCAAAAAGGGCGGGTATTTAAATTACCTCCCGGGCAATACTATCGTGAATTGTAATGAAGTTTGAGGGCTCCTGAAAAGGAGCCTTTCTTTCTCTGTTTTTTATTTTTCTTTAATTGGTTAATTTGTACCTACTTACGGTAGATAAAAATTTTGTATGGCAAACCCACAACGTTTATTTGATAGCATAGAAATGCTTTTAAAAAATGATGCTAATACAGTTCTTGCAGCCAAAGAAGGTGAACATTGGAGAGAGTACAAAGCCTTAGAAATAAACGATACTGTAGAAAAATTAGCAACGGGTTTAATGGCGTTGGGAATTAGCTGTGAGGATATGTCTGTGGACAAGAGAAATAAAATAGCGATCATCTCAAAAAATCGTCCGGAGTGGTTATTTGTTGATCTGGCGGTGCAACGAATTGGGGGGGTGTTGGTTCCGGTTTACCCGACAGCACATGTGAACGACCTGCAGTTTGTGTTGAATGATGCACAGGTAAAAATTGTATTTGTAAATGATGATGAATTATTTTTTAAGGTCCAAAGTATAAGGAATAACGTTCCCTCCTTACAGGAGGTTTATAGCTTTGATCACATTAGCGGCTGTAAGCACTGGAAGGAAATTTTATCTGTCGGGAAACAGGAACATTACCAGCAATTAACCACGGTTTCTGATAGAATAAATACAGAAGACCTTTTTACTATTATTTATACATCAGGCACAACCGGCACACCAAAAGGAGTAATGCTGTCGCACCATAATGTATTGAGCAATGTTATGAACTGCATACCCTGCCTTCCCGTGCAAAGAGGTTCAAAAGCAATTAGCTTTTTACCTCTGAACCACATTTTTGAACGAATGGTTACATACCTCTATTTGTTTGCTGGCGTGTCTATTTACTATGCAGAAAGCTTGGAAGCATTGGGTGATAATCTGAGGGAAGTGAAGCCAAATATTTTTACCACTGTCCCACGGTTGCTTGAAAAAGTGTATGAACGTATTATCTTAAAAGCAAACAAGTTAACCGGGATCAAAAAGAAACTTTTTGATTGGGCATTACAGTTGGGGCAACGGTATGATGTTCAGGAAAAGGGCAGCATAGGATACAGAATGCAATTAGCGTTAGCAAACAAGATAGTTTTTAACAAATGGCGGGAAGGATTAGGGAATAACATTGAATGCATTGTTACCGGAGCCGCGGCTTGCCCTGTAAAGCTAATTCGCATTTTTACTGCTGCAGGCATTCCTGTTTTAGAAGGATACGGGCAAACAGAATCATCACCTGTTATCTGCGTTAATGCACTTGACCCCGGAATGAGAATGTTTGGAACGGTTGGGCCGGCAATTGATGGAGTAGAAGTTAAAATTGCAGAGGATGGTGAAATATTATGCAAAGGCCCTAACGTAATGATGGGTTATTACAAACGGCCCGATCTGACAATGGAAACTGTTAAAGACGGGTGGCTTTACACAGGCGACATTGGTATGTGTGTGAACAATAAGTTTCTAAAAATTACAGACAGAAAAAAAGAAATTTTCAAAACATCAGGCGGGAAATTTGTTGCTCCACAGCCTATTGAAAATAAAATGGTGGAATCGCCATTAATTGAGCAGATAATGGTTGTGGGAGCAGAACAAAGATTTGCAGGTGCATTGATTGTTCCTTCTTTTTCTGCACTACGGGAGTGGTGTAAAGAAAACGGAATTGAAGCAACAAAAAATGGAGTAATCCATCATCAGAAAGTACTGAATCATTATAAGGATATAGTAGAAGAAATGAACAAAAATTTTAGCCCGGTAGAACAAATAAAGCGTTTTGAACTGCTTCCTGAAGAATGGACTGTGGATGGGGGTGAACTTACACCCACTTTGAAATTGAAACGCAAAGTGATAATGGAAAAATACCGGGATGCAGTAGACCGTATTTATAAATAATAGATTGTTTTTTCACTCTTGTGTTTCTTTGTCTTTATCGTTTGACGAAGTTGTCTTCGATTCCTCCTCTTTGTTTTTATTTTTCAGCAAATCATCGGTCAGGTTGCCGGCGGGCTCCATAAACTCTTCCTGACTTTTTAATTGCTGATCCGTTTCTGTTGGTTTTGGATAAGATTCCGGCCTGCTACCTTTTTCATTTTTCATTGTACTATCTTTTGTTTAACAAATACGCCCTATAAAATACAGGGCGTATTATCAACTAAATGTAAGATTCTTTAGTTTATATAATTACATACCACCTTCACCGCTTCCACCTCTTCCGGATCCACCACCGGAGCTACCAGATCCGCCTCCGGAACTACTACCGGAACTTCCTGATCCTCCTGAACCACCGCTGCCGGAACCACCGCTGCCGGATCCACCACCGGAACCAGAACCGCCACCTAAACCACCCCCGGAACTACCTCCTGATCCTCCTGAGCCACCAGAACTACCTCCTGAACCACCGCTGCCGGATCCACCACCAGAACCAGAACCGCCACCTAAACCACCTCCGGAACTACCACCAGATCCTCCCGAGCCACCGCTGCCGGATCCACCACCGGAACCACCTCCGGAACTACCACCAGATCCTCCTGAGCTACCGCTACCTGATCCGCCTGAACCTGAACCACCGCTGCCAGAACTACCTGATCCTCCTCCTGAACCACCAGAACTACCAGATCCTCCTCCTGAACCACCAGAACTACCAGATCCTCCTCCAGAACCACCGGAGCTGCCAGATCCACTTCCAGAACCACCGGAGCTACCAGATCCACCGCCATAAGCTCCTGAACCACCACTACCTGAACTACTACCTCTTCCAGAATCTCCACCTTCTAATCCACTACTGCTTCCGCCCATTCCACTGCTGCTGCCTTGTCCCTGACCTCCTAAGCCTTCAGATCCACGAGAACTTCCACCCGAACTTCCGCCGGATGAACCACCTGAACCTTGATTTCTTTCATTGTCTGCCATAACTTTAAAATTTAAAAGTCAAAAAATAAGAACAAATAAATAGCCTAAAACATTGTGCCTAAGGAGAAATGTGAATCAACGCTTGCTAAATTAATATTATTCAATTGGTAACGGCTGATATTTTAGCCCTTCTCTATTTGATTGTAGAACTAAATCAACACAAATAAAAATCCTTACCAATTAGTTTTGATAAAGACTATGAAAACATGGGGTGAAATTATGCATGCTATCCTACCTGTCCATCATAATCACTTCCTGTAACATTACGCTTGGTTGTTGCACCAACTCCTTTACTTCCGGTAGTTCTTGTGCCTGTTGTTGATTCACTATCCATATCTGTAGTTCCACTTCTGTTTGCAGAAGCTTTTTGTTGGCCTATACCCGTTTTATTATCCGAAGGCTGCTTTTGCTTGTTTCCCCCCACTTTGCCGACCTGTTTCTTTTGACCTTTTGTTTTTTGTACCATAACTCACTTTTTTAAAGTTAAGGATGAAGTAACCATTAAGTGGTAGAAAAACTGTGTCGTGGGTTACGGGATATGTATTGTTATATTCACAACTCTATACTAATTCACTATGGGATGAGATTTCTGTATTCAAGAGCTTAGAAATTATGCACTCCTGTTCAGCTTTCTTTACAATCTCACCAAATTTTTCATTTGTAGCTCCGGGCACCTTCCCCTGCACTTTTAAATGTGATTTAGTTATTTTTCCATTTTCAAAAGTTATTTCACACCTTGTCTCGAGCGAATCTGCAGTCAATCCTGCTTCGTTCAGGAGAAAACTTATTTTCAAAGTAAAACAACCGGCATGTGCCGCCGCTACTAACTCTTCCGGATTTGTGCCAATGCCTTCCTCAAAACGGCTTTTGTAAGAATATTGCGTTTGATTTAAAACATTGCTTTGTGTGGTAACCTGTCCATTACCTTCTTTACCTGTGCCATTCCAAATGGCTGTTGCATGACGAATCATTTTTTATACTTTTTGATTATTATGCTAAAGGTAGGATACCTGAAAGGAAAAGCACCCTTCCTAAAAGGCTATAAATAAAAGATTCAGTCTTTTATCGGGCCTATTAAACTTTTTCTGTATATTGACGTCTTAAGGGTTATTTAATTTACCTAACACAACCTATTATGAAAACAAAGAACATTCTTTTTGCTATAGTTGCCACGGCCAGTATTCTGGTTTATTCCTGTACAAAAGACTCCGGTAAGGATACAACTTTTCAGATTTTGATGACAGATGCTCCTACCACTTTGCAGGAAGTGAATATTGACCTAAGAGAAGTACGTGTTAAATTCACAGATACCGCATGGGTTACTTTACAAACAAACGCAGGGGTCTACAATTTACTTGCTCTGCAAAATGGCGTCAGCACCCTTATTGCACAGGGTAATTTTGCATCCAATGTTGTCAAAGAAATTCGTCTTATTTTAGGAGAGAACAATACAGTTAAAGAAGACAACCAGGTTTACCCTCTAAGAATTCCAAGCGGTGCAGAATCAGGCTTGAAAATAAAGGTTGACAAGAAATTAAATGCTACCCTGGAAACTTTGTTGATAGATTTTGATGCTGCTTTATCCGTTAAAAAAGAAAATGATGGTTATAAACTTCGTCCAGTTATAAAAGTAAAGGGTTAAAAAGATTTTGTAAAGCCCAGATAAGAAAATATTTTTAATAACCGTTACCGACCTTACGCCTTGCAAGTTTGCAAGGCTTTTTGCTGGAATGTCGTGTACAGGCGGGAAACGGCATCAGGTAAAGGCTGCATTTTAGTAGCCCCGACAAGAATCGAACTTGTATCTAGAGTTTAGGAAACTCCTATTCTATCCATTGAACTACGGGGCCAGTTTTTTCGTCATTAATTTTGTAGCCTCGTTTTAATGAGGAGGCAAAGGTTCAATTTGCAAAAATCATTTATCTGTAAATAAAAATGCAACTTTTTAAAACTTTTTTTATCGGGGGATATGAATGTGCTGATCACATTAATAACCAGGGCAACCGGGTAGATATCTTAAAAGAAACGGCGCATGATGTACGCACTGTGGAAGATTATCAATTACTGAAAGCAGCAGGTATACAAACAGTTCGTGAGGGTATACGATGGAGCTTTGTAGAAAGACAACCATACAAATATGATTTTTCAGAAGTTGAAAATCGTATCAAAGCAGCTCAGCAAACAGGCATACAGCAGCTTTGGGATATTTGCCACTTTGGTTATCCGGATGGTTTAATGCCTTCTCATCCGCAATTTGCTGATAGGTTTGCTGAGGTATGCAAAGCATTTGCAAAACTTTATAGCTCCTATACAGAGGACCCACTAATTGTAACCCCAATAAACGAAATCAGCTTTTTAGCCTGGCTGGGTGGCGACGTAAGAGGCACAATTCCATTTGCAATAAATTCTGGATTTGATGTAAAATATTTCCTCTGCCGGGCAGCCATCAAAGGGATTGAAGCTATCAAAAGCATTGATACAAATGCAAGGGTAATGCTTGTGGAGCCATTAATGAAGGTACACCCCAGAACAGGTGCGCCTGTATGTAATGATGTGCAAGCTCTTAATGAAAACCAATACCAGGCAATGGATATAATAACTGGACGCATGTGCCCTGAATTAGGGGGCCAACCCGACTATATGGATATTGTTGGTTTTAATTATTACTATGCAAACCAGTGGGAACACTGCGGGGTTGTGCTGCCGTGGGATAAAGATGGACGCAAAACCTGCTTTTCTCAATTATTAAAAGAGGCATACCTGAGGTATATCAAACCTGTAATTGTTAGTGAAACAGGTCATTTTGAAGAAGACCGATCTGCATGGATGGAACAAATAACAAATGACTGCATTAAAGCTATGCAAGAGGGAGTGGATCTGAAAGGAATATGTATTTACCCGGTATTGGATCGTCCTGACTGGGATTATTTTCATTATATAAAATGTGGCATTTGGGGGTACAACGATAACAAAGATCGTTTTGCTGAAACAGAATACTTAAACACTGTACAAAATTGCCATTCAAAAGTTTCTGAATATCTTAAAGAAAGGTTGCGAAACGAAGAAAGAAGTTCTATTATGATATAAACTAAATAGGCATCTTTAGCTACTGTGATTTTCGGCTTGCCTATCTTTGCAACCTTCAAAATTACTATGAAGTTTTATTCCTGGCTTATAAGATATCGTTTATACGTTGGCTTGTTCCTCATTATTGCAGGTTTAGCACTTAACCTCACTATTAGTGGGTTTTGGCCAGTATTTCCCATGTACCTGATAGGAGTTATACTTATAGCTGGCCATTTCTTTTTTGGTCCTTTGCGATTGATACAACAATATATGGAAGCAGGGGATATGGCAGGTGCAGAGAAAATTCTGAATTCTATTAAATATCCTAACCTGTTATACAAACCTATTCGCTCTGTGTATTATACCTTAAAAGGAAATGTGGCAATGGTAAACCAGGATTATGATTCGGCAGAAAAGAACATGAAAAAAGGCCTTGATCTGGGCATGCCAATGAAGGAAGCCGAAGGTGCAAGCATGCTGCAAATGGGTATGCTGGCTATGCAAAAGAACAATCTGAAACAGGCAGAAAGCTATATAAGAGGAGCAATCAGAAAAGGTTTGCCTGATAAGGAAAACCAGGCTGCTGCATACTTACAGATGTGCAGCCTGATGATGAATAAAAGGGAATTTCGTGCAGCAAAGGATTTCTTTAGAAAAACAAAAGCTTTAAAGCCCACCACACCTCAAATTGTTGATCAGATAAAGCAAATAGAAAAATATATTTCAAGAATGCCAGGGTAATAATGGAAGTTCCGGGCATGTCAAAAGTACCCTTCTAAATGGTTTAAATTAATATTATAATTCTGAAACTGATCAAAAATTCGTTTCATCTGCACTAGGTCCGTAACTGCCGGGTATAGGAATATTCAATAAACGAAGATATACTCCCAATTGTGCACGGTGATGAATGGTTTGGCTAAAAGAGTGACGGATGACTTCATATTTAGTCATAACAGCATGTATTTGTTCACCAGTACGCATAGTCCATGTAGGCAACAGGTCCTCTTCTTTTGCATTGCTCAGGGAAGCTTTTCCGCTCTCAAGCGATTTCTCAAAAAGCTGCACCAGTTCTGCGGAACTGTTTATTTCAGTGGGTATGTAATCCATAGCAGCAAAATCCAACTCACTTGTACTTAACCCCATACTTACCCAGCTTGGCAATTCAGCTATGTGCACACACAGGTTTTTCATAGGCATGCTCTTTTCATGAGGCTTCCAGTCCCATTTATCATTTGGCACCCTTTCTAGCATCTTACGAGTAGTTTGGGCTTCCTGGTCCATTTCCTTTAACAGCAGTTGAGTAATGTCCATAACGAAGATTTAATTTATGTGCAAAATAAGAAAGGAATTGGGATGAATATCATGCCTGAGCATATTCTCTATTATTTAATTATTATGCATTATCCAAAAAAAAAATGCCACCCTAATTTTTGAGCAATGGTATTTACTTGAATTTATATATGACTATTGTATTAAAGTTTTACTATGTCATAACCAGTTTTTTTCACCGTCAATTAACTTTTGCTTATCGCCTACAATAAAATATTTAGTGTCTGAGGGCTTAAGGTATTTATTAGCGACCTTGTTTAATTCTTCTCGTGCCTACAAATGAATCAATTTCTCTCGAAGTACCCCGCCATTTATCATTTTTTTGACCTGAAAGCTTAACTCCCCGGGCAAACATCTAACATCTTACATCTACATAATATTACCTTTGCGGCTTTATTTTGTATTTTATGTGTGGAATTATAGGCATTTTTGATTTAAAAAAACCTTCTGATAGCCTTAGGACGCAGGCGATACAAATGTCCCGCAAACAGCGGCACAGAGGGCCGGATTGGTCGGGCACTTTTACCAGTGATAAGGCTATACTGGTGCACGAGCGGCTTTCTATTGTTGATCCGGCTTCCGGCAAACAACCGCTGTTAAGTGCAGATGGAAAACTTGCATTAGCTGTTAATGGTGAAATTTACAATCACCGTCAACTTCGTAAAAACCTAACAGAACCTTATGAGTTCCTGACGCATTCTGATTGCGAAATTATTCTTGCATTATACCGGCAAAATGGAATAAATTTTTTAGAAGACCTTAATGGCATTTTTGCTTTTGCACTTTACGACAAAGAAAAGGATGAATACCTTATTGCAAGAGACCACATGGGTATCATTCCGCTATATATGGGATGGGATGAATGGGGAAATTTTTACGTTTCATCAGAATTAAAATGTCTTGTTGGAGTGTGCAACCGGATACAGGAATTTTTACCTGGACATTATTTACACAGTAAAAATGGAGAACTGAAAAAGTGGTACAACCGCGAGTGGACTGATTATGAAAATGTAAAGAACAATGAAACAGATATTAATGAATTAAAGAAGTCATTGGAAGAAGCGGTGCACAGGCAATTAATGTCCGATGTGCCGTATGGAGTATTGTTATCAGGCGGATTGGATTCTTCCATAATTTCTGCCATTGCAAAAAAATATTCCGCCAGACGAATAGAAACAGAAGACATGAAAGAAGCGTGGTGGCCTCAATTACATTCATTTGCAGTCGGGTTAAAAGAATCACCTGATCTTGCCGCAGCAAGAAAAGTGGCAGAACATATTGGCACAGTACACCATGAAATAAATTTTACAATCGAAGAAGGTTTAGATGCTTTGCGGGATGTCATCTATCATATTGAAACTTACGATGTAACCACCATCCGTGCCTCCACGCCAATGTATTTGCTGGCACGTGTTATTAAATCAATGGGAATAAAAATGGTGTTGAGCGGCGAAGGCGCAGATGAGCTTTTTGGAGGCTATTTATATTTTCATAAAGCACCGGATGCAAAAGCCTTCCATGAAGAAACGGTGCGGAAACTAAACAAGCTTCATTTGTATGACTGTCTTCGAGCCAACAAATCATTAGCTGCATGGGGTGTGGAAGGTCGTGTGCCATTTTTAGATAAAGAATTTATGGATGTTGCCATGCGTATTAATCCGGCAGATAAAATGGCTGGCAAAGGAAAAATTGAAAAACACATTCTTCGTAAAGCATTTGAAGACTATTTACCACCCGAAGTGGCATGGCGGCAAAAAGAACAGTTTTCCGATGGAGTTGGTTATAGCTGGATAGACACTTTGAAAAAAATTACATCTGAAAGTGTTACTGATGAACAATTGAAACATGCTGCGCACAGGTTTCCAATAAATACACCCCGGTCAAAAGAAGAATACTATTACCGAAGTATTTTCAGCGAGCACTTTCCCGGTGATGAAGCGGCAAAGTGCGTTCCTTCAGAGCCTTCGGTAGCATGCAGTACTGCCATTGCATTAGAATGGGACGAAGCTTTTAAAAAAATGCAGGACCCATCAGGCCGTGCTGTAAAGAGTGTACACGAGCAGGGGTATACTTGAAGCACAAAAAACTAATTCCGGTGTTTTATAGCAAATCTTTTAAAGCAGTTTCCTTCCCCCTCAATTGAACTAATCTTACCTTTGCCAACATGCAGCGTACGCAGGAAGTCCTACAGGATGTGGTGATAAAATTTGCCGGCGATAGTGGTGATGGTATGCAGCTAACAGGCAGCCAGTTTACCAATAATACTGCATTATTGGGGTCTGATCTTGCCACTTTCCCTGATTTCCCTGCAGAGATTCGGGCCCCGCAAGGTACTTTGCCCGGCGTGAGCGGCTACCAACTTCGTTTCTCCAGCGAAAGCATACATACTCCAGGCGATGCCTGGGATGTATTGGTTGCAATGAATGCGGCTGCGCTTAAATCTAATCTAAAAGATTTAAAAAAAGGCGGAAAGATCATTGTGAACTCCGATGGTTTTGACGCTAAAAATTTACGGCTTGCAAACTATCCAGATGGTGTAAATCCTATAGAAGACGGCAGCCTGGAAGGCTTTGAAGTAATTAAAATGGATATTACAAAGATGACCCGTGAGGCATTGAAGGATTACCAGATGGGAACCAAAGAAAAAGACCGTGCAAAAAACATGTTTGTACTTGGCTTTTTGTATTGGATGTATGGCAGGGATATGCAAAGCACTGAACGGTTTTTACAGGAAAAGTTTTCTAAAAAAACAGACATACTGGAAAGCAATTTAAAGGTGCTTCGTGCTGGCTACAACTATGGCGATACGACAGAAACCTTTACTACTCAATATACAGTAGAACGTGCAACTATCGAAGCCGGCAGCTATCGCTCTATTATGGGTAACCAAGCGCTGGCATTTGGATTGATTGCAGCATCTGCTAAAAGTGGATTACCAATTTTTTTTGGTACATATCCCATCACTCCAGCCTCAGATATTTTACATGAACTAAGCAAGCATAAAAATTTTGGAGTTCGCACATTTCAGGCGGAGGATGAAATTGCCGGTATTTGTGCTGCCATAGGTGCAAGCTACGGCGGGCAATTAGGTGTAACAGCTACTTCAGGTCCGGGGTTGGCATTAAAAACAGAAGCGATGGGCCTGGCATTGATGCTGGAAATTCCACTGATCATTTGTGATATTCAGCGTGGAGGGCCATCCACCGGGTTGCCTACTAAAACAGAACAAAGCGATTTACTACAGGCATATTATGGCAGAAACGGCGAAAGCCCGATGCCAATTATTGCAGCAGCAACACCCAGCGATTGTTTTGAAACCATTTATGAAGCAGTACGGATTGCTGTTGAGCACATGACGCCTGTGATCTTTTTAAGCGATGGCTACATTGCCAACGGGTCAGAACCTTGGAAGTTCCCAAACACAGAAAACCTGCCACAGATTCACGTAAAGTTCAAAACAGAATTAGGGCATGGTGAAACTAAATTTCAACCGTATTTGAGGGATGAAAATTTGGTGCGGCCGTGGGCTTTGCCCGGTACACCTGGCCTGGAACACCGTATTGGAGGGTTGGAAAAAGAAAACATCACAGGTAATGTTAGTTACGAACCGGAGAATCACCAGTTGATGGTAAAGATCAGGCAGGAAAAAGTAGATAAAATAGCAGATCACATTCCGGAACAAAAAATTGACAGTGGGGAAGAAGAAGGTGATGTTTTGGTATTGGGATGGGGTTCTACTTATGGGGTTATAAGAACCGTTGTGGAAGAATTGATAGGGGAAGGTCTTAAAGTATCGCATGCGCATATTCGATACATGCGTCCTTTCCCAAAGAACCTTGGGGAAATTCTTAAAAACTTTCAAACGGTTATAATACCAGAAATAAATAATGGTCAATTAATAAAGATCATCCGTGATAAATATCTGGTAGATGCAAAAGCCTACCAAAAGATTATGGGTGTACCTATTACAAAAGCTGAGTTGCTGGAAGAAATAAAAAAATATTTATAGAATTGTTACCTCTTGGTCAGGCAGAGGTTATTTTCACTGCTATTCTTAAAATTATTCTCAAACACTTATGCGTTCTCCGCAAAAAATAATGATGCTATAGTATAAGCAACCGCTGAAATAATTAATCCATACATAAAAACATTGTATGAAATTCGCAAAAAACGGTACTTTCTTGCGAGAACCACTCCTAAAAAATAAATGTCTTTTATCATGCTGCCATACATGTACTCACGGTCTTTGAGCATTTCTGTCATCCCCCAATGATATTCGTCTATCTCCATTTTATGAAAGTTACCAAAGAACAGTAGGTTGGTTTGCTTATTACGGATATCATCTTCTGTAAACCGGCCACTGGTTACGGATGGCCGTGTGGATAGTATAGCGAAAATCATGGCTGTAATACAAACAACAATTAAGATTAAAGTAGGCGGAATCAGATGTGGAAAATATACTAACCTTCCTAATAGTCCAATTGAAAACATTACTGTAAGAATAATAGAATTAACGGAAATCATAATATTTGCCTTGTTATCCGCCATTTCACTTAACTGAATATGATTGTTTGAAGTGGTGCGAAAAATGGTTTGGATACCACGTTCTGTTTCTTTATTTTGTTTACCATCTTTATTATTTCCAACAGGATGTGTATTCAAATTTTTTTCAAAAGAATAGGGAGAAATCTCCATTTGTTCGGTATGCTTCACCTCTTTATTACCTTGTTTTTTTCGTAATTGTTTCAACCATAATTGCTTGGTTGGTTCCAGCTTTTGCTGGCAGTAATCTGTAAAATATTGGTGGGCCTCTAAAAACTCAATGTTGCGCTGCCGCCATTCTCTTTTAGAGAATTCTTTTTTGAAATATGCCTCCTGCTCCTGTTTTAAGAGCTCATTCATTCTTTTGAATTCTTTTGTGCCTAAGTGATACAAATCAGCATCACACGTAATTTTTTCCACAAGGCTTAGCGGTGATTGTGGCATGCGGGTAGCCTGCACGCAGGACGAAACCCGTTGAATTACTTCTGGTTCAACGTTTCGCCCCTGCAAAAATTCAGTTGCTATTTTGCTACTTTCTTTTTCATGCTCCTCGGCCTGGTTGCTGGCGAAGCCGGTATCATGAAACCATGCAGCTAAAAACAGTATAAATCTGTCCTGGTCATGCAACTGGTAATGGTTGGCTAATTCTTCTGCAGCAGCAACAACTTGCTTTGTATGCTCCAGGTTATGAAAAATAAAAAGGGGATTTACTTTTTTTTGAAAAATTTCTGTTACAAATGTTTTTGCTTCAGCTAATAATCTGTTTTGATTTTCGTTCATAAGTGAAATTTACTTTATAAATTTAATGAAACATGCGACTAACTATGCATAAATCATTGTTCAAAATACTTTTTCCTTTGTTTTTCATGGTTACTTTAATTGCTTCATGTGAATTGTTTCAAAAACCACGTACTGCAAGGGGTTACATGATGACCCGTCCGCAAAGAATGATTTTAGAAAAAAAACTAAATGAAATATCCGGGTTATATTATTTGCAGAACGAAGATGCTTTGATTGCAATTGCCGATGATAAAAAAAAAGTTTTTCGAATAACAACGGACGGCAAAGCATCTGATTATTACGATCCTGACCTTGCATCTGCTGATTACGAAGACCTTGTAAAGGTAAACAATACAGTGTACGTATTAGTAAACACCGGGACAATAGTTGCAATAACTAAAACAGATACTGGATTAGCAACAATCAATTATCCATTTTGGTCACAAAAAGGAAACGATTTTGAAACTATTTATTATGACTCCAGTGCGCAGGGATTAATTATTTTATGCAAGTCTTGCGCTGCAGACAAAGGAAACCACGAACGAAGATCCTATAAATTTAACTTATCAACACGTACATTTGATACGTCAGCTTTTTATACAATCAGCAGCAGAGCAGTAAGGGATCAGTTGAAAGATGGTGAAACGGAGTTTAAACCATCAGGTGCAGCTATCCATCCATTGCAAAAAAGATTGTATGTGCTAGCTTCTGCAGGAAATATGATGATTATTACAGATTTAAGAGGCAAAGTGCAGGAAGTATTCCGGTTGAATCCTGCTTTATATCCTCAGGCGGAAGGAATTACATTTGCTGCAAATGGGGATATGTATATTTCAAACGAGGCTAAACTGGGTAAACCAACCCTGTTAAAAATTGTTTATAAATCTGGAAAATAAGAGGTGTATGAAAAAAATAATTAGTTGTTTGATCATTTCGATATTCCATTTTACATCTGTAGTTGCACAAACAGATACTCTTGAGCAAAGAATTTTTCTGGTTGGAGATGCAGGCGAACTGGAAAATGGGAAACATCCCGTTATTGACTGGCTTGCTAAAAATGTTGACTGGAATGATGAAAAGAACATGGTGATCTTCCTGGGCGATAATATCTACCCTTATGGCATGCCTGATAGAGGAGCTTCAGATTATAAAGAAGCGCAAAGAGTACTTGATTACCAGATAAACCTTGTAAAAGGGAAAAAAGCAACCGCCTATTTTATTATGGGTAACCATGACTGGTTGAATGGAAAGATTGGAGGCTGGGAAAGAGCTATGAACCAGGTAAACTACATTAACTCCCTGGAATTAACCAATGTTTCTGCCGAACCCCGGGAAGGCTGCCCGGGGCCTGTTGAAGTAGGATCGCATAAAAGCAGAGAATCGCACAATGAAAAAGCGGTGGTTGTTTTAATGGACAGCCACTGGTTTTTACATGTACACGACAGACCAGGTGCCACATCTCACTGTGAAGCAAAAACAGCTGACGAATTCCAAACAGAATTGAAGCAAATAGTAGCCGCACATCCGGATCAACTTGTTATATTAGCAATGCATCATCCAATACACACGCATGGGGTACACGGCGGGAAAACATATACAATAAAGGACCATCTATTTCCTTTAACCAATCTTAACAGGGCATTATATATACCACTGCCAATCCTTGGCTCTATTTATCCTTTTGCCAGGGGTACTTTTGGAAATTTACAGGATGAACATCATCCACTTTACAAGGGTATGACCAATATGATTGAACAGGTTCTTCATAAAAATGTACATACTGTCGTTGTTTCAGGGCATGATCATAGTCTTCAATTGCTTCAACATGATAGCATGTGGCAGATAGTTAGTGGTTCTGCAGCAAAAATCAGCCGCATCAGTGATAAGCAACATGGCAAAGAAGTATTGCTGGCTGAGCCGGTAAAAGGGTTTGGCACTTTGGAAATCAGAAAGAGCGGTAAAGTAGAAGCTAAGTTTTATAATCTATACAGCGCCAATATTAATACACCTTTCTTTTCACATACTATTGCCACCATTGTACCCAAAACAGCCATTGCTTCCATAGATAGCATAGGCCCGTTAGGAGATTCCATTACATGGGTTGCAAATCCAAGACTGGCAGGCAGCGGATTGAAAAACTTCCTGATGGGAAAAAATTATCGCAAAGAATGGACAGATTCCGTTACTGTGCCTGTGCTGGATATTGGTACCGAACAAGGTGGACTAATGCCCGATAAACAAGGTGGTGGTAAGCAAACTAAATCATTACGGTTTACCGATAAAAATAAAAAAGACTGGGCTTTGCGATCTATTGAAAAATACCCGGAAGCTGCAATACCTGCAGATTTAAGATCTGGTTTTGCAAAGGATCTTGTAGAGCAAGGTGTTTCTGCATCTTACCCTTATGCATCTCTTTCTATAGAACCTATGGCAAAGGCAGCCGGAATACCGGTACTTCGTCGCCGATTAGTTTTTGTACCTGATGATCCAAGGCTCGGAAGATTCAGGGAAGAATTCAAAAACACTCTTGGTATTTTAGAAGAAAGACAGCCTGCAGGTGTTAAAAAGGCCTACAATACAGATGAGTTAGTGTTGCGGCTGGCAAAGGATAATGATGATCATGTGGATCAAAAATCTGTTTTAAGAGCCCGGTTGCTGGACAATTTTATAATGGATTTTGACAGGCACGAAGACCAGTGGCAGTGGGCAACCCGTGATACTGGCAGGGGAAAAATATATTACGCTATTCCAAGAGATCACGACCAGGCGTTTTTTGTAAGCCAGGGCTTAATTCCACGGTTTGTTCGTAAACCATGGCTGGTACCGGAAATACAGGGGTTTCGGGAAGAAACGGATAATATCAAAACATTCAACAGGCCGGCACGCAACTTTGACCGGTTTTTCCTAAATGAACTATCTGCTGAAGAATGGCAAAAGGAAATTGATACCTTTTTATCTGCCATGACAGATGATGTAATAGAAGCAAGTTTGCATAGACAACCCAAAGAAGTTCAACAATACTCCATGAATAAGATTATAAGCACCCTGCAGAAGAAGCGTAAACACTTCAGGGAAGACATAACTGAGTATTATGAATTTATTTCAAGAGAAGTGGACGTGGTGGGTAGTAATCAAAAAGAACTTTTCACCATAACCAAGAACAATGATGGGACAGTGCATGTTGTTTCGAATAAAATTGATAAGGAAGGAAATATTAGCTCCAAAATATATGATAGATTACTTGATCCAAACATTACGAATGAAATTCGTATTTATGGCTTAAG
The DNA here is from genome assembly GCA_046262255.1 of Chitinophagaceae bacterium. Classification (GTDB taxonomy): domain Bacteria; phylum Bacteroidota; class Bacteroidia; order Chitinophagales; family Chitinophagaceae; genus Flavisolibacter. The sequence continues at coordinate 17,830 of JBHENB010000004.1, forward strand.
CGATGATGATGTGTTTAAAGTGGAAGGCGGGGATTCACCAATTAAGATAAGAATTATAGGCGGGCCCGGGAATGATGAGTTTACAAATAATGGATCAGCAGGTAAAGTATTGGTTTATGATGCTTCTTTTGAAGAAAATAAATTTACAGGCAATCCGGGGTTAACCAGTAAAGTTTCCATTGATCCGCAGGTAAACCGCTATAATCGCTTTGGTCATAAATATGATTTTATCAATCCCGGTATATCTGTAGCTTATAATATAGACGATGGTCTCTATCTCGGTGCGAAATTGGAAATGATCAGGCAAGGCTTTCGAAAGGAACCTTACAGAATGCGTCAATATATTGAGGCACACCGTGCACTCAGGACAGCATCTTATAATTTTAAGTATGAAGGCGATTTTATACATGCAGTTGGTAATTATGATTTAACACTGCGTGCTGATGTAAGAGCCCCCATTAACGTTACTAACTTTTTCGGTATTGGCAACAATACCTCAATAGATGAAAGCAAACCAAAGCGTGAGTATTACCGGGCACGATACGATATTGCAGATGCCTCTGTATTACTGAGAAAGCAATTACAATCCTGGATGCGGTTTAGCTATGGACCCACTTTTCAGTATTTCCGGCTGGAAGAAGATCAAAATAAAAATCATTTTATTAGCAATACCCGCCTTAGCGGTTTAGATTCCGCCACTTTGTACAAGGGTCACACGTATGCAGGCGGATTGTTTAACCTCAGTATAAACTCTAAACTAAACCAGGTTTTACCAACCCGGGGTTTTACTCTTGATCTTAATGTTCGGCCATTGCTTGGGATAAATAAGTATAGCAGTAACCTGGTGCAGTTTAATGCAGATATGGCGGTATTTATCAGTGTTACTCCGCAGGCTCGTACAGTACTCGCAACCCGTGTTGGTTATGGACATAATTTTGGTGATTATGAATTTCCACAGGCCCATTATTTAAGTGGTACAGAAAACCTGCGTGGCTATAGGAAACACCGCTTTGCCGGCCGTACGATGTTTTTTAACAATACGGAAGTCCGTTTTAAAATTTTAGATTTTAATACTTACCTGTTCCCGGGGACGTTGGGTCTTCATGCATTCCATGATGTAGGCAGGGTATGGTCAGTGAACGATACTTCCAATGATTGGCATAATGGCTTCGGTGCCGGCATTTGGATTGCACCTATCAGGCGCTTTGTACTTACCGGATCGTTAACTTTTTCCAAGGAGGAAAAAGCATTGCCATTGCTAACCTTTGGGTATTTCTTTTAATAAACAGGTTGAATATTGAAACATTAAAAGTATGGCTTGAATGCATATTTGGGGTTATTAGAAATATAAAAACTCTTGTGTTCGTTTCAACATTAACTAACATCAACTGAATGACTTTTTATAATCACATTATCGTTAAATTAAATAGTTTAGTCAGTTTTATCTAATTGTAGCTTTCGCCTCCATTTTGCTTATGTTCTTATAATCTAAATTGTAAAGAATGAGATAATTCCTGTAATAATTAAAACAATACCTGTAAGAATACCCGCATTGTGTTCCCACTTATGCCAGTCCAATTTTAATAACCCTTTATAAACAATGCGTATCCAAATGAGCATACCTGCTATGGTAATAGTTGAGTAAAGTGCCGCAATTGCTGTCATGAAAAACCATCCTTTACTTCCGGCTAAAAGAAAATAAGCTTCGATTTCCATACAAGGAGAAAGAAACATAGCAATCACTAACGCTGTAATAATTGAGTTTTTGGTCTTCTTTTCGATTACCTCTTTCTCTACATGAAAATGATGATGCTTATAATGTTGGCGAACAAAATAAAATCCCATCAAAATCAAAATAGAAGGAGCAATAACATGCGTAAATTGCTCGATGTGTTGTGCGAGTTCTTCACCTATTAAACCAAGTAATATTCCAATTAGAATTGTACTCATTACATGTGCAGCTCCGGCAATAAAAGTGATGCGGCTTGTTTCTGCCAGGTTCCATCCTTCTTTCTTGCCTATAGCAAGCACTGGCAGCCAATGATTAGGAATAACGGCATGTAGTAAACTAATAATTAAGCTGCCCGTAACGATTGAATACATTCTAATAAATATTTTACAACCTTAGTTTTATACCTCCATTTACCACAAAGCCTTCTGTATGTGTCCATATCTCATCGAAAGTTGGATCAAGATGTGAACCGCTTACTACATTCTTATACCTGCTTTGTCTTGTGTCTGTAAAGTTTTCGAAGTTGACATATAAGGAAAACTTGTCGAATATCTTCTCAGCCATAAAACCAAGTTCTGAATAAGAAGGTGTTGTTATTCCATTGCTTAAATATTGTGCTCCCGTAAAGTACCCTTCCAAACCTAATTTAATTACATTCTCTTTCTCATAGATTAATGCACTATTTAATTTGTTTTTTGGAACTAATGGTAAAAACTGGTTACCATTTAAATACTTAGCTTTTGTATAAGTGAATGTGTAACCTAAAAAGAGCTTGAAATTCTCTTTGTAAATAAATCTTGCATTGGTCTCAATTCCTGTACTATGAACCGGCTTAGCTGCATTTGCAAAACTATAACTGCTTATTGCATCCTCTCCTAATATTAAGGGTTTATCTATGGTGGTGTAAAAGAACATGTGGTTTAATGTAAAACCTAAATAGTTACCAATTTTAGTTCTAAAGTTTACATCGGCTGTTCCTCCATAACTCTTTTCTGATTTCACATTGTTCAACTGTGATACATTATTGTATTGAATTATTTCTGTTTCTTCTGTAAAAAGTGTGGGTGTTTTATAGCCCATCCCTCCACCAATCCTTGATGACCATTGAGGTCCATATTTAATCAGCAATGAAAGCCTTGGCAATATAAATACCTCAATATTGGAGTAAACAGTATTCTTATATTTAGCAACATCAATTCGTAAACCACTCTCTATTTTTACATTATTTGTAGCATCCCATGTATGCTGACCATATAAGCCTCCGGTTTTTGATGTATTATCTCTATTTCTAAAGCTATTGGCTTTTTCTTTGAAACTGTTATAGATTAAATTTCCGCCTAACACCAAAGCATGTTTATTGGCATTGGTTACATAGGAAATATCTGTATAACCAAAATAATCAATCCCGGTAAAAGTGTAAGCTGGTATATTGATTGTTCTATCGAAAACACTAAAACTTTGTTTAGCTACAAATCTTTTGTTATCTCCTATTTTTTTGTCCAGTTCAAAAGTGGAGATGTTTCTAAGTGTTTTATTTTGTTCAAAGTATTGATGCGAAGCATCTGGTTTGTCCTTAATAACATGCATATCTCCACCGGTTCTTTCACTTTTGGTAAAGCTATTACCTATTGTAATTGTTATATTTCCATTTGGATAAAAGAATAGCTTAGGGTGAATGGTAAATCCACTCGACTTAGGCACTTCAGTAAACTCATCTTTATCTACATCATAAGGTTTTTGCCTGTTGTAAAGAGCAAGCATTGTATATCCAACCAACTTTCCTCTACCAGAGGCAAATCCACCTATATTGCTTTGGCCAATGTTAGACTGATTGAATATGAAATTGTATTCAGGCTTCAGTTTTGGTGTTTTTGAAATGAAATTAATAACCCCCGCAATTGCACCGCCACCAAAAAGGGGAGAAGCCGGACCTTTGATAATTTCTACCTGTGTTAAATCCAATGGTGGTATTTCCAGTACGCTTAAACCACTGGAGAAGTTACCAAAATTTGGGAAGCCATCTTTTAAAAGCTGAGTGTATCTACCATCTAATCCTTGTATTCGAATGCTGGCATTACCGGAAGTTGCCGAGGTTTGCTGCACCTGTATGCCTGTACTTTCGTGCAAAAGCATTGCAACGTTTGCAGGTCGCATATTGCTCTTCTCATCAATTTCTTCCAGTTCTATGGTTTCAACTCTTGTAGGTACATTGGCAATGGTTCTGCTGGTCCTTGTAGATTGAACCACCACTTCTTCCATTTCCTGCTCACTACTTTCAAGCTCGATAAACAAAGTATCTGAAGAGTAAGGAATAGTAATTTTGGTTACCTTTTCTTCATAACCTACAAAAGAAGTAACCAAAATATAATTACCATTTTCTTCAAATGGAACTATTGCTATACCTGAACTATCAGCGGAATATGCTTTGGTTGTGCTTTTGATTGATATATTAGATGCTAATGGGATTTTTAATTCCCCACCTGTTACTTTTATACGCAATGCTTGTTGTGCCTGGCTATAAAAGCTAATTCCTGATAATAATAATATTATTATAAATAATCGCATAGGTTTCTTTGCTAATATCTAGTGATGAATGAATTCTTAGTCTGTATTGCAGACCATCTATAAATGAAAACTTAACAAGACCGGGGGGGCTGCCAGAAAGAAGCGGTGTAAGTAGAAAGATTAAATTTCACTAAAGTCCCCCGATGAACTTGCTTTACCGCCATTGGCTGAACTAACGGGTTTAGACTTGCTAATTCAACAAAACTGCAACAAGTAGTGCAGAAATTAAAGGGTGAACAGGTTTCATTCTCCCTATGGTTTTGATGATTAGAAGTTGAAGATGCAAGTTGAGCTGCACGACAATCATCAATTTGACAGCAAGGAATAACAGCGCTGGAAACTGATATGGCAAGCAAGATAAAAACGAGGCATTTTTTCATCGGGTATAAAGGTAGGTTTTTGAATGGTAAAACCGCTGCACTCGTACTTTTTAGATTTGGTTATAAAATTCATCATAAGACAATAAAAAAAACGTCGTGTATTTTAAGGTATAGAACTTATTTAATAGGGAATGACAACGGTATATTCAGTTTGAATGAATAATTTCTACCCACATTAAATACTCCTTGCCTACCCGTTGCATTATTTACGGCAGCGTATTTCAAGCGGCTTAAGTGATTTTGATAAGCAACATCAGCCAGGTTTAATGCATTAAAATAAACACTGAAAATTGTTTTATTTTTTGCCACCACATTTGTACTAAACCCGGCGTTTAGCAAAGTATAAGCTGGTGTTGCTGTTTCTGTTTCGTATGCTGTAAAAGGCCGCTTTTGCCGAAACGTTCGTTCCACTTCAAAATGTACTGTAACATTTCTAAACGTTTTCCCCTTTGGAAGCAAGCTGGCTTTTATATCGCCATTATATCTGCGGGCAGGAATGAATGGACCATTTCGGGTTCCATCAATTTCATTAGCAAACCTGCCATTAACGAAGGAATAACTATTTTCTATATGTAACCAGTCAAATGGGTGGGGGTGAAAGTCTAATGAAAATTCTGCACCGGATAGGGTTGCATTTTGCTGATCAAATTTAAAAGCAGGAATAAGATCCCCGCCTACATCAACAGTTGAATCACCACCACTAACAGATTCCAGTTTCCGATAAAAAATAAAATTGTTAACGCGGTTATAAAACGGTGTAGCGGATAGCAACAGATGTTCCGAGCTTATCTCAAAACCTGCATCTAACTGAAAACTTATTTCTGATTTGAGGTTTTGTTCTCCAAATTCATAACGATTAGTTCCCTCATGAGCACCATTGGAGGATAGCTCAGGGATACTCGGCGCACGGAAACCACGTGCAGCATTTAATCTTAAAGTCAAAATTCTACCCACAGCCGCACTTAAGCCTGCACTACCGGAAATATTGGAAAACTTCTTGTCAAAGCCTACAAACTTTATATCACTTCCTTCCCTTAACTCATCTGATGTTAAGGAACGTACATCATAACGTATTCCACCGCTTAATGTTATAAAATTGATTGTTTTTTGAGAGTACAAAAAAGTGCCAATGTCAAACAATTTGTATTCGGGAATCAAAACTTCTACTCCTCTGTTTTCATTTTGTTGCCTCATGCCGTTAATGCCAAAGGCTGTACGCCAGCCACTACGATCCCCAAAATGATAGGCAGTGTTGTAGTTAAAAGTTTTCAGATCAAAATGAAGACTTTTCTCTTCCGGATCGCCTGGATTACCAAATTCTATACGTTGATTTCGCTGCAACGCAAGTATAAGAGAAATACGGCCTGTGCCTGTATTAAAGCTATTATCAGAAGTAACCTTAAAATGCTTTATATGCTGATAGGGTACCTGCGGTTTTGTACTGTTGAAATCACTTTTAGTGGGTTTGGTTTCTCCCCCAGGTAAAAATTTAATGAAATTTCCATCATGGTCTCTTTCCCCTTCAATTACTCCTACTCTTTGATTGAAGTTGCTAAGAATGAGATGTGTAAATCCCCAGGAACCATTAACTCCTGCATAACCTCCAAAGTTTTTTTCGTTATACTTTGAATTGTATACCCGTCCATCATACTTGTTTTTATAATCTGCTGCTGCTTTATAATCTCCCCATGCATTCCAGTTAAAACCGTTGATGTTGCCGCCAAAATTTCCAAATAATGAACGCTGTTTGTTATTTGTATAATAGCTGCTTAAAATGCTGCCACGCAAAGTATTGTTGGGAATGGGGGAAGTAGTGATAATATTTATTACTCCGGCTATGGCATCGCTGCCGTAGATTAAAGATGCCGGACCTTTTAAAACTTCTACACGATATACGCTATTCTCATCTATTTCCACGCCATGTTCATCTCCCCATTGCTGGCCCTCCTGGCGAATACCATCGTTTATAACTACAAGCCGGTTATAGCCTAAGCCCCTGATTATTGGTTTTGAAACTGCAGGTCCGCTGGATATCTGGCTTACACCTGGTTCCCGCGTTAAAGCATCAATAATGTTAGTAGAAGAGGTGGCTAATAATTCTCCTTTACTAACTCTTGTTACAGGCACCGGCGATCTGCGTATAGTAGTTGCCCCTGCAACACCCATAACAGTTACACCTTCATTCTCTATAATAACAGATGTTAGGGCAAAGTTTTTTTCAAAATTTTCTCTTATATCTATATGTACTGCTACTGTGCGATATCCGGTATGCGATACTTCAATTATAAGATGCCCGGGAGGAATATTATTGATAACATATCTGCCAGTTGAATCTGTAGAGGTGCCAATCCTTGCCTCTGTTGCTGTAACCGAAGCACCTTGCAATGGCGAACCTGTTAAAGAATCGGTGACAATGCCTGACAATGATATTTTTTGTCTAACCTGAGCATTTACTTTAAACTGACTGCAACCTAAAACGATAGAAAAGAATAAATACAGAATTATAGAAATAAACAGTTTCATAATTGCTTTTTTAAATAATGAAATAAAGAAGGGGAACAAACTGCTTAACTCAAAAAAGCCGGGGGAGCCCTGTCAGAGCTTATGAAATTGCAGGAAGAAATTCTAAACGTTGCAATTAAACAACTATAAGAATAAAAACTTTGTGGGAGAATAATATCAAAAGAAACCTTATTTAAGCCCAAATCTTTAGTAAACTGGTAATCACAAATGGAACAGGAGACAGATATATTTTTTGCAGTTGCACTAATTAAATTCAGTTCGGAATCAGCCTTGAATTTTACGTAGTTGGAGCCGTGATAATGGAAGAGCTTTACTGCATGAATCCACAATAGCGGAGCTATTAAAATAATAGCAGCAATTTTTCTACGATTCATATTCGTCACACCACAAAACTAAATGTTTTCTAAATGCGAAGTAATTAACATTAAGAAAGCTTATACCCGATATTTTATTGAATTAGCTGCTTGCTATTTTAGTTGAAAGGTAAACAACCAATGCTAAGTTTTAGTTATTCAGTAATTGTTGTGTAGTAAGAGTAGAAAGTTCCACATTTGTTGGTTCATTTTGTGTGTGCAGGTTAACCTGTAAACGCAGAGCTTTTAACCCGCTGATGCCTTGTAATTCCTCCAGTTCGAGGTGTTCCACATTACCAACAATCAAGTTCTCATTTTGCAGGTATTCTACAAATTCCAAATATTCATTCTGCTCTTTTTGCTGTGAGTAAACTATAGCAATCTTTCCAGGCTGCGTCAATCTCTCACCAGTGCCTTTTATATGCACTTTATCAATCCGTTTTTTTATTATTTCATACCGGATATTGTATGCTCCGTCCACATCAAATTTTCTTTCTTTAATTCTGAAGGTGATGGAAAGGGGAATATTATGTGCCAATATAAGCTGGGTTGTTTGCAGAGGAATGCTTAAACTTTTTTCCAGCCCATGCGTGATGCGTGCCGCTTTAGCAAGTAAAGTAAGCTGCCACATTTTTAAATTGCTTACATAAATTTCATCAAACTTAAAATGTGGAGCCAATGATTGTCCTATATAAATATTAAACTCAATGCCATCTGTTACATACCGCTCAAAAAAGTGGGGAAATATTTGTTGCATAACTTCCTGTTCCTGGTCAATAAAACGATCAAGGGTATCATTGATCATGGTTATACTTTCTTCGTATTCTTTACGGTGGTGAAAAATAATCTGCTTCTGAGGATCTAAACTTGCATAGTACTCATCTATCAATTTTTTTAGTTCGGGCTTAGTATTTATCAGATGTCCAAATAAAGAATTAAGATCGTGGTGCAAAAAATCATACACTAATAATTCGTCATCAGATAACAAGTTTTCAGTTGTTGATGAAATATATTTCTCTGCTTTAAATTTGATTTCTTTCAATAATGGGAATGCAATTATTCTGCTTGCTTTTTCCAATATTGTATGTACCATATTCAACTGCTCCAGAAGATCAAGTTGTATGGCATGATTGCGCTCCACTGAAGAGTTCTTCACATCTACTTCTGCATAAAGAGGGTATACATCATGGAAAGTAATGGACGGGATTTTGGCTGTATCACTCACCTGCTTTTGCTCCAAATATTTAAATGCTGCTTCGGTGAACTTCCATTCAACTGCCGGTTGTACTGCTGTAAAATTTTCTTTGATTGTTTTATCTATCTGTAGTTCCATGCTTTCAATACTTTTTTCCAATGCCAGAGTAAACAAATGCATTGCAGATTGGATTTTAGTAAGATGTGTGTATTGCAATTTGCCGGGTTGATCACTTAAAATTTCCACTAATCCAATTAACTCTCCGTCATCGCCCTTTAAAGGACAAAGAATGAGGCTTTTAGCACCATGTTTATGATAATAGCTTACTAATTCATTTTGAGATAAATTGTTTTCGTTTAATTCATCATAGAGTTGCGCACCGTCTGTTTCTTTAAATATTTTCTTACACAATTTGGACATTTCTATTTTTTCAGGTGTAACTTTTAAATCCCTGAACAATACACTGTTTTTGTAGTGCCCGTCAGAAAACAAAAAATAATCACCCAACTTAAAAAATGGTGTAATACCAATAGAAACATCTTTCAGTTCCAGGAATGTTCTGATGTGTTGTTGCAGGCTATCATATACAGTTATATCATAAAAAGCATCACCATCCAAAAGTGTATTTTTCATTTCCTGTATAACCTGTTCAGTAGTTACATCCGTTACATCTATAACCACCAAACCTTCAAATTGAAAGTTTTGCAGGGGAAATGTTTTCTTTAATTCCTCAACATTCAAAAAAAGCTGTACTGCAGAAGCGGGGGGCAATTCAAAATTCTCATTGATCAACTTTACCTCTACAAACTGTGCGTTCAGTTTTAGACGCAGGTATTTGGTAAGACCGGTCTCAGGATTTACAAAAGGGTGTACAGAATATGCTACTTCCGGTACATCCAAAGAATAGATCTTGTTAAGAATAACATTATAAGCCAGGTCATGGGTAGCACGGGTAATTGCAGATGTGGTTTTATTATCCGGTACGGTTATAACATTGGAGTTCGTTGGTAAAAAAATTTCTTTAAAACCCGGTGATGCATATATAGTTTCTAACCGAAATGGAAAGGAGATAGCATAAATGCCCTGGTTTGCACTTGTACTTGGAGGAAATATCCCAGAAAGTAAGGTTTCCACCACATCTGCATTATGAAACAGCGTAGAGGTATTATCCATGGCCTCTAAAATCCCCGGCTTTAAATCGATTTCCTGCAATAAATTCTCATATAATTTTTTTGCCCCCGGCTTTCCCTCTGCTATCATTTTTCTTAAAACTTCAACAAGAGGTTTTATGGAAATTAAGCTATTAAAATCACCGTGTGAAACAATTGCTGGCTGCATTAGGAATGAATTATAAGAAAATTACAAAAACACCTGTAAAAACAAAAATCTGAATAAAGCTTTATAATATCAACCGGACACAAAATGTTAAGAATGGTATGCCCGGCAAATCTACTAATTACTATCAGGGTGAGCTTTTTTAACAACCGTCTGGAAGTATTTGCATACTGGCCTCAAACCACACTCGTAACATTTAGGCTTTCTTGCTATACATATGTAGCGACCATGCAGTATAAGCCAGTGATGAAATTTAGGGATAAATTCAACAGGCACAAAACGCAATAATTGTTGTTCGGTAACTAAGGGAGTTTTTGCATTTACAGTTAGCCCCACCCTTGCACTAACCCTGAAAACATGCGTGTCAACAGCCAGATTTGGCTGGTTATCAATTACCGAAGTAATAACATTGGCTGTTTTACGTCCAACTCCCGGAAGTTGTATTAATTCTTCCACTTTCATAGGTATATGGCCCCCGAATCTCTCCATTACTATTTTAGCCATACCTATAAGATGCCTTGATTTATTCCCGGGAAAGGATATGCTTTTTATTATATCAAAAAGGTCTTCATACTCAGCTTCTGATAAGGATTGTACGTCGGGATATTTTTTAAAAAGGGCAGGTGTGGTCATGTTCACCCTTTTATCTGTGCATTGTGCAGAAAGAATAACTGCAACCAAAAGTTGGTAAGCATTTTCAAAAATAAGTTCAGTTTCAGCCTGTGGTTGAACTTTGTTGAAGTAATCTATTACAAAATGAAATCGTTCTCTGCGGGTCATTAATCACCCCTAAGGTAAGCGGAATAAAAACTATAAATTGACAGTCTCTTTTTCAGAGGCATATTTAAAAATGCTCAGCAGCACTTCCTTACGTGGAGAGGTTATAGCAGAAGTTAAACGATCCTTAGAAGCTTCCAGAACAGCCAGCTTTTCCCGGAGCGTCCAGTTATTTTGTAACGCTTCTTCAATAGAAGCCGTTGTTTCTAAAGAAGTTTCTTTATATAGATAAAGGACCAGGTCCTCAGGTGCATACTCACTCATAAAATCCGTTAAAACCTAAAATGATGCAACGAATTTGGATAAGTCTCGTCGCACCCTCAATAAACGACAAGAATTAAGGCTTATTGTGTTAGATTACTATTTTTCTGGCAAGGATTGTATCAGGAACAAGTCTTCGTCATCTCTTTTCATTTTGTATTTCTCACGGGCATATTTTTCAATAGCGGCGGGGTTATTTTTTAGTTCGTTAGCAAATTTGCTTTCCTGGCTAATTTGTTCCGTATAATAGAGCTTGCTTTGCTGAAGATTTTTTAATTCTTTTCTGCGTTCCCATTGGGTAAAAACATCGTTGCGGTCAAAAAAGAGCATCCATGCCAGGAAAACTACTGTTGCCAGCAAGAATTTGTTTCTGAGCCAGGAAGGAACATAGGATAGCAGCTTCATAGAATTGGAGATTGGACAGTTGTAAATATAGTAAACCGATTTTGCTTTTCCGATAAGATGTTAGTCTTTTTTTCCAAACCTGATTTTATTGGATGGATAAAAAGCAGATGCGCCAAGCAATTCCTCAATTCGGATTAATTGATTGTACTTAGCCGTTCTGTCTGTGCGGCTGGCTGAGCCTGTTTTAATTTGCCCGCAATTAAGTGCAACGGCCAGATCTGCAATAGTTGTGTCTTCTGTTTCACCGCTGCGGTGGCTCATTATGGTATTATAACTTCTGTGTTGCGCCAGAGTTACAGCATTAATAGTTTCTGTAATGGTTCCAATCTGGTTTACTTTCACCAGCAGTGCATTGCCAATTCCTTTATCAATACCTTTTTGCAAGCGGTTTACATTCGTAACAAATAAATCGTCCCCAACTAATTGCACTTTGCTCCCGACTGCATCCGTTAGCATTTTCCAGCCATCCCAGTCATCTTCTGCTATGCCATCTTCTATAGAAGCTATCGGGTACTGACGCACCCAGTTTTCCCAATACCTAACTAATTCTTCGGACGTTAATTTTTTACCATCACTTTTGTGGAAGATGTAGTTACCGTTTTTGAACAATTCGCTGTTTGCTGCATCGATTGCAATCATTATTTGCGTACCTGATTTATAGCCTGCTGCATCAATGGCAAGTAAAACTGTTTCAATTGCCTCCTCATTACTTTGAATATTTGGTGCAAAACCTCCTTCATCACCTACATTAGTGCTAAAACCCTTCTTTTTCAAAACAGATTTCAGGGCATGAAAAATTTCAACGCCCCAACGCAGTCCTTCGCTGAATGTAGCAGCACCAACAGGCATTACCATAAATTCCTGGAAGTCAATTTTATTATCTGCATGCGCACCACCATTTAAAATGTTCATCATGGGTATGGGCAACACTTTGGCGTTGGTGCCGCCAATGTACCTGTATAGCGGTAAGGCGGCTTCTTCTGCAGCAGCCTTTGCAACAGCCATACTCACTGCTAATATTCCGTTTGCTCCCAACTTACTTTTATTTTCTGTGCCGTCCAGTTCAATCATTAGTTGATCAATACCTGTTTGGTCTGCCACATCATAGCCAATCAGTTCCGGTGCTATTGTAGTATTTACATTTGCTACAGCTTTTAAAACTCCTTTCCCGAGGTAAATTTTTTTATCGTCGTCCCTTAACTCTACAGCTTCATGTACACCAGTGCTTGCGCCGCTTGGCACTGCTGCACGTCCCAACGCTCCTTCGTCGGTTATCACATCTACTTCTATTGTTGGATTACCACGGCTGTCTAAAATTTGTCTTGCAAAAATTTCTTCTATATAGCTCATAATTTTGTGTTGATTTATAGTTATTTAACCTATGCTGTCAAACTTCTAAAAACTTCCTGTAAACTTTGATCTTCGTTTTGCAACGATATAATGTTCAGGTTCTCCCGTAAAGCCAACTCAAGTAAACCTTTTCGCACATATTCCGGCACTTCGGTTACTATATTCCAGCTATAATCGTCCGGTTTATTTACAGATTTTGCTCCTTTTAAACTCTGGAGCCAATCATCTTTCGCTATTTCCTTAAACTTGACTTTTACAATGTTATCTGAAGAACGTTTTTGTAAGTTGCTTAATTTATCATCTGCCACAATATTCCCCTGATGAATAATAATCACCCGGTCACATATGGCTTCCACCTCCTGTAAAATATGTGAAGAAAACAGTACGCTTTTATTTTTACCCTGCTGCCTTATTACTTCACGAATTTCAACAATTTGGTTGGGATCTAATCCACTTGTGGGTTCATCTAAAATCAAAACCTCCGGATCATGGATCAGGGATGCAGCTAATCCTACTCTTTGTTTATAGCCCTTTGAAAGCTGACCAACTTTTTTTTTGCTTTCTGGTGTGAGACCTGTTAGTTCTATCACATTGCCAATTGCCGAATGCCGATTGCTGATTCCATGTACCTCCGCAATAAACCCTAAATACTCCCTTACATACATGTCGTAATAAAGTGCGTTGGATTCCGGCAGGTAACCAATTTTTTTCTTTACTTCCAGTGGTGCTTTTTGTACATCAATATCGCTTACTGATACTTTACCGCTGTCTGGCTGCAAATAGCCTGTAATTATTTTCATTGTAGTGGATTTGCCGGCTCCGTTTGGACCTAAAAAACCTACAATTTCACCAGGATTTACAGAAAAAGAAACATTGTTCACAGCTTTCTGTTCGCCGTAAGTTTTTAGCAACTGCTGCACCGCTATTGACATACTTCTTATTTACAGGTTGCTAATGTAACTCATCCATAAAGGAATATTAGTATTCAGAAGAGATCATGGTTGCACCGTTTTATCAAATTCACCTTTCCAGACGTACCAGCCAAAAATTGTTAATCCAATTGCAATAGGTGTAAAAACGGAAATAATAATAATCCATGGAAGAGGTTTATTAATGTCACTCTTTCCCGCTGCATCAATATTCTGTACTGCACCAACAATCAAAATAAAGAAAGTAGCCGGGCCAAGCAGCATCCAGAGTATCCCTAACAGTCGTTTTAATTTATTCATAATAAAAATCACTCAGATATATTATGCGTTTTATCTGGCAAATACAATGCTCCAATTATAAAGCAAATAGCTGCAACAGTCACTGGATACCAAAGTCCTGATAAATGATTAGAACCCGGCAATGTGGTTATCAAGGTAGCAATAAAAGGTACCAATCCGCCAAACACACCATTACCAATGTGATAAGGGAGCGACATAGATGTATACCGGATTCGTGTGGGGAACAATTCCACCAAAAATGCAGCAATAGGCCCATACACCATTGTAACAAACAATACCATCGTTGCAATAAAAAAAATCATTTTCCATTTGCTCCCCTCGCTTAATATAATTTCTTTCGTGGTTTGTGCTGGTCCGTCAGGCACTTGTTTTTCTATGGTTGTTAGTCGTGTTTCATCATCAAAGAGTGTAACAGTTGATTGAGATACTGATGTCTGCATGCCTGCATTCAAACCATTGCTTTTAAGCTCTTTTGTTACTACTATTTTTTTTGAAGTATCAGCAATAGAATATAACTGTTGAAATATTGGCCGGTAAAACAGCACACCTAACAGCATTCCAGCCAGCATGATGTTTTTTCTTCCCCACTTGTCCGAAACAGAACCAAAAACAACAAAGAAAGGTGTAGCCAATAATAATGCAATAAGAACAATAGTGTTTGCCTGTTCATATTCAATATTGCATTTTGTAAGAAGAAAGCTTTGTGCATAAAACTGCCCTGTGTACCAAATAACTCCCTGACCCATAGTAGCGCCGAACAGCGCCAATAAAACCATCTTGAAATTTTCTTTACGTCCAAAACTTTCTTTTAGAGGATTTCTTGATGTTTTTCCTTCCCCCTTAAGCCTGGAAAACAAAGGAGATTCCTGCATTTTTAAACGTATAATTATAGAGACAACAACAAGAATAATTGAAAGCAGGAATGGATAACGCCAGCCGTTACCATTAGTAAATTCCTCAACTCCGGTTATTTTTCTGGTGATAAGTATAACACTCAAAGAAAGAAATAATCCTAAAGTGGCAGTAGTTTGAATCCAGCTTGTATAAAATCCTCTTCGGTTTGCCGGTGCATGCTCAGCAACATAAGTTGCTGCCCCTCCATATTCGCCTCCAAGCGCTAAGCCCTGTAACAAGCGAAGCAGCAATACTAATATCGGTGCCCATGCACCAATAGATGCATAAGACGGAACTAACCCAATTAAAAAAGTTGAAATCCCCATTAGCACAAGGGTTAGTAAAAAAGTATATTTTCTGCCAATCATATCGCCTAATCTGCCAAACACTAATGCGCCAAACGGACGCACTATAAAACCTGCAGCAAAAGTGGCCAGGGTGGATAGCAGCGCTGCTGTAGGATTGGTTGATGGGAAAAATTTTTGTGCAATGATGGTAGAGAGACTTCCAAAAATGTAAAAGTCATACCACTCTATTAAGGTACCAACAGATGAAGCAGTAATAACTTTCCAGATGCCTTTTGGTGAGAGCATTAATTACTCTTGGGATGAGAAATATTTAAAAAACGGCTATGCGATGAACAAGAAATTTTTACTACAATTGCTACAGTGATTTAATCAAAGTCAAAAAAATCCGACAAAACCCTTATTTCTTTTTGTGTTTGTACTGATCACCCTGTTTGTAGTATGGGTCTTGCTTTGAATAATTCATACTTTGATCCGGACGGACGTCATAGTCCTTCTTTTCATAACCCGCTGATCGTTCCAACAATTTTGTCGAGCTCACCTGTATCCAGCCACACTCCGCGGCTTTGGGCAATAATCAATTTCAATTCCGTGCCTGTCAGCCATTACTAATGTTTCATTACAATTAGGGCAATTCATATCACAAAATTTGGTTTTTAATTTGTTTCATTCACCCATTAAGCAGTTATAAGTTTAATTATTACTAACTGCACTTGTCGCAGTAATTTCTATAGCGTTTCATACATATTTTAAAAGTTACATACTACAATTATAATAAATTCTTTGACCGATTCAATTATTATTGCGTGAATAGCAAATGAATCTAATTTTATAGAAACTCAGTTGTATGTCTTATACTTACCAGATAAAATCTTTAGAACAATACCACCGGGCTTATAGGAGAAGTGTGGAGCAGCCTGAGGAATTTTGGAGTGATATTGCTGACAATTTTCATTGGAGAAAAAAATGGGATAAGGTACTTGAGTGGAATTTTACAGAACCAAATATTAAATGGTTTATTAATGGAAAGCTGAATATTACAGACAATTGTCTGGACAGGCATTTGAAAGATGGAGCAGATGTGCCCGCAATAATCTGGGAGCCAAATGATCCAAGTGAAGCAAGCCGCACACTCACTTACAATGAACTTCACTCACACGTTTGCATGTTTGGACAGGTATTGAAAAATAACGAAGTCAAAAGGGGTGATCGTGTTTGTATCTATATGGGAATGATTCCGGAGTTAGCAATTGCCGTACTGGCCTGTGCAAGAATTGGTGCCATACATTCTGTGATTTTTGGTGGCTTTAGTGCCCAAAGTATTGCAGATCGTTTGCAGGATGCAAAAGCGGAATTTATTATTACGTGTGACGGAGCTTTTCGGGGGCCAAAAGATATTCCGCTGAAAAGTGTAATTGACGATGCGCTGATTGTATGTCCGTTTGTAAAAAGAGTGATTGTTTATAACAGAACGCATACATCCGTGAGTATGATAAAAGACAGGGATGTATGGTGGGGTGAGGAGATGGATAAAGTAGCCTCCTCTATCTCCCCCAACGGGGAAGAACCCAATCCACAGCCCATGCTTTTGCAAGATGCTGCCATAAATAAGAACATTTCGATAAGCGAGGTAGGTGCGGCTGACTCTTCCCCCGTTGGGGGAAGCTTAGGATGGCTTGGAGGGGCTGAAGAAATGGATTCCGAGGATATTTTATTTATTTTATATACGTCCGGCTCTACAGGTAAACCAAAAGGTGTTGTGCATACCTGTGGTGGGTACATGGTTTATACTGCATATTCTTTTGTAAATGTTTTTCAGTACCAGCCTGGTGATATACATTTTTGCACTGCAGATATTGGTTGGATCACAGGGCATAGTTATATTTTGTATGGGCCTTTAATTGCCGGTGCTACTTCTTTAATGTTTGAAGGCATTCCGACATGGCCGGATGCAGGACGCTTTTGGGATATTGTTCAAAAACATAAGGTGAACATTTTATATACCGCTCCCACTGCTATACGGTCGTTAATGGGGTTTGGGACAGAACCGGTTGCAGGCAAAGATTTATCCTCTCTGAAAGTTTTGGGAACAGTAGGCGAACCAATTAATGAGGAAGCATGGCATTGGTATGATAAAAACATCGGAAACAAAAAATGTCCTATAGTAGATACGTGGTGGCAAACAGAAACAGGCGGCATTCTGATCTCTACTCTTGCGGGAGTAACACCTGCTAAACCCACTTATGCAACGCTGCCACTGCCGGGCATTCAGCCAGTTTTGATTGATGAAGCCCCCTCTAACTCCCCCAACGGGGGAGAACAGTCCCAGCTTCTTGAAAAATCTGAATTCTATGAAAACGCAGACACCATATTATATGGTGTATTGAAAGATTTTGTTTCAACACACAGAAAAAATCCAACTCAGGCAGAAGAATTTTTGTGGCAACAGTTAAGAGGTAAAAAATTAGAAAACTATAAATTTAGAAGACAGCACATAATAGAGTCTTATATAGCTGATTTTGTATGTCTGTCAAAAAAATTAATTATAGAAGTTGATGGTCTGATACATCAGCTTCCTGAAAATATAACCAGTGATCACGAACGGCCAGGCTGGCTAAATGAAAAGGGGTATGAGGTAATAAGATTTTCAAATGAAGAAATTTTAAATAACATAGAAACTGTAATTAAGAAAATTGCTGAGAAACTTGATGAGTTACCTTTTGCTGAAAAGAAAAACTATAGCCGGGACTTTCCTCCGTTGGGGGAACAGAAGGGGGCTTTATGTATTCGGTTTCCCTGGCCTTCTATTTTACGCACTACTTACGGAGATCATGAGAGATGCAGGCAAAATTATTTTTCCACTTACCCTAATTTATATTTTACAGGTGATGGTGCTTTGCGGGACGAAGAAGGTAATTACCGGATAACCGGAAGAGTGGATGATGTACTGAATGTAAGCGGACATCGTATTGGTACGGCCGAAGTAGAAAATGCCATTAATATGCATACCGGAGTGGTGGAAAGTGCTGTTGTGGGTTATCCGCATCACATTAAAGGACAGGGTATTTATGCTTATGTGATTTTTAATGGGAATGTTGAAGATGAGACGCTGATTAAGCAGGACATTTTACAAACGGTAACAAGAATTATTGGCGCTATTGCGAAACCCGATAAAATTCAGTTGGTGAAGGGGCTTCCTAAAACGCGAAGTGGAAAAATAATGCGCCGCATTTTACGTAAAATAGCTGAAGGTGAAACCGAGAATTTTGGCGATACAACTACTTTATTAGATCCGGCAGTGGTAGAAGAAATAGCTGGGGGTAAATTATAAACTCCTTTGAAAGTGATTGCATTAGGAAGAAAGAGTAGACTTATCTCTTAATAGTTACCGGCGTACCTGTGGGAATATAACTATACAGTTCCTGCACATCTTCATTCTTTAAAGAGATGCAACCTAAAGTCCAGTTTTTGTAGCGGTCAACAATATACTCATCGTGCGGCCACGTGCCGTGTATGCCGACACCGCCACCGGGTTTTGCACTTTTGGGGATTTCTCCCCTTCTTTTTCTTTCATTGAACCTGGCCAGAGTTTCTTTGTTCGGGTAATCAATTAGCATAAAGCGGCTCCACTTGTTATGGGGTTTCTTACTAATTATTCTAAAACTCCCCTCCGGTGTTTTTTTGTCGCCTTCATATTTTTTATCATCCAGGGAACTGCTACCAAAAACTACCGGGTAAGTAGCATACCAGCCCAGTGCATCATATACGTATAATTCATAGTCAGATTTGTCAATAATAATACGAACTGGTGCTACCGGTAGTGAGGTGGTTTTTCTGGCCTTACTTACTTTATACGAAGCAACCTTTATTGTGTTATTCTCTGATCTGCTATTAAAAAAAACACTTACACCTACAAGTATAGAAGAAAGGATAATGGTGGCTTTCATTATTATTCGGAAAATGTTTAGGCTGATAACTGGTTAACGATGCCAAAATAAAAATATTTTATTTCAGCTCTTTTTTTTAGCAGCTACTCTAAGCAAAAATCCTGCAAAAAAGGCTTTGCAGGATTACTATACTCAAAAAATTTTCACAAATTACCAGTTGCTGAACCGGATACCGAAATTATAAGGCACCTGGTCCAAACCTTTCTCCCACATGCTTTTAGTGGCATACGATCCATAAAGTTTTACAGGACCCAAACTCAGTTCACCTATATAAGAAAGTTTCCATTTACGCAGATCAAAATCGTCGTGGGTTTTTGTTTTATCATCATTGCTAAACTTAAATTTCTGGCGGGCAGAATAAAGATAACCACCACTAATACCTCCGCTAAGACCAAAACCTTTTTCCCGTCCCGGCGTGAAATTTATATTAAGCATAAGAGGAACGGTAACATAATCTGCGGCCAGTTTATTTTTCTTTATATCTTTTAGTGCAGGATCCAATACAATAAGTGTTGGATTTTCTTGAAAACGGACTCTCTTATCATCAAAACGATAATTATTTAGCTCTACACCCAAACCATATTTAAGGTTCACTACATTTTGTATCAGCTTTAGCCGCTGCATAAACAACCAAATGTTAACGTTAACAGATTTACCTGTCCGCAAACCAAACCATTCTTCTGTACTGCCTGGTGCGAATTGCTGTGCGGCAGCAGAGGAGTAATCAGTATTATCACTAAAGGTGGCGAAGCCCACATCAACAATCCACCAGTTGGTACTTAATTTGCCGGATTTTTTCCTTTCGCGGTTAGAAATAATAATATTCCTGTTTTTTACAGTGTCGCTTTTATCGCCCTTACGGATAATAATAATGCCCCCGATTTTAATTGTATCTGCCCTTTCTTTATACGTAGTATCTGTTTTACCAGTAGTATCTTTTTGGCTGAAAGAGGTCATACCCATGCTGACTGCAAAAAATGCAAGTGCTATTTTTTTCATTATTCTATTCTTTTTGTAAAGTTTATTTTAATTTGATAGCGATGGCGCCAATCAGCAGTTCATCGTCATCGTTAACGGGATTTACCCCTGTACGGCGCTCAATAAAACGGGTGGCTTTGCGAAGGAAACCTCTTACAGAACCCTTTTTATTATCGCTTACTGATAGCGCACTTACCATGGTATTGTTTGCAGCACCTTCTGTATTAGTATACGTTACAGCAACATCAGATGTTACAGGTTGTTTGTTATTCTTTTCTTGTGGAACTTCTGCATAAGATTTTGGAGTGGTTATAATAGGGTTTATTGTCTCATTTTTAGCCACTGCTCTATCAGTGACATCTTCTTTTGCAATGTTCGGTTTCTGAACAGGATTTCTTTTTATGTTTGATTTATTTTCAGGCACAGAAGTTACTTTCTTCTTTGTTTGCAGCGCAATATTGCTATTAGTTTTAAGCTGCTTTTCCGAAAGCACCTCTATTTCTTTTCTCATAATAGTTTCAGAAGGTTGTATCTTTTTCGGCGAAGACTGAACAGCTACAGGAGGCTGCTTTTTATTATTGTTCAACAATAAAATTGCACCGAGACTTAACACAATGATGAGGGCAGCCGCAACCCGCATCAGAAAAACAGGCTGAACAGTACTTATTTTTCCGTACAATTCTTTTTTATAAGGATAAGCAATTGCATCATTTGCAGAAAACTTTGCTTTTAATAATTGCTGGTATTGCCCCTGGTACTCGTAATCAGATAATAATCTTTGCTTAACCTTTTTTTGTTCTTCTTCTGTTAACTCATTATCAATGTATAACAGTAAAGCTTCGTCTATAGTACTTAGCTTCATACTTTCTGCAAGCAGGTGTTCTTTATTTTCTATACCAACTGTTTCTGCGGGAAGTTTGGTGCTTAAAAGAATGTCTAATTCATTTTGTAACTGCGGATGTTCAGCTACAAAAAGCTCAACAGCCTTCCGCTGATCAGGGGAAAGCTCGTTATCAACATATAACAGAAAATACTCCTCATAGTTGCTGAGGTTTATTCCTGTGTTGTTTATTTTGTTACTGAACGCCATTAGATAACATTCTCCATTTTTACAATGTAGTCTTTTAATTGCAGCCTTGCACGATGCAGGTAAACTTTTACCTGGCTGCTGCTTAATCCTGTAATTTTTCCAATTTCCTCGTAATTATAACCTTCATAATCTTTGAGCAATACCAATGATCTCTGCGTTTCGCTAAGTTTACTTAAAGCTTCCTCCAAAACAGCTTTTGCATTGTTTATATGTTTATTGGATACACTGGCTCCCTCTTTAAATTCTTCTGTTAGATGAATTCTTTTCACCTTCCGAAGGTGATCAATCATTTGGTTATATGCTATTGTAAACAAGTAGGATTTACTTTTTGCGACGTCCACTTCCTGCCGGTTTATCCAAAGTTTTTCAAAAGCAGTTTGCACTACATCACGGGCATCTTCTTCCTGCCGGAGGTTCTTCACTATAAAGCGATACACGCCATCCGTATGTAGTCTTACACAGTCGTTATAATCTTTTTCAGTCATAAACAGCCAAAACAGCTTTCCAGGTAATATTACGTATCAGGCGAGAACAATGTTACAACAAAAGAATTTTTTATTTTATGAAAGAGGAGGAAACAAATTGATGAGAAAGTGTTTCCCAGAGCAGTTCAGGAGCTTTGATGCTTTCTGTTTCCTTAAAGCATTCACTTCCACCGTTACAGCTATACCTGTTGCGGTTTGAAAGATAGTATACAGTTAAGAAAACTATGGCCAAAAAGGAGAAAATTAAAATCCGATTTTTGCCAGAGAGCAGATTCCTCACAATAGTGTTTTGATATTTGACGAAAGTAACCGCAGAAATGTTACAGTTTTTTTATAAAAATCAAGGAGGGCTTCAAAAGAACCTGCACCATACTTGAGTATATTTGTCAGCTAAACACCTTGTAATGAATGAAAAATTTGTAGAGCGGGTATGCTCGGAAATTGAGGAAATTCAGCAATCAGGTTTATATAAGAGGGAACGAATTATTACCAGCCCACAGGGTGTAGACATAATAGTAAATGGAAAACATGTATTAAATTTTTGTGCTAATAATTATCTTGGGCTATCCTCTCATCCTAAGACAATTGAAGCTGCTCACAAGTACATTGACTCATACGGTTATGGTATGAGTAGTGTACGCTTTATTTGCGGTACGCAGGACATTCATAAACAACTGGAAAGAAAACTTGCAGAATTTTTAGGTACAGAAGATACAATTTTATATGTAGCTGCTTTTGATGCAAACGGGGGGTTATTTGAGCCTCTCTTTAATGATCAGGATGCTATTATTTCTGATGCGCTCAACCATGCTTCTGTTATAGATGGTGTGCGGCTTTGTAAAGCTCAGCGTTTTCGTTATGAGCATAATAATATGGAAGACCTGGAGGCAAAATTACAAGAGTCTTCCCGTGCCCGCAGCCGCATAATTGTTACCGATGGTGCTTTTAGTATGGATGGCACCATAGCAAAGCTGGATGTGATTTGCGATTTAGCAGATAAGTATGATGCTATTGTAATGATAGACGAGAGCCATGCATCTGGTTTTTTAGGAAAAACCGGTCGTGGTACCCATGAATACAGGGGAGTAATGGGCCGTATAGATATTATAACAGGCACATTAGGAAAAGCTTTGGGCGGAGCAAGTGGTGGTTTTACCAGTGGAAGAAGGGAAATAATAGATATGCTTCGCCAAAAGAGCCGCCCTTATTTATTTTCAAATACGTTAGCTCCATCTATAACAGGTGCCAGCGTAGCAGTGCTGGCTATGTTAAGCGAAACGACTGAGTTGCGGGATAAACTGGAACGGAACACCAAATACTTTCGCACCAAAATGACCGAAGCAGGATTTGATATTAAACACGGGGAACATCCCATAGTACCGATTATGCTTTATGATGCAGTGCTTGCTGCAGAGTTTGCAATAAGGTTATTAGAAGAAGGTATTTATGTTATCGGCTTTTTCTTTCCGGTAGTTCCCAAGGGCCAGGCACGCATACGGGTACAGCTAAGTGCAGCCCATGAGCAGGAGCATTTAGACAGAGCAATTGAAGCATTTGCAAAAATTGGAGAAGAGTTAGGCGTTCTCAAAAAAGAAACTTCTAAAAGCTATTAAGCTTATTTTAACTATTTACCTTAAGCGCACCGCAACAATATAAAAATACAGCCGTTATAACACACAGCATTTGTGCGGCGATGTATTCTTTTTCACTGACTTTTTGAAGATCCCAGGCATGAAAAAGCTTTTATTAATATTTAGTGCTGTCGCAGTTTTGATGGTAAGCATTACTTCCTGCGTTTCTATGAAAAGGGATTGTAATGGAGTTAAACATACCCGCTTAAAGAATGGTATTTATATATAACTGTTCCAGGTAACAATTGGTAGAAGCAATACATGTGTGTTGCTTTTTTTATTTAAATAGCTTTTGGGTGGTAATATTTGCATTCGCCTAGAATTACCTTTGTTGTGTATGAATTGGATCATTCATTGGTGTCAACTTTTATTGTTGAGTTTTTTTCTTTTTAGTTGTTCTCCTAATAATGTTACCATTGATAACTCGCTGGGAAAGTTTTTAAATCAATACAACACAGATGGATGCTTCGCATTACTGGATAATGGTACCGGAAAATTTACTATTTATAACTTAAAGCGATATAGGGATAGTGCTTTTTTACCGGCGTCTACTTTTAAAATTGTGAATTCTCTAATTGGATTGCAAACAGGTAAAATAAGCAGTGACAGTATGATAATAAAGTGGGATGGTAAAAAAAGATTCAATCCGCAATGGAACAAAGATCTTACTATGTATGAAGCATTCCGTGTTTCTGCGGTGCCTTATTACCAGGAAGTAGCCAGGCGAATTGGAAAAGATACCATGCAACAATGGCTGGATACACTTTCTTACGGTACTAAAAAAATCCAAACCAACATAGATACATTTTGGTTAGATAACAGCTTAAAAATTACACCGGATGAACAGTTAGGACTGGTTAAAAAGTTATATTTTAACCAGCTGCCTTTTCATAAATACAACCAGCAACTGGTAAAAAAGGCCATGTTGTTTGAAAATAACTCTCAGTATAGTCTAAGTTATAAAACAGGTTTAGGAAGAAAAGAAAATGGCACTATGGTAGCTTGGGTTATTGGCTGGATTGAAGAAAACACTCATCCATACTTTTTTGTGTTGAACCTGGAAAATAAAGATCCTGATGCTGATTTGTTTTCTATACGCATCAAAATATTAAAGGAGATACTAAAGCATCTGGATTTTATGCAGGGGAAGCAATAACAATTGCATAAATCTTGTTACAGAATAGTAAAAAGCAAATAATTTGAGCTGGCAATTTCAATATCCGCAGCTGATTTGGGCGTTGTTACTAGTGCCATTTCTTCTATTATGTTATTTGTTGTACATAGGTTGGCGAAAGAAAACAGTAAAAGGAATAGGAGAACCCAAACTTGTAAAAAAACTTTTCCAGACTCATTCAAGTCTAAAATCATCTCTCAGGTTTTTCCTGATACTTATTGCAGTTGCATTAGGTTGTGTTGCTTTAATGAATCCCCGTACACCTGATGAAACCTTCAATGAAGTAAGGAAAGGGATTGATGTTGTAATTGCTCTGGATGTGAGCAACAGCATGTTGGCAACTGATATATCTCCCAACAGGCTGCAGCAGGCAAAAACAATTATCAAACACCTGGTAGATCAGTTGCCAAATGACAGACTTGGTCTTGTGTTGTTTGCTGGAAGTGCATATGTACAAATGCCATTAACCATTGATCATAATTCAGCCCACATGCTTGTTGCTGCGGCACATCCTGGCTTAATCAGTGGCCAGGGAACTGCTATAGCTGATGCGTTAGAAAAAAGCAGTTTGGCTTTTGGTGAAGAAAGCGAAAGATATAAATCTATTGTTTTGATCTCCGATGGGGAAACACATGATGAAAATGCAGTGGGAGCGGCACAGAAATTAGCCGAAAGGGGTGTTATGATAAATACTGTTGGACTGGGTTCTGCTGCCGGCGCTGCCATTATAGATCCAAAAACGAATTCTCCAAAAAAGGATGCATCGGGCAATGTAATTATATCGAGATTGAATCAACAATTATTACAACAAATTGCATCGGTTACAAAAGGAACATACGTTCTATTTCAAAATGTAGGTAGCACAGTGTCGCAAATTAAAACACAACTTGCACAAATTGAAACAAAAGCTTTGGCGGATACTTCATTGCTTTCCTATAAGAGCTTTTACCTGTGGTTTGCAGGTCCAATGTTATTGCTGTTGATAATGGAGTTATTTATTACCGATCGCAAAGCAGTAAGGGAATGAAGAAAACTATTTTGTTTACCGGTTGTTTTTTTGTTATGATTGTTGTTAATGCACAACCAGATAACAGTGCATTAAGTAAAGGCAATGAATTTTACAAGCAGTCCCAATTTGATTTGGCAGAAAAACAATATAAAATTGCCCTGCAGCAACAACCCCAACACACAAAAGCCCTGTACAATCTTGCTAATGCATTGTACAAACAAAAAAAATATGGTGAAGCAAGAGAGGTGTTAAAAAATTTATACAATCTTGAAAATGACAACAATATAAAATCAGCTGCTTTTTATAATGAAGGCGTTAGTTATAGCAGGGAAAAAAGTTTGGAAGCAAGTATTGAGGCATACAAAAATGCTTTGCGATTAAATCCTGATGATAAAGAAGCAAGAGAAAATTTGCAGAAAGCTTTAATGGAGTTGAAACAGAGGCAGCAGCAACAAAAGCAAAATCAACAGCAAAAACAGCCTTCCAGCATGAGCCAGAAGCAGGCTGAACAAAAATTAAAACAACTTCAGGAGAAAGAAAGAAAACTACAGGAACGCCTCAACAAGAGCAAAAAGGGAAATTCCATGCCGAAGGACTGGTGAGCCTGCATCCCTAAAGCGGAGTTAAACCCACCTTATAATTGTATTAACCTTGTCAAATAGGTCTCTGATGAATAAGTAAGCAATATTTTTGCAGTTAATCAAACACCCCTTTAGGGGATGAGGGTGCAGCTTTATTGTGAAAGTCTTACAGAGTATAAACGGTTACCAACCAAGGAAGTAAAGATCGGAGATCTGCTGCTCGGTAATTTTCATCCTATCCGTGTGCAAACAATGACCACCACAGATACGATGAATACCTTGGGAACTGTGGAGCAAACTATACGCTGCATTGAGGCAGGTTCTGAATTGGTACGCATAACTGCGCCGTCAAAAAGAGAAGCTGAGAATTTGTTGAACATCAAAAACGAATTAAGGCGGAGAGGGTATTTTACTCCTTTGGTTGCCGATATACATTTTACTCCAAATGCTGCTGAAATTGCGGCCCGTATAGTTGAAAAAGTAAGAATTAATCCCGGCAACTATGTGGATAAGAAAAAATTTGAATTAATTGAATACTCGGATGCGGATTATAAAGATGAAATTGATCGGATTTATGAACGCTTTACTCCACTCATAAAAATCTGCAAGGAATATGGAACTGCTATGCGTATCGGCACCAATCATGGTTCTCTCAGTGACAGAATTATGAGCCGCTATGGCGACACTCCCTTGGGGATGGTAGAAAGTGCAATGGAATTTTTACGGATTGCACGTAATGAAAGCTACCACAATATTGTATTAAGCATGAAGTCCTCCAACCCACAGGTAATGGTGCAGGCATACCGGTTGCTGGTAAAGACAATGAAAGAAGAATTTAATGAATGTTATCCTTTGCACCTGGGTGTAACCGAAGCTGGCGATGGTGAAGATGGCCGGGTAAAAAGCGCTGTAGGAATAGGAACACTATTGGAAGATGGTTTAGGAGATACCATTCGTGTGTCATTAACGGAAGATCCTGAGTTTGAGATACCTGTTTGTAAAGATTTAGTGGAGAGATACAGCCCATCCCCATCCACTATTCACTTTTCAGAAGATGTCGCTAAAGCCCCTTTCCAGTGGGAAGGGGAGAATGGGCTTAAAGTTATGGAAGAGCAACACGGCATTAAAGACAATTCCGATCTAAGTTCCACCTTCGGTCCGAAGGACTCCGGACTCTTTCGGAGGGCACAGGAGGCCGCACTTCCCTATTCCCCTTATTCTTATAAACGAAGACAAACTATTTTGGTGAATGATATTGGCGGCAAGCATGTCCCTGTTGTAGTTGCAGATCTCAGTAAGCTAAATACGATTACTCCAAATGACCTGAAAAGTATTGGGTACACATATGATGAAATAGCCGATAAATGGAACATTTCGGATACTGCTGCAGATTATGTTTTTACCGGAAATCGGGTAATGACTTTTTCATTACCTGGAACATTAAAAGTCATTGTGTATGCCCGTGGATGGAAAGCTGGAATAATAGAAGCAGAACTGCGGGGAGATAAGGAAGCAAAAGCTTTTAAGGAAAAATACCACCCCATTTTTTCCTTGGAAGAATTTGCCTCTTCTGCACACAAGCACCCGCTTTTAAATTTTGTAATGCTTGATTGTAGTGAACAAAAAGATTTTTCAGATTTAGATAAATTTCAGAAAGTCTCCTCAGCTGGGGGAGACCTGCCTGCCGGTCAGGCAGGTTTAGAGGGGGCTGTAGTTCTTTGCCTTAGTAGCACCGATAAAAATGCGATGCAGTCGGTGCGGGGTATGTTTACAGAGTTAATAAACAGGAAAATAAAAAATCCCGCTGTTATTATTGTAGATAGTTACTGGCAAACAGCCGATGGGCATTTAATTCATTATGCAACAGAAGCAGGAGCATTGCTATTAGATGGATTGGGCGACGGCATTTGCCTGGGAATGACAAGTGAAGCATATAGTAATTTTAATCAAGCTACCTTATCAGGAAGGCGATACTCCTCCCCCGTTGGGGGAGATTGGGAGGGTGCCGAGCACTTTATCAACAACACCGCATTCACCATTTTACAGGCAACCCGTACACGAATTTCTAAAACAGAATATATAAGCTGCCCAAGTTGTGGGCGCACACTTTTTGACCTTCAGGATACAACTGCTAAAATTCGTGCAGTAACTAATCACTTAAAGGGTGTAAAAATTGCCATCATGGGTTGTATTGTAAATGGTCCGGGGGAAATGGCGGATGCAGATTTTGGCTATGTGGGTAGCGGTCCCGGAAAGATTACCTTGTACAAAGGAAAAGAAGTAGTGAAGAGAAATGTGCCCGAAGAAGTGGCCGTTGAAGAACTGGTTAATTTGTTGAAAGAAAATAATGTGTGGATAGAAACTCCCTCTAACTCCCCCAATGTTGTAGCATCCTATGCATGAACCACATGGTTAGTGATGCAATTGATTAAAGAGTTAGTAATATCGTTGAAAAATATTCAAATGCCCTAGCCTCCCTCTCTATTGGAGAGGGAGCGAGGGTGAGGCTTATGCAAACCGATTTTCTCGTCATTGGCTCCGGAATAGCAGGACTAACATACGCGTTAAAAGTAGCACAACATTACCCTGATAAGCAGGTAACGATTATTACCAAAGCGGCTGCTGATGAAACGAATACAAAGTATGCTCAGGGTGGTATTGCAGTAGTGAATGATCTTGAGAACGACTCATTTGAAAAACATATTGACGATACGCTAATTGCCGGCGATGGGTTATGTGACCCTGAGATAGTTGATATTGTTGTTAAGGAAGGACCGGCCAGGGTAAATGAAATAATTGAATGGGGCGCTAAGTTTGATAAAGACCCTGAGGGTGATTTTAAACTGGGAAGAGAGGGTGGCCATTCTGAATACCGGATACTGCATCATAAGGACATCACAGGCTTTGAAATGGAAAGAGCCTTACTTGCGGCAATTGGGAGAGCAGGTAATATAATCATCATTAAAGATTGTTTTGTTATTGATGTTATTACTCAGCATCACCTTGGATACCTGGTTACCAAAGCTACTCCTGACATTGAATGTTATGGTGTATATGTGCTTAACACAGAAAATCATCGTATTGAAAAAATTATTTCCAAAGTAACATTATTGGCCACCGGTGGTAACGGCCAGGTTTATCGTACCACAACAAATCCATCTATTGCTACCGGAGATGGGGTAGCCATGGTGTACCGTGCAAAAGGTCGTATTGAAAATATGGAGTTCATCCAATTTCATCCTACTGCATTGTACGAAGTTGGAAAACGGGGACAGGCTTTTTTAATAACAGAAGCTGTGAGAGGCGATGGCGGCATTTTACGCAACATTCATGGTGAAGCATTTATGGAACGTTATGATGTACGGAAAGACCTTGCTCCACGCGACATTGTTGCCCGTGCAATTGATAACGAAATGAAAGTAACAGGTACAGAAAATGTTTACCTCGATTGCCGCCACATGGATATTGAAAAATTTAAAGATCACTTTCCAAATATCTATGAAAAGTGTTTATCCATTGGAATTGACGTTTCAAAAAATATGATACCTGTGGCGCCTGCGGCACACTATAGCTGTGGTGGTATTGAAACGGATGAATGGGGTCGAACGTCAATAAATAACCTTTATGCTTGCGGTGAATGTGCCAGTACTGGCTTGCATGGCGCAAATCGCTTAGCGTCTAATTCTTTATTAGAAGCCATGGTTTTTGCACACAGGTGTTTTGTGGCCTCCCTGGCCCCCTCTAACCTGCCTACCGGTCAGGCAGGCTCCCCCGGTAGTGGAGGATTGGCATCTTCACAACGCCAGCTTTCAGAACATCAAAATAATGTTCAACATTCACGTTCAGTGAAGAGCCAACCTTCCCCTTGGGGGAGACTTTGGGGGGCCATTCCCGACTGGAATGCATCAGGTACTTCGGATCCTAAAGAAATGATCTTAATTACACAAAGCCTGAAAGAATTACAACAGGTAATGAGTGATTATGTTGGCATTGTACGCAATAATATTCGTTTGAAGCGGGCTATGAAACGTATTGATATTTTATGGGAAGAAACAGAACATTTGTATCAAACAACAACGGTATCCCCCCAATTGCTGGAGTTGCGTAATATGATCACAGTGGGATATCTTATTAGAAAAGGAGCTGCCTTCAGGAAGGAAAGCCGTGGCTTACACTATAATACAGATTATCCAAATAAATCAGAGTTGGTGCAGGATATTGTGTTGTAACGTAACTTATATAGTGAGCAAGCTTTATTAAAATTGGAATTCAAAATACCAAATAATGCTGGTTCGTGTAAAGGTTAATGTCTTCACATGAAACCGTTCCTATATTTACAATAGTATGTATTATATAGTCTACGGTGTACTGTACCTACTCTCGATGTTGCCATTAGGAATTTTGTATTTGCTTTCTGACTTTGCATACTTCATAGTTTATTATGTTGTTGGATACCGCAGGAATGTGGTAATGCAAAATCTTTCTATTGCATTTCCTCAAAGATCAGAAGAGGAAAAAATAATGATTGCTAAAGCGTTCTATAAAAATTTTTGCGACACTTTAATTGAAACGATAAAGTTCATTAGTGCCGGCAAGAAGTTCTTTAAAAAAAGATTTGAAGCAGATTACACAGTTATCCAGGACGTATATAAAACAGGCAGGTCTTTACAAATGCATCTGGGACATAATTTCAATTGGGAATTAGCAAATCTTGCTGTACCACACTTTCTTCCGTATAAAATAGTGGCGGTTTATCTGCCTTTGAATAATCGGATATTTGAAAAATTATTCCGGCATATAAGGTCCCGATTTGGAAGCCACCTCGTAGCCGCAACAAGAATGAAAGAAATGATACCACACTACAATACTCAATATCTTATTGTTTTGGTTGCGGACCAGTCACCCCCCGGGCCGGAAAACGCGTATTGGATAAACTTTTTTGGTAAGCCTACTGCTTTTTTGAAAGGCCCTGAAAAAGCAGCAAAACGAAATAATTATGCTGTAGCATTCTGCCATTTTACCAAAATAAAAAGAGGTTATTACAAAGGTTATGCGCTATTGGCAACAAAAAATCCGCAGCAACTACCTGATGGTGAATTAACCCGAATGTATGCCAGGTATTTACAAAATGTAATGACAGCCAATCCTGAAATGTGGCTTTGGAGCCACCGCAGATGGAAGCTGGAGTGGAAAGAAGAGTATGGAGAAGTTACAGGTTGAAGGTTTTATTTACTTACCGGTAATTCCAGGTACTTCAGCTTACGATACTGTAATCATTTCTCATGCAATCACTAAGGGGCTTTCCATATCCAAACTGCTTGTTCTGCTCCCATATGTTGTTTGATAGCTGATCAACAATTAGTAGATGCAAAATTTCCGAAACGAGTTTGGGACAGCCCCTTCGGGAACTCAGGGCAGTGGCCTTACCCATACCTGCCTGTAATAAAGTTTACTGTCCGGATCATGACCTTGTAAGGCAAATGTTCCGCTGCTTAAATGTTTCTCTTCACGTCCTTTTTCTTTCTCAACACCTTCGGGTTCTGTATAAGCTACTACTGTACGGTCATTGATCCTGATGGTTATCCTTTTGCCTTCTACTTTAATGTATTCTGTGAACCACTCATTATCCTTTACATATGTCTCTTTCACATCTTGTACAGCGTATAAGCTTCCTGTTCTTCGCCAATCGGATTGTGTGTTGTTTACCTGCACTTCGTAACCTTTTGCAGGCCAGCCGTTTTCCTGGTAAGCAGTATGAAAAAAAATACCGGAATTGGAACCAGGTGTTGTCATCAACTCAGCTTTTAATTCGAAGTTTTTGAAATCGTGGTTCATCACTGGTCCCTCGTAAAACAGATGAGCCCTTGGTCCATGTACTACTATCACTCCATTTTCTACTTTAAAAGTGGATGGATTTTCACCCGCTTTCCAGTGAGTAAGGGACTTTCCATCGAAAAGAGGAATCCAGCTGTCGTTGTTGTTATCTTTTTTGATAGCTAAACAGGAGGCGAAAAATAAAAAAATGCAATAAAGGATATAATTTTTCATGAAGCAATCGTTATAAATTAATAACCATTTGGCAAACTTAAGGCGACAAGCGTAAACTCATTCTACGAATTGAGGAGATGTGGAAGCTTTCTAATGTCTGCCATCACCTCCCTCACAGGCAGAAATGTGGATCTCACTAACACATATTTCCTCTAACCTGAAAATATTATCTTCATGGTTCACTAAAAATTATGAAGAAGATTTTAATTGCCATTGCAACTTTTCTTTTTGCAGCCTGCACTTACTCCCAGAAACTTAGCCAGGTAAGTTTTCAAAATGGCGCCAATCTCTCCTATTTTTCCTTTAGTGACAACCAGGGTGTTCTCATTCGTATGTCGGTAGACGGTAAAGTACTGGAGTGGGGAATGGAAGTAATGGCGGACAGAGGCTATTATTATGCACCTAAGCTTCAGCCTTATTTGGGACGGGTAGAGTATTTTGGCCAGGAATGGGATACTACACTAAAAGGCAAAGTGAAAAGCATTGGTGCACACGCAATAACTTACTTTGGCCCCCAGGAAGAAGTGACCAAACGAGCCAGGATAAAATCGCTGGGCAATTTGCAGTTTGATTATTTTTCTCAATACGATGGGAAAGACCTGCAAGGTAAAGTTAAAATGATAGGTCATTATACCCTGGACTACTACCGGCAATATGAAAATGAAGCAATAAGGGGAAAGCTGAAATCTATTGGAAGCATGCCGGTTACTTATTATACTCCTTTTGATGACAGGTACAATGCAGGCAAGCTGAAAAATGTTGGTCCGGTGTACTACACCTGGTATTCTGAATTTGACCGTGCAAAAGGCGCATTGAAATCGAATAATTTCAGGGCAACTGTTGGAAGCATCACTTTTATTTTAAGATAGATGAGCTTGAGGACGTCATTGCGAGCGCAGCGAAGCAATCTCATAATTCCGGGAGGGGATTAGTATCTCTAAATTTTAACTGCCTGCAAAAAGAGGTTAGGTGTATATTTTATAACGAATAAGCAGCGTACGGTTTTATACACCGCGGTTAGTTCTAACCTCATTGCACTTATACAAGAACCCATAAGTAGATTTATCTCTCTTTTAGTTCAGCATACAACGGTATGTGTTTTCTGTATTAGTTTTATTACATGACAATTGTCATTGTACTTATTAATATAGCCATACTCATCCTGCTTATTGCGTGGGCAAAGTTTAATCCTTTTGTGGCATTCCTTATTGTATCATTGCTGGCGGGTTGGTGGCTGGGCATACCTGTCGAAAAACTTACTGCATCAGTTAAGGCAGGGATGGGAAATATAATGGGTGAACTTGTAATTATTATTTGCCTGGGAGCAATGCTGGGTAAAATAGTGGCAGAAAGCGGGGCAGCTCAAAAAATATCTGATGTATCCATCAGGCTTTTTGGTAAAAAATATTTTCACTGGGCAATGATGTTTACCGGATTTGTTGTTGGCATTCCACTTTTCTATAATGTTGGTTTTGTACTGTTGATACCGCTGATATTTTCTGTTGTCTATCGCACCGGTATGCCTGCCGTGTACACTGCCCTGCCTATGCTGGCGGCGCTTTCCGTAACTCATGGTTTTTTACCACCGCATCCTGCGCCATCTGCTATTACCAGTCAACTGAATGCCAATACAGGTACTGTTCTTCTGTATGGGATTGTAATTGCGATACCTGCTATCATCATTGCCGGGCCTGTATTTGCCAGCACTTTAAAAAAAATGCGTACACCTCCGCTGCAATTATTTGAGCCGTCGTTAAAATCCGAGGCATCACTGCCGGGAACGGCCAACAGTTTTATCTCTTCGCTTTTACCTGCAATGCTGTTGATAATCCTTACTGCCTTACCTTATTTCATGTATTTTAATGAAAACGTTCGCAGCCATTTTTCGTTCTGGGGTGATCCTGTAATTGTGCTTCTAATTTCGGTGTTGTTTGCAACTGTTTCATTAGGCATCATGCAGGGATTGTCCATTAAAAAAGTGATGAACTTTTATGGCGATGCAGTAAAAGATATAGCAGTTATATTATTGATTGTTGCAGGTGCCGGTGCATTGAAACAGGTTTTGGTTGACAGTGGTGTGAGCAACGAAATAGGACAACAACTCCAGGGTTTATCAATTAATCCGCTTGTGCTTGGGTGGCTGCTCGCCGCCGCTATACGGGTTTGTGTAGGCTCAGCAACTGTTGCAGGGCTCACCGCTGCAGGGATACTAGCTCCAATTATGAATGATAGTGAAATAAATGCCAACCTTATGGTACTATCAATCGGTGCAGGCAGTCTTATGTTTTCTCATCTGAATGATTCAGGATTCTGGTTGTTCAAAGAATATTTTAATTTGTCGGTGAAGGATACCCTGCGTTCATGGTCAGTGATGGAAACAATTGTATCACTGGCCGGATTAGCAGGTGTAATGATATTGAATTCACTGATAGGTTAAACCTTGTCCGATTGTTGCTGATTATTTAAATACTGAACTATCATTTCAACAATTTTACCCGGATCATTTTTTATGTCAACAGTACATGCCGACGCAGGTATTTCCAGGATATCGAACTGTGAACGTAAAAGCTGCACAGGCATAAAGTGCGTTCTTTTGTTCATTCGATCATAAATAAGTTCATAGTCTCCTTGTAAAAAGATCCAGGTTGGTTGCCGAACACCTGATGCCAATGTATTACGATATTTTTCTTTCAACGCTGAACAGGCTATAATAGCGCCTTTCAATTTAGATTGCTCAACAGCCAGGGTATTTAACTGATGTAACCATTGCTGTCTGTCTTCATCATTGAGGGGAATACCTGCCTTCATTTTTTCTTTATTAGAAAGGGGATGGAAACCATCACCATCAAAAAAAGGTATTCCTGTGCGGAGAGACAGCAATTTTCCAATGGTTGTTTTTCCTGAACAGGCAACTCCCATGATAAAAATAACAGCATTCATCGAACGCAATGTAGTAAGATGATTTAAAATGTGCACGGACTTCTATCTCTGCGTTGACGGATATCACCAACAACTACTTACATCCTTAATAGTCAATTATTATAATAAAAAATACAAATCAAATCTTCACAACAAAGGTTTTTTCATTTAATTTACATACAATTGAAAACCAAGATTATGTTTTACTCAAAATTTACAATACTCCTGCTTTTCTTTGCTTTTTTCAGCAACGTTGTAGCACAAAAAAATGAAGCAGCAATTAATCCCAACGTGGAAGCCTGGAAAAATGAGGTGATGAAATCTTTAGATGAAAAAAGGAAAACCGCGCAGGAAATGGTGGATATGGTTTTCAGTTTTTCGGAACTCGGTTTCCAGGAAACAGAAACTTCTGCTTACCTCACCGGCATCCTGGCAAAGAATGGGTTCACTATCGAAAAGGGAATTGGCGGAATACCAACGGCATGGTTGGCTAAGTGGGGGAAAGGCAAACCAGTCATTGCTTTGGGGAGTGATATAGACTGCATTCCAAAAGCTTCACAAAAACCTGGTGTGGCTTACAAAGAGCCTATTGTGGAAGATGCCCCCGGTCACGGTGAAGGGCATAACTCAGGATTGCCCTTAGTGATATTATCGGCCATTGAAGTAAAAAAAATAATGGAGCGGGAAAAAATACCAGGCACATTAATGATATGGCCAGGCGTGGCTGAAGAATTAGTGGGTACAAAAGCCTGGTACATCCGGGATGGTTATTTTAAAAATGTGGATGCCTGCATTTTTACCCATGTTGGCAGTAATTTGGGGGTATCGTGGGGAGATGCAGGAAATAACGGATTGGTATCTGTAGAATTTAAATTTGAAGGAAGCTCCGCACATTCGGCCGGCGCACCCTGGCGTGGCAAAAGTGCACTGGATGCAGTAGAACTAATGAACGTAGCATGGAATTTTAAAAGAGAGCATCTGAAACCCTCACAACGTTCGCACTATGTAATTACTGATGGTGGCGACCAGCCAAATGTTGTTCCTTCCAAAGCGGCTGTATGGTATTACCTCAGGGAAAGAACCTATGAAGATATTAAGGCTATGTATGATGATGCCATTCTATATGCAAATTCTGTAGCGGCAATGACGGGTACTAAAGTTACGCACAGGTTGTTGGGCACTGCATGGCCCGGGCATTTTAATAAATCAGTAGCGCAAACTGTTTATGAAAATATTAAAAAAGTTGGTTTGCCCACGTGGGATTCATCTGATCAACAATTAGCAAGGGCTGTGCAAAAATTAGTGAATGCTCCCAAAAAAACACAAGGTGGTGAACCTATTAATGGACTTGCAACAAAACTCGACACGTTGAATGGTCCCGTTCAATTTTCGTGGGGAGCAGGCAGCGATGATATTGCCGATATTGCCTGGAATGTACCGACTGTTGTATTCCGGTTTCCTTCCAATATTCCCGGTACACCCGGGCATAACTGGGCCGATGCTATTGCAATGGCTACACCCATAGCACATAAAGGCGTAGTGGCCGGAAGTAAAGTAGTGGCTGCAACCGTACTTGATATGCTAATCAACCCAATGATCATTGCAGATGCATGGGATTACCATAAGAATATTCAAACAAAGGAGGTGAAATATATTCCATTCATAGCATCAACTACACTACCTGCTATCCACCTCAATAAAAAGATCATGGATGAATTTCGGCCGCAGTTAAAAAAATATTATTACGATCCTTCAAAATATAAAACCTACCTCGATCAATTAGGTATTCAATATCCTCAACTGAAGAAGAAAGGATTCTAATATTTAGTTTGGATACATAATCCTTCGGCAGGCTTTTCAAAGGGTCCCTGAGGAGAGGGGAACGGCTCAATAGAGTTGAAGGCGCACAAGAGGGCGACGCCCGTCCGAACGCCAGCCCGAAAGATTCATTCTGGCGGGGTTCATCCGGGCGGGCAACAAAAGCTTAATAGTACAACTGGGGCTTAATACATAAAAATAATTACAAGGCAAGAGACTACTGAAATCATAAGCAAGATGGAAAATATCATAATTTTTGTCCGCATCTCACTAACTGCTAATTTTAAGAAACAACTCGAACATGAGATACCTGCTTAATAGGAGAAATACTATCTTTTTCATCTTCTCTTTTTTCATTAAAAGCACAATACAGGCGCAGACTTTTACCCTGCAAGCAATTAAAGCATATCCTTATCCAACAGAGCTTACTGCTTCCGCACAGGGAACTAAAATAGCATGGGCTTTTGATGAAGAAGGCAAACGAAATGTTTATGTGGCAGAAGGGCCGGCATACACTCCGCGGAAGCTAACCAATTATATTAATGATGATGCGCAGGAGATAACCAGTTTATCTATATCTGGCGATGGCAAGTGGGTGGTTTATGTAAGAGGCGGTGATCATGGAAGTAACTGGAATCGGGATGTGCCTGTGAATACCACTTTCAGCGCCATTCCTCCGAAAGTGCAAATATGGAGTGTGCCGTTTGCCGGAGGTGAGCCCAAGGCTATTGCGGAAGCTGATGAACCTGTTATTTCACCAAAGAGCGACTCTGTTGTTTTTATAAAAGGCGGACAGGTTTGGGTGGCTCCGGTAAATGCTTCATCTACTGGAAAAAATCTTTTTACCTCCAGTGGCACTACCGGGTCACTCAAATGGTCGCCGAACGGTACACGGTTAGCATTTGTCAGCAACCGCGGAGACCATAGCATGATTGGTGTTTATACAATGAATTCTGCCACTATTACCTGGATAGCCCCTTCTTTTAAAAGAGATAATAATCCCAAATGGTCACCTGATGGAACACAACTTGTTTTTATACGCAATGCAGGTGGCGGTGGTGCTCCTGATTCCATACTTGTGAGGCGTCATCAGCCATGGTCAATTATGACAGCTGATGTTGCATCCGGTAAAGCAACGGAAATATGGAAAGCTCCTCAAACTCTTCAAGGTTCTATTCCAACCACCCATGGTGGTTACAATCTGCATTGGGCTGCACGTAACCGTATTGTTTTTCTTTCCTACATGGATGGGTGGCCGCACATTTATTCAATTGCTGCAAGCGGTGGTTTGCCACGCCCGGATGAACCCCGCCAGAATGAATCTTTAGGGCTGGCGTTCGGACGGGCTTTATTGTTGACGCCAGGCAATTTTATGGCAGAGCATATTAAATTAAGTGGTGATGGACAATGGATTGTTTTTGCTGCCAACACCGGTCCTGATAAATTAGATATTGACCGTAGGCATGTAGTTCGTGTACCGGTTGACAAACCGGAGATGGAAGTTCTTACACCTGGTGCTGGTCTGGAGTGGTATCCTGTAGTTACAGGTGATGGTTCTGCAATAGCAATGATCAGTGCGACGGCACAACGACCACCACTGCCTGCTGTGTTATCCTTAGATAAAAAAGATAGCAAATTAATTGCGTTAGATCGCCTACCAACCATTTATCCGCAAGATCAATTAGTAACACCGAAACAGGTGATCTTTAAATCTGCTGACGGTGCCATGGTGCATGCACAATTGTTTGAACCTGCTGGCGGCTCATCTAAAAAACCAGCTATTATTTATGTGCATGGCGGACCACCAAGACAAATGTTATTGGG
This sequence comes from Chitinophagaceae bacterium, assembly GCA_046262255.1. Taxonomy (GTDB): domain Bacteria; phylum Bacteroidota; class Bacteroidia; order Chitinophagales; family Chitinophagaceae; genus Flavisolibacter. Next base: position 56,638 of record JBHENB010000004.1, read on the forward strand.
TTGGCATTATTCTGATTATTATGCTAATGCTTATGCAACCAATCAATACCTCGCCAATCAGGGGTTTGTTGTACTATCGGTTAATTACAGGTTGGGTATTGGATATGGATTTAAATTTCACCAGCCGGAACGTGGCGGAAGATTGGGTGCTTCCGAATACCAGGATGTTCGTGCAGCGGCAGTTTGGTTGGGTGCACAACCCTTCGTAGATAAAAGCAGAATCGGCATTTATGGGGGCTCCTACGGAGGCTATCTTACAGCACTTGCATTGAGCAGGGATTCAAAGTTATTTGCTGCGGGTGTTGATATACATGGTGTGCATGACTGGACTAATATGTTAAGGACTCCGCCGCCTGTTGCCGGTTATGAAAAAGTACCTGATCTGGATTCAGCTACACGAATTGCTTACATTGCTTCTCCTGTTGCAACAGTAAAAAAATGGACATCACCCGTTTTGATCATTCACGGAGATGATGACCGAAATGTGCAGTTCAGCCAGAGTACAGATCTTGTAAAACGTTTGGAAAAAAAAGGAGTGACAGTTGAAACACTGGTAATAGTTGATGACACGCATCATTGGATGAAACATTCAAATGCACTAACGGTGGATTCAGCTATTGCAGATTTTTTTGTAAGGAAGCTGATGAAAACATTTTAGGATTTTACACTTTACCATTCACTTCTTTCGTCTGTAAGCTTCACAAACAATGGCCTGCAGAGGAATCTTATTGCTTTGATTCCCAAATTTTCTGATGAGTTCATCTTTAATTTTTTCTCTCATCTTGCCTCTAACAGAAGCATCAAATTTATTTAGGTACATTGCCAGCGGAGAACCATCACCAAATCCTTTAACAATATCGTCTGCGTCTATATATTCACCCATTACCTGTACAGTTTCCATACTTATGTTTTTGAACCCTGCATCTTTCAAAAGCTGGCTGATGGCTTTCGTGAAATGAATATGGCCCTTAGTTCGTTAGTCACTTTACCACTCATCCTGCCATTAACGTTATTTAACGGTTGTAGATAGTTATTGCGAATATCTTCGTAACTTATTCATCGCTTATGAAGAAGATATTTACTTTATCAGTTGCAGTTTTTCTTTTAAGCACAATAATGCATGCACAAAAAGTAAGTGGTACAGTAAAAGGCACTTTGCAGGAAACTACATCCGCCCAACCACTGTACGATGCTACTGTTTCAATTACCAGTGCAAAAGATTCTTCCCTTATTTCCTTTACTCTTAGCTCTAACAGCGGCTATTTTGAAATAAAAAATCTCGACAGCGGCTCCTATATTATGATCGTGTCTTACCAGGGACTGGAAACACTGAAGCAGCCCTTTTCCATCACCTCTGAAAAACCAGTTGCTGACCTGGGGATTATAAAAATGCAAAAAGCTTTTAAAACACTTTCTGAAGTTGTGGTTAAGGATGATGCACCTGTAAAAATTAAAGGGGATACGCTGGCTTTTAATGCCGATGCATTTAAAACCAAACCAAACGCCAATGTTGAAGATCTTTTAAAAAAGATGCCGGGTATGGCGGTGGATAAGGAAGGAAATGTAAAAGCTCAGGGAGAAGATGTACAAAAGGTGTATGTAGATGGCAAAGAGTTTTTTAGCAATGACCCTAAACTGGCAACTAAAAATTTAGCAGCAGATATGATTGATGAGGTGGAGGTATTCGATGATATGAGCGAGCAGGCAAAGTTTAATAAAATAGACGACGGCAGCAGGACCAAAGCCATTAACCTTAAATTGAAAAAAGACAAAAAGAAAGGGGTGTTTGGGAAAGCATATGCAGGATATGGTACACAGGAAAGGTATGATGCCGGTCTGAATGCAAACTTCTTTAAAGGTGCTACCCAGGTTTCTGTTATAGCTAAAGCAAATAATACCAACAACCTTGGCTTTACAGTTTCTGATATGATGGGCATGTTTGGTGGCGGTGGTAGTTTCGGCGGTGGCGGTATGAATATGACTTTAGGCAGTGGCGGAAGAGGAGGTGGTGGTGGAATGATGATGCGTAGCAATAGTGCCGGAGGTGGCGGCGGCTTTAGCGGCTTTAATATTGGTAGTGGAGGTTCAGGCATTACCTCTTCCTCTTCTGCCGGTATCAATTATCGTGATACATGGAGCAAACACTTTGATGTGAACGGCAGTTATTTTTTTAATCATGCACAAACAGAAAATCTGAGAAAGAGTTACCGTCAAACATTCTTTAAAGACTCCGCTGTTATAAACGACCAGACGACTTCTTCACTCAATCAAAATAATAATCATCGCCTGAATCTGAACATTATTTATACAATTGACTCCCTCAATTCACTTATTTATTCTCCTAATATAAATTTTCAAAACAGTGAAAGCTTCAATGAAGATACTATAGCCTACTTCTCCGATAAAAACGGCACATTAAATAAAACAAACAACAGCCGGTCTGTTAACACCAATGAGGGCAATGGGGTAAATTGGATAAACAACCTTACATGGCGTAAAAAATTTGCACGGGCGGGTAGAACATTCTCTGCAAGCTTGTCCAATACCTTCAGTGAGAACAACAGGGATGGATTTTATAGAATTACTTCAAGATTCAGAAATAATAACTATCAAAACGATATAGAGAACAACACAAATAATTATTCAGCAAGATTGTCTTACACAGAGCCGCTTGCCAGAAATAAGATCATGGAATTCAATTATGTTTATAATAAAAATCGGAATGAATCAGATAGGGAAACCTTTAATTTCAATCCTGCCACGGGCAGATATGATACAAGGGCAGATTCACTGACGAACCACTTTCAAAGATTAGATGAATCAAGTCAATTAGGAACAAACCTTCGGATAGCACAGAAGAAATATAATTACCAGCTTGGAGTTTCTGTACAGCAAACGTTGTCGAAAAATAATAATCTAACTAAGTCTTCCATTCTTTCCCGTCGTTATATCAATATTTTTCCAAACGCATCTTTCAACTATCAGTTTGCAAGAACAAGGAACCTTCGTTTCAATTACCGCGGACGCACCAATCAACCCAACATTAACCAATTGCAGGATATAGTGGACATCAGCAGGTATCCATACATATCAAGAGGCAATCCGACTTTAAACCAGGAGTTTAGTAATAATTTTTCACTGAATTATACCTTCTTTGATATGATGCGTTTTAGAAATGTATTTGCGTTTATTACTTACAACAACACTTCCAATAAAATTGTTAACTCCATCAGGCAATTACCAGGCGGTGTTCAGGAAACACAACCTGTTAATGTGGATGGTGTATTTGGAATAAGCGGAAATTTTAATGTTGGTTTCCCAATTAAAAAGATGAAGGGCGGGAATTTTAATACAACAACCCGTATTAATTATAACAGGGATGCAAGTGTGATAGACGGTGATGAAAACTTTATTAAAAATTTTACAGTAGGGGAAGACCTCCGGTTAAATTATAACTATAAAGAAAAATTAGATTTAGGACTCACAGCCAGCATCAATTATACTTCTGCACGGTACACCATACAACAAAATCAAAACTATTCTTACTATACACATAATTATTCCGCTGATGTCACCTACACTTTCCCCAAAGGAATTATTCTTTCCACCGATTTGGACTATACTGCAAACACAGGCCGCACTGATGGATTCAATCAGGACTTTTTTATGTGGAACAGCAGCCTTGCAAAGCAATTATTTAAAAACAAACGCGGGGAATTAAAATTGTCTGTATTTGATATATTAGATCAGAATGAAAATATTACAAGAAATGTGGCGGAGAATTACATTGAAGATGTGCAGAGCCAGGTATTGCAGCGGTTCTTTATGCTAACGTTTACTTACAATCTTAAACGCATGGGTGGCAAGAGCATGCAAATGCCGAGAATGATGGAAAGAGCCACAAGAGACATCCGCATACATCAATAATGTTTATACATAAAAAAGGTCCTGCCGTCCTTCGACAATCTCGGAATGGCAGGACTCCTTTTTTATTTACCGGACCTTCGTCTTGCCGGAGAGTAATAGTGATGTGCAACCAATGCACTACCAAAAATCAACACACCTAAAATTGCTTTTCCAAAGCGCAACAAATTAAATGAAGGCTTATAATAGTCTTTGTACATGTGAACTTGTTGGCGGGCATGGGTGATCCTTCTGTTTTTCATATTGGACGATTTTAAAATTGGAAAGGACAGGTAAATTAATAAATACTATTGATAGTTCATAATTTATGTGGATACAGCCAACGAAAAGCACAAAGACACTGGTGTCGTTTTCCTTTTCCGTAGCATAAATTGAACATGTCTTAGCAGCAACCGTTGTAGCATCATCATTGAATCTTCCCAATAATAAAAAAGGTTGTCTGCAGAAGACAACCCGGATGAACACGATTTCACAAAATGCTATTGATTCGTTTGAATTCTTATGTTGCCACCATTACGCTGTATATTGTTGCGCATTTCTTCCATGTACTTATCTGTTTCTTTTCTGAATTCTGCTGCGGTCATTCTCTTCCCTTTTTTAGGTTCTTTTATAATGTCCACTTTTACTTTGGGTGAAATTTCTACAGCTTTATACACTGTACGCCCATTGTTCATGTCCAATTCTAAAATCAATCCAGGTAACTGGCCTCCAAATTCAGGACCCGCAGGAACAGGAATGTCAGTAGTAAACCATGCGGAAATATAAGCGGTATCAGGAACCTCCCGTCGTTTCATTTCACCATTTTCCATACCCATTTGCATGCGTGAACCAACACGCTGGGAAGTAGCTTTGCGGGCAGTATATCCCAAAATTGTTTTTGTTTCGTCCGTTAATTTCCAGCTCAAACGTCTAATGCTGTCCTCAATAATAAAATTTTTGTCTCCCAACTCTCTTTGGTCTATTCTTTTGCCTGCTTCAAAATTGTAGTAAACTACATCATCTATCCCGCCAAAACGCATTACCTGCATTCTGCCGGGTCCATCACCGCTTGTCATGGTGCTTGCTTCTGTATTAGCATCCGGCAAACTTTGCCACAGCGAATGAGTTTTAGTAAATAATAACTCGAAATTATCGGTGCGGCTGGTGGGCAGTCGTCTTGCTATGGCTTCATTGTCACCACCACGAAAACGATTTTGAATTTGAATAGTACGTTCATATACTACTTTGCCTTCTTTCAATTGGGCGTTTGCGGCTATTGAGGATGTTATGCAAAAGAGTACTAATAACTTTTTCATTCAATTATTATTTAGCCAAATGTAAATAATGCACTTACCAATGATTGTTAAAACACGTTGCAACTACGTTAATAAAGGTTAAAGCAAGTATGAACGGTAACCTAAAGAGGTAATTTTGATGACATGCAGAAAGTGTGGAAACATATAAAGTGGCTGCCTGTTTTAATGACAGCTACTATTTTAGCAATTACCGTTTTTCAATTATACTGGTTAAAAAAGGCTTATGAAAGAGAAAAGCGAACTCTTGAAATACGCAGTAACATGACTTTTCGCGAAACGGTTCATGGTCTTCAGGCAGCAAAATTAAAACTGGATAAAATTAATACAGACAGCTTTTCTAAAAGTGTTCGTGTACAATACCGTGCATTGCCCGGTAGAAACGAAATTGACGATCCAAAAGTAACCGCTTTAGTAAATGCACTAAGCGAAAGAGCGGTGGAAGCTAATAAAGGCAAAACATTGATTATTGAAAGAAATGATACTAATCGCAGGCGCGAAAGTTTTTCCGGCCGCAGAGATAAGCTGATCCAATTTTTGTATGAGCTTGATTCGCCGCAAGATTCAGTAACAGTAAAAGAAATAAAAACTGTTTTTGCGGAACGCATGCAACAGCAAAACATGTATGTGCCATTTACTGTGAACAGTTTTCAAAGAGAACGCAGTAAAGAAAGAGTTTTCAACGAAGTAACTGTTGGCTTTAAAAACCCGGTTACTTACCAGCTTCAGTTAGGAAATACCTTTCCGTATTTAGTGAAACGCATAACCATTCCCGTATTACTTTCTTTATTTTTAGTTGGGTTTACTGTTGTTTCCTTTTCGCTTCTGTACCGCAATTTATTGCGGCAAAGACGCCTCGCTGATATAAAAAATGAATTCATCAGCAACATTACCCACGAGCTGAAAACACCAATTGCAACAGTAAGTGTAGCTATTGAAGCCTTACGGAGTTTTAATGCCAGTCTGGATCCTAAAAAAACAAAAGAATACCTGGACATTTCGGCCAATGAATTGCAGCGCCTATCGCTTTTAGTTGATAAAGTTCTAAAGTTGTCCATGTTTGAAAAGAAAGAAGTTGAATTAAAGTATGAATTGCTGAACATGCAGGACCTTGTAAAAGAAGTTACCTCATCCATGCGGCTGCAGTTTGAAAAACACCAGGCTATGGTGAATATTTCTCATGAAGGAGATACAACGCTGCAAGGAGACAGGCTACACCTTGTAAGTGTAATATTTAATTTACTGGATAATGCTTTAAAGTATAGCAATGAAAAATCCCGAATAGGTATAACCATAACAGGCACAGACAGCAAGGTAAGTTTATGTGTAGCCGATAATGGCATTGGTGTTCCGGATGAATATAGAAAAAAGATATTTGAAAAGTTTTTTCGGGTGCCTACCGGCAATTTACATAATGCCAAAGGCTACGGTCTTGGTTTGAGCTATGTAGCAAATGTTGCTGAAAAACATAATGGAGAAATTAAAGTAGAAAGGGCAGAAAGCGAAGGAAGCAGGTTTATTCTTACACTACCAAAACATAAAGCATGAAACCCAAAGTGCTTTACGTGGAAGATGAAATTTTTTTAGCAAAAATTGTAAGTGAAACATTACAAAGCCGCGGTTATGATGTGTTCATGGAAACCTCAGGAGCCAATGCAGTACAGAGGTTTGAAGCAACCAGGCCTGACGTATGCATACTGGATATTATGCTGCCGCACAAAGACGGTTTTACCATTGCAGATGAAATAAGAGAAAAAGATGCATCCGTGCCCATAATATTTTTAACTGCAAAATCCGGTGTTAACGATGTGGTGAACGGCTTTAAAATTGGTGGCAATGATTATATAAGAAAGCCTTTTAGCATGGAAGAATTAATTGTGCGTATTGAAAATGTTTTAAAGCCACAAAATGCTACTCAAAATGAAGTAGCGGAAGAACTTGCGTTAGGGGAATATGTGTTTTATACAAACCGCCAGTTGCTTTCGCATCCTGCTGAACAGCGAAAATTATCATACCGGGAAAGTGAATTGCTGAAGCTTCTGTACCAGTACAAAAACGTTATTGTAGAGCGAAGGGATATTTTAAACTTGCTGTGGGGTAGCGATTCCTTTTTTAACAGCCGCAACCTTGATGTTTATATTACCAAGCTGCGAAATTTTTTGAAAAAAGATTCTTCTATTGAAATAATAACTATCAAAGGAATTGGTTACAGGTTTGTGTGTGGCAATTAAACATTCTCCTTCAGGTAAATAAATGGCATAAGTTTTCTAATTAAAATGCCGAGCATTGCATGATGAAACTTCCTGTCCATAACAAAAGAACGAAGGGTATTCTGCTATCGGTTTTAGTTACTGGTGTGTTACTAATTATTTTTTCTCTTGTTTTTGTAAACCGCATTATAGAGCCTGTAATTCAAAATAAGCTGCAAACATTGGTTATACAAGGCTCTGACAGTTTATATACTTACCGGCTAGGAAATCTGGATGCTAATTTTTTTGCTGCAACTGTTGAGGTAGAAAATCTACAAATACAGGTGGACAGTAACCGGTATAAAAAGTTAGCAGCGATCCATAAATTACCTTCTTTAACCATGCAGATTAACCTGGTAAAAGGATATGTGAAGGGCATCAGTATTCTTCCGCTGCTTCTAAATAAAAAAATAAAAATTACTGAAATACTGTCAAAAGGTGCGGATATAAAATTAATGCGGCATACCAATACAAGCGATACTGTTAGAATCACCCAACCACTATGGAAAGTCTTACGGCCTTCTATAAAAAGCATTTCTATAGCCAGAGTAAATTTAGATGGAATAAAGCTGTTGTATAAGTATGCTGATACCTCCGAGGCTATCAAACTGCAGTTTGACCATTGTGTGGCACTTTTAAATGACGTTCGCATTGACAGTGCTGCATCGGCAGATACGCAAAGAGTTGCGTTCGCCAAAATTTTATCCATTACACTTAACGATTTAAAATACCGCACAGGTGACTCTAGCCACAAAATGAAAGCAGAGGTCATTACTTATTCATCTGCATCAAAGATTCTTGAGGTGAGGGAATTTAAAATTCAGCCAACATTAAGGGGTCAAGACTTTTTTAAGAAATTAGGCTTCCGCGAGAGCTGGCATTTAATGACTTTCGAAAGCCTGCGTCTGACCAACTTCAAGCTTGATAAATTTTTTCATAACAATACAATAGCAGCCGATAGCGCATTTGTTGTAAATCCTGATGTTAATCTTTACATGGATAAAACTTATTTGCCAAGCCAGAAAAATAAAATAGGAAATTACCCCCATCAGGATTTATTAAATGCAAATCCAACTATTTCCATCAAAGGTGTACAGATGTATGATCTGGATCTTTTATACACGGAAAAAAGCGATGTAACATTAAAAGAAGGTAAGTTTTTTATGAATGATGTAAACGTAAGAATATCTAATGTTACAAACGATCCTAACCTGATCAAAAAGAATTCAAAGTGTATAGCAGTTATGGAGGGAAGCGTTTTACGTACAAGCCCATTCTCTGTTGTTTTTACTTTCCATCTTGATTCTGCTAACGGTGCGTTTGATGCCAATGGAGTAATTGAAAATGTATCTGCTGCACAACTAAATGGTTTATCAGAGCCTTTAGCGAGCATATACTTACAATCATTTAACATGCATAAATTAAATTTTGCAGTTAAAGGTGACGATTACACAACTTCAGGTAATGTTCGCCTGCAGTACAACAATCTGTCATTGGTTTTTAGAAAATTTGACAAACAAACAGGCATTACTACAACTAAAGGTTTTTTAACCAA
>JBHENB010000004.1:65740-66023 GCA_046262255.1 Chitinophagaceae bacterium
TGAGGAATGGCTAACCGATCATGCTGTAGTTGTTTCTAACAATTTCGTTTCAGAAGTTGTTCCTTCCAACAAGGTTGTTAATAAATATAGTATAGAAAATTTCCCCGGCTGTTTGTTAATCCCCTCGTTTGTTGATGTGCAGATATATGGTGCTTCGGGAAAATTATTTGCCGTTTACCCGGATACCAAAACATTGCAGTTGATTTATGATTATTGCCGGGCAGGAGGTGCTGGTTTATTTCTGCCCACAGTTGCTACCAATACAGTTGAGGTTTTTCATGCC
>JBHENB010000005.1:0-64858 GCA_046262255.1 Chitinophagaceae bacterium
CACGTACCGGCACCCGGTTAGCATCATCGGTTACCCAAACAGTCATTCTCTCACCACCCGAAAATATGGTTCCCTCTATTAACAAGGGTTTGAATTTAATAGTTGTAAAAATTCCATATTTTGTTTTTACCCGCTCCCTCCCCATGTAGCGGATATAAACATTATGCACTTCATTATCCAGAAAAATAGAAAAGGGGATTCTTTCGCCTTTCTTATAATTGTTGAAATTAATATTGCGGGCATAGTAAATAGCGCTTAACACATCCTGCACACAGGCAGGTATTTTGTAGGTTCCCTTATTAGTAGCGGCAACATTTGTGGTACGATTGAAGTGTACTTGTTCCAGCTTTTTATCACCACCTTCATTTATATTTCGAATGAATCGCAAGGGCTGCATAGTGGCAGTATCAATATACGTTTCATAACGGTCACGTACTTTGTAAATCCAGTCATAAGAAGGGCGTGTACCGCCTTCACCAACAACATGATAGGTTGCTGTTCCCTCCCACTGTTTTAAATTAGTTGAAAATGTTACATGACCTGCATTAACATACACACCTGCCAGAGTATAATATACGTTATAGTAAAGTTGCTCGCCGGACTGGAAAGAATTATTCCTGATGCCACAAAAATCATTTTGTGAATTTGCAATGAAACTCAAAAAGAAGCCAATAATTAAGGCCGGTACCCATTTACAACTCACCATTCATCACAAAAATTTTGTACCTGCAAAACTAAGAAGATTGCTGCGGGACTATGCCTTTCAGGAAATATAGAAAAATAATTTATAATTGTAGGAACAGGGCAGCGGTGAATATATGCACATGTATTTTATAGCCATAGTATTACATGATGAATTGAATCAGAAAGTAATTAAGCTAAAGAATATTATGCTGGAGAAATTTGACTGCAAAGTAGGCCTAAAATCTCCTGCACACATCACGTTAATTCCGCCTTTCTGGATGGATGAAGAACAGCAGCAAGAGTTAATAGCCGATATCAATTCCATTAGCTTAAACAGACAACCGTTTATCATAATAACTAAAAATTTCTCAGCATTCAAGCCACGAACTATTTTCATTGATGTAGTTGTAAGTAATGAGCTAAAGGCTGTTAAGCTTGCAGCTGATGCTTTCTTTTCAAACCAACCGCAATACAAGATAAAAGTAGATACTCGTCCTTTTCATCCACACATAACAATTGCTACAAGAGACCTTCACAAAAAAGCATTTCATGAAGCCTGGCCACTATTTGAAAATAAAATTTTTACAGAAGAATGGAAAGCAGAAGGATTATCCTTATTACGCCACAACAAAAAAAATTGGGATGTAATTCATACATCCCAATTTTCGTTGATACTATAAAAAATCTTTTATTCCTGCAGGTCAAAAAAGTGAGAAGGGCCTGTTGTTTTCAGCGGATTTTTTAAAACCACCTCAAATTCAGTCCAAATGTTTTTTACAATTTCCCCCGCAGGCAAAATCTCATTCAATAAAGCACTTACCTGTCCAATCTCCAGTTCTCCTTCCTCCAGGTCACCTTCTTGCATACCTTTTTTAGCCCTGCCTTTTCCTAAAAGCTGATTTAGTTCTTCTGCCGAAGCCCCGCTTTGCTCTGCTGCATGCACTTTTTGAAAGAACTTATTTTTCAATAACCTTACCGGCGTTATCTGTTTCATAGACAAAAAGGTATCCCCTTCTGCTGCACTAATCACTGCTTTCTTAAAATTAATATGAGACGAAGCTTCATTGCTGGCTACAAACCGGCTACCAATCTGCACTCCTTCTGCCCCCAAAACCATTGCTGCCAGCATTTGCCTGCCGGTGGCAATTCCCCCGGCAGCAATAACAGGAACAGAAACTGCATTTACAACTGCCGGAACCAAAACCATAGTTGTTGTTTCTTCCCGACCGTTATGTCCGCCTGCCTCAAAACCTTCAGCAACTACTGCATCACACCCAGCCTCCTGTGCTTTTAATGCAAACTTGCTGCTGCTTACCACATGTACTACTGTTATTCCGTGCTGCTTTAAATGTTGTGTCCACGTTTTTGGGTTTCCTGCCGAGGTAAAAACAATTTTTACTCCTTCTTCAATAATTATTTCAAGGTGTTTATTCCGGTCTGGGTAAAGCAGCGGCACATTTACGCCAAAAGATTTATTAGTTGCTGCTTTACATTTTTGTATATGTTCCCGCAACACATCTGGATACATGCTGCCGGAACCAATCAATCCCAGTCCACCGGCATTGCTTACTGCACTAGCCAGCTTCCAACCACTGGCCCACACCATACCGGCCTGAATGATAGGAAAATCAATACCAAAAAGTTGTGTTACTCTATTAGAGAACATGAAGTAAAAATAGTTGACAAGTTCACATGTTAACAAGTATTTTCCTCCCCTTACCTTCATTCAACTTCGCATACTCAAGTAAAGACAAATAATACGTAGGGAAATAGAACCACATTTTTATAATAAATTAATGTGCAAATTTGGGGATATGGAAGGTCTATTGAACCAACTCCTATTACTTCCTATAGAGGAAAGAAAGCATATCTATCAAATGCTGAACAAAGTATAGAACTTTCAGGAGAGGATTTCAACATTCGCATGGAGGATCTTGATAAAAATATATTGTTGGAAATTGATAACAGAATAAAAGACATCAAAAAAGAAAAAAGCTGTTTAATAGAATTTGATGACCACATCTTAACCCTTAAATAGGAAGTGCCAGCCTAGGTCCCCCTTTTAGGGGGACAGGGGGCATCACCCCAAATCAATATCCGTATTATCTCCAATATTCAATGTCCTCGTTTCCCCGCGAATTCCGGTATCGCTACCAATGATGGAGTAATCCAGGACAATGTCAAATAAGTTAGAAAAAGATCCAATGATCGAATTTTTTATAATAGAGGAATCTACGGTAGTATTTTCACCAATAGTTACATTAGGGCCAATAATAGAATTATGTATATCGCACCCGCTACCAATACGAACAGGTTGGATAATAACAGTATTATCATAAGCCTGGGAAGACATGATGCTTCCGCCAAACTTTTTCAACAGGGTTGCATTCGACTCCAGCAGTGTTTCTTTTTTCCCGCAATCAAACCAACTTTCTACTTTAAAAGCCCTGAAGTGTGCTCCTTGTTTTATCATACAATCCAGCGCATCGGTAATACTGTATTCTCCGTGTGTACGTAAGCCGTTTTTAATAATACTATCCAGACATTGAAACATCAGTTCCGATTCTTTTATTTTATAAACGCCCACCAGAGCCATGTTGGATTTTGGTATTTGTGGTTTTTCAATAACGTGCATCACTTTACCATCAAAATCAATTTCTGCTACCCCAAAACTCCTCGGGTCATCTACTTTTTTTACTCCCAGCATAGAATGAGGGCTGTTTATTACTTCCTGTACATCGTACTCACAAATGGTATCGCCAAGCACCACAAACATGTCATCGCCTGCAATAATATTACGTGTTAGTTTTAAAGCATGTCCAATGCCCTGCCTGTCATTTTGATACACAAAGTGAGCCTCCAGTGTGGGATAATTCAACTTTACATAATCCTGAATCTTTTCACCCAGATAGCCAACAATAAATATATATTCTTCAATCCCGGCTTGCCTTAGCTGATCAATAATAATCCCTAGTACTGTTCTACCTGCCAGTGGTATTAATGCTTTTGGTTGCGTGTATGTGTGGGGTCGTAGTTTAGTTCCGGCACCTGCTACAGGTATAATTGCTTTCATCCATAAATGTTTTGATGAGCCTGGCGCACTTTTCTATAACACGTTCCATCATGAACAATAATTCTACACGATATAGAAAGAAGGTAACGAAATTACTGTTTTTTAAAATGGAACAAAAACAAAACAATCCTGTTATTCAATGTTGCACATACTTATTTTTGTGAGTGCTATAGTGTTACCAGCGCAAGTATTACTATTGTACTTCGTTGCGTCGCACTCTTGTACGCTTTTCACTTTACGCAGCAGCGTTATCAATTATTCTTCATTCTTCAATAGATGCTTTGCATTTTATAGAATGAGGGATTAAATCCGCTTCAGGGCGGAATGGGGGTATTATGAAAAGAGACACATTGGTTTTCGACCTTATTAAAAAAGAACTGGAACGGCAGCGCAACGGCATTGAATTAATTGCATCGGAAAATTTTGCTTCGCTGCAGGTAGTACAGGCAATGGGCAATGTAATGACAAATAAGTATGCAGAAGGTTATCCCGGCAAACGTTATTACGCCGGCTGCGAATTTGTTGACCAGACAGAACAATTAGCAATTGACCGGGTAAAGCAAATTTTTAATTGTGCTTATGCTAATGTGCAACCGCATGCCGGTGCTCAGGCCAATGCAGCAGTAATGCTTGCAGTATTAAAACCGGGCGATAAGATTCTTGGTCTGGATTTAAGTATGGGCGGCCACCTTACCCACGGTTCGCCTGTGAACTTCAGTGGTAAATTATACCAGCCGCTTTTTTATAGTGTACGCAAAGAAACCGGTCTGGTAGATTATGAACAACTGGAAGAACTGGCACGCCACGAAAAGCCAAAATTAATCATGTGTGGTGCTTCTGCTTATAGCCGCGATTGGGATCACAAACGCATCCGTGCTGTGGCCGATGAAATAGGCGCATTTGTAATGGCAGATATTGCACATCCTGCAGGGTTAATAGCAAAAGGATTGATGTCTTCACCTTTTGATAATTGCCATTTTGTAACATCCACTACGCATAAAACCTTGCGTGGCCCCCGTGGCGGTTTAATTCTGATGGGAAAAGATTTTGAAAATCCAATGGGCTTAAAAGATCCGAAAGGAAATTTACGCATGATGAGCCATGTGCTGGATATGGCTGTGTTTCCAGGCACCCAGGGAGGCCCGCTCGAACACATAATCGCATCGAAAGCTATAGCCTTCGGAGAAATATTATCGGATGAATTTACGCAGTATGCACAGCAGATTCAACGAAATGCACAGGCTATGGCGAAAGTTCTTGTTGCAAAAGATTACAACATTATCAGCGGCGGTACAGAAAATCATTTAATGCTGATTGATCTGCGTAATAAAAATATTACGGGTAAAAAAGCACAGGAAACGCTGGACAAAGCACGTATAACAGTTAATAAAAACGCAGTACCTTTTGATGATAAAAGTCCGTTTGTAACATCTGGTATTAGAATAGGGGTACCGGCTATCACCACACGGGGCATGAGGGAAGAGCACATGCAAACTGTTGTTGATTTTATAGATAATATTTTATTGCATTTAGATGATGAAGCTTTGCACAAGAAAACCAGTGATGAAGTACATCAGTTTATGCAGCAATTTCCCCTATATCCGGAATTAAATTAAATTATTATATATGCTACAACGTTTACAAAGTGTATGGTTATTCCTTGCCACTATTTTTAATGCAGTAACTTTCCGGTTTCCATTCTACAGCGGTGATTGGATGAAAGATTCCACACCTTATGTAATCGACCTGAATGCCCTTACAACCACCTGGCTAACTATTTTAACTGTGCTTACTGCAGCACTGGCTTTTATTACCATCTTTTTATTTGACAACCGCAAGTTGCAATTGAAGCTATGTTATCTGGGCATTTTTATCACCGCGGTGCTTATTACAATGTATTTCCTGGAGATTGGTAATTTTTATACTGGCACAGTAGCCATTTGGGCAGTTTTTTATTTTGCCATTCTATGTTGTTTTATACTTGCTGCAAGAGGGGTATGGAAAGATGAGAAACTGGTAAAGAGCATGGACCGGCTTAGATAGCAGATGTAAGGCATTTTTTGTAGTTTGTCAGCCTGCGGACCTACAGGTTCAGTAATAGCGGGTCCTGTTAATGGAGCACAAGGCACTATAAGATACTCATGGACCAATGCCTCCGGAACTGTTGTAAAGATCAGCCTAAAGATGTTTATGTATATACAGTAACGGCCATTATGGACGATCGTTCTGTTATTCATAAAAAAGGCGCCATTATATTACTTCGTTGATGAGAATGGGTCAGAGAAACCCTGCAGTATAGCTTTTTTTCACTTTTTTCAATCCTTCAGGCTTGCCTGCATAAACTAAATAACCTCCATTATCACCTGCTTCAGGCCCTAAATCAATAACCCAGTCAGCGCTTCTTATTACATCCATGTTGTGTTCAATAACAATAACAGAGTGCCCTTGTTCTATTAAAGCATTAAAAGAAACGAGTAATTTTTTTATATCGTGAAAGTGAAGACCCGTAGTTGGCTCATCAAAAATAAATAACACTTTACCTGCTGCTTTTCCTTTCCCTAAAAAAGAAGCAAGCTTTACGCGTTGTGCTTCGCCACCAGAGAGAGTGCCTGAAGATTGTCCCAATTTTACGTAGCCTAACCCGACTTCGCTTAATGGTTTTATTGCGGTAATAATTGCAGCCTCCGTCTTGCCTGTAACAGATGAAAAAAATTCAAGCGCTTCATCCACACTCATTTCCAAAACATCAAACACATTCTTTCCATTAAACTGTACTTCCAGCACTTCTTCCTTGAATTTTTTGCCATGGCAAACTTCACAGGTTAGATGTACATCTGCTAAAAATTGCATCTCAACAATCTTTTCACCTTCTCCTTTGCATGCATCACACCTGCCACCATCAACATTAAATGAAAAATGTTTTGGCTGAAAGCCCCGCATTTTGCTTAAAGGCTGTGCAGCAAACAAATCCCTTATACAATCCCATGCTTTAATGTAGGTTACCGGGTTACTCCGTGATGATTTTCCAATGGGATTCTGATCCACCATTTCAACTTGTGTAATGGCATCCACATCGCCACGGATAGTTTTATGAAAACCAACCTTATCAGCAGCTTCACCTTTTAATTTTTGTAATGCCGGATAAAGAATGTGTTTAATGAGCGTTGTTTTTCCGCTACCACTTACTCCGCTAACAACACACAATGCTTTTAAGGGGAATTCAACTGTAATGTTTTGTAAATTATGCTGTCGTGCTCCTTCTATAACAAGAGATTGATTCCACTTTCTTGTTTGTTTTGGGGCATCAATAGATAACTCACCATTTAAATATTTGCCTGTTAAACTTTTTTTAGTGCTAATAATATCCTTGTACTTCCCGCTTGCTACAATTTCACCTCCAAGGTGAGAAGCCAGTGGCCCCATATCAATAATGTAATCCGCTTCCCGCATCATCATTTCGTCATGTTCCACTACTACAACCGTGTTTCCCAAATCCCTTAGCTCCTTTAAAACACGAATTAAATTCTGCGTATCTCTTGAATGCAGTCCAATAGAAGGTTCATCTAAAATATATAAAGAGTTGGTTAGATTACTCCCGAGACTTCTTGTTAATTGTATCCTCTGGCTTTCACCACCGCTTAATGTATTAGCAAGCCGGTTCAGGGTTAAATATCCAAGACCTACTTTCAGCAAAGTATCTATACGATGAACTATTTCAATCTGAATACGCCTGGCTATTTCCTTCTCAAAATCATTGAAACTGGTAGCTGCTTTTTCAAACCAACTTTTAAGGTCTGTGATTGACATTAGGCTTAATTCACCGATATGTTTTCCATAAATTTTTACATATAAGGCTTCTTTACGCAAACGATACCCATTACAGTCTGGACAGCTAGTACGGCCGCGATAGCGACTCAATAAAACACGGTATTGAACCTTATATAAATTTCGCTCTACTTCCTTAAAGAAATCATCAATGCCATAAACATATTGGTTGCCTTTCCATAAAGTATTGTATTGCTCCGGCGCTAGATCTGCAATTGGTGTATGTACAGGAAAATTAATTTTGCGGGAAGCTTTTATGAAATGTTCTTTCCATTTACCCAGCTTCTCTCCTTTCCATGGAGCCACTGCACCTTCATAAACACTTAATGATTTATCAGGAATAACAAGGTCTTCATCTATTCCCAACACCATAGAAAAACCTTCGCAGGTTGGGCATGCTCCAAATGGATTATTGAAAGAAAATAGATTTGGAACCGGCTCCTCAAAAACTATCCCATCCAGCTCAAACCGGTTGTTGAAGTGCAACAATTTTTTTCCTCCACCGGCCGATTCGACTTCGACATATACATCTCCTTCCCCTTCATAAAATGCAGTACCAATGGAATCGCTTAAGCGATGCTCATCGTCCTCATCCAATTCTTTTGCAACAATTCTGTCAATCAACACACCTCCTCCCATTAAAGGTGAGTTGGCAGTTTTGCGTGGGGACGATAATTTGGCCTTCAATTCATCGTCACTTAATTCGAGTAAGTCTTCGATCCTGTAAACTACGGAAAAATTTGGAGCGACCACCCTCGCAAAACCCTTTTGCATCAGTATGTTTAGTTCTTCCTTTACATCTCTGCTTCGATGTTGTTTGAATGCAGACAGAATATACACTTTACTGCCTGGCTGTAATTGTTTAATAGCATTAAGTACATCCTTTACATCGTCTTTCTTCACCTCCCGGCCCGATGCAGGCGAAATAGTTTTTCCAACACGAGCAAAAAGCAAACGCAGGTAATCATAAATTTCGGTCATGCTTCCAACAGTACTTCGGGGTGTGCGGGTAATAACTTTTTGCTCAATTGCAATTGCGGGTGAAAGCCCTTTGATGTAATCTACATCGGGTTTGTCCATGCGGTTCAGGAATTGCCGTACGTAGGCACTTAAACTTTCAGCGTAGCGCCGCTGCCCTTCAGCATATAAAGTATCAATAGTAAGCGATGATTTTCCGGAACCGGAAACACCTGTAACTACAATAAATTTGTTACGGGGAAAAGTAACATCAATGTTTTTTAAATTATGTACCCGTGCACCTTTAATAAAAATATCGTTGCCAGAATTTTTCGTTGATACATTTAATACTTGCTCCTGTTGTTTCATGTACGCCGCAAATGTAAAGAGCGGACGATGGAAAGCTTTTAAGCCTTAACAATTATTTTGCAAAAACACCATAATAAATATTTTGGGGTTTATTGCTTATTTTCAAAAAGAAGTATATTTTTACTGTCCAATCCAACATTCTATAACATAGTAACCTTAAATCGCCTATCGTCTAATTTCTACTCCTAATTTTTATTGTCCGTATCGACCATACCTAAACCGTAGGAGTTATGACTTTATTATCCCGGCTGACCGACCACGAATTGATTAATTCGTTTACTTCCGGCAATGTAAACGCTTTAGAGATCCTTATAATACGTCACAAGGACAAGTTGTACACCTCTATTCTTTTCCTTGTTAAAGACAAGTACCTTGCCGAAGATATTTTTCAGGATGCTTTTATAAGAATTATTGATACCATGCGCAGTGGCCGCTATACTGAAGAAGGTAAATTTTTACCGTGGGCCATGCGTATAGCACACAACCTCTGTGTGGATCATTTTCGTAAAGTAAAAAGAACACCAACTATAAAGACAGGCGATGACCAGGATATTTTTGAAGTGCTGAATTTTACAGAAGACAGTGCAGAAGATAAAATGATAAAAAAGCAAAGTCATAACCGCATTCGCGACATGCTGGATAAATTACCGGAAGACCAGCGTGAAGTAATTATACTGCGCCATTATGCAGATATGAGTTTTAAACAAATTGCTGAGGTTACAAATTGCAGCATTAACACTGCGCTGGGTCGTATGCGTTATGGATTGATTAACCTTCGTAAGATGATGGTACAAAAACAAATAGTTCTTTAGAAGTTACAAGACACAAGCGACAAGACACAACGTATTTCTTATTACCTTGTTTCTTGGAACTTTTCCTTAACATATTGTCATTCCTAATCTCCATCCAAAATTTTTGCTTGCCGTGGAAGGTTGGTTAGGAATGGCGCCTAATTAAATTCCCGAACCCTGAGCTTGACGAAGGAGTCGGAGATTTTTTAGGTACCAGCATTGAAATTCTATTTTGCATCTGTTGCAAGTTTATCCTGAGCATGTCGAAGGACTCATTTTATCGTTCGGTAATTCTATTAAACTTTAATACTTACATTTATTTTGTTAAGTTAAGCTTACTACATCAGCAAATAATTTACAGATAAAAATTTTCACATCTTTTATGAATACTGAACCATTATCCGCATATCATTTTATTGTTGACTGGGGAGGTGCCAATGGCGCTTTCTCAGAAATTTCCGGACTTAGCATAGAAAATGAAGTAATTGAATATAGAAATGGTAATTCAACAACACAGCAGGCTACAAAAATGCCCGGCCTGCGCAAATACAGCAATATTACCCTTAAACGGGGTTTAACAAAGGGTGATACAGATTTTTACAAGTGGCTTAATACAGTTAATCTTAATAAGGTGGAAAAAAGAAATGTTACTATTAGTTTGTTGAATGAAAACCATGAACCTGTTCGTGTATGGAAAGTAAGAAATGCATGGCCGTGTAAAATTTCCGGACCTCACTTAAAAGCAGACGGAAATGAAGTGGCTATTGAAACAATAGAATTAGCACACGAGGGGTTAGAAATTGAAGATGTTTGATTTATTAAGACATATTTAGTTAGGATTCATATCTCTTAAGCATTTTTTAATATCCAGATTAAAAATCTCTAAAAAAGTCCCGGATTATCGTAACGCAGTTCGCTATTTATTACCCGTGCAACGGAAGTAAACGGATGTACATGAGCTTTTTCGGCATCAATAATGTGCAACACTTTCCAGCCTTTTAACTTAAGATAATCTGAAACCAATGCTCTATGACACCGCCACCATACTGCTTCAGAACACATATATGCAGTTGGTTGTTGCCCGGCAATTATTTGTAAATTGTTTATTGCACTGGCAAAATCATTCGTTTACATATAATCTGCATAACCTCTAAAAGCATCATTCCGCCACCGTGTATTAACAAGAGCCAGCAAACGGCTTTCTTCTGCCACCAAGATCTTTTAAATGTATATAATTAATATGCTGTTCCTGCAAAGAAAATTGAAGTGATTCTTTATTAAAATGGGGATAACGTTTTGAGCCTGGAAAACTTCGGATATCCGCAACCATCCTGATGTTAAAAGAATTAAGAATAGCAATAAATTCATTTAGAGAACGTGTAGAATGCCCATGGTCCATATTACTTTTTCTCCTTGTTCATCTATCATGAATCAATTTACAAAATGCTTCTGAATAGCCCTCTACTTAATGAGCAGGTTATGAAACTTTCTTAATTCAGCTATTTCTGCTGCTGAAAGAATTTCATTGTTATCGTATTTCATTTTAAAAAACAACACTCTCTTATGCTGCGGATAGTTAGCAAGTACATCTGCTATCAGTTGCCCGGTTTGGTTGTCTTTTGAGTATAGAGGTGTATTTCGGGGCAAAGCTGATTTAAATCGCGTTGGCCGTTTCAGAATTTCGGCTTCGAGAGTGGCAAGTTTGGCAGCAGGTAATGTTTTTACTTTAGCGGCCTTATGATATAAGCCTTGGAGTTGTTTTTTGCTTAAACCACCACGCTCCTGGTACTGATGCAGTAAGCTTTGAACAAAAGTGGATGCCGGATAGGCTGCCAGTGTTGTTTCCAGTACATCTTTAATAACATCTACATCTGGCTTCTTCCTTTGCATTAGAACTCTATAACAATTTTTGTATGAAAGAATAAATGTTTAATAGTTCGGTTATTACTCTTATAACGGGAATGCTCAAATAAATTTAGAAGAACTGATTTTACTGTAAAGCAGTCTGCCGACTCTGTCAATGTGATCTAACAGGTCTTTATTATTGATTGTATGGTAATTCAACACATCAAAAAAATATGGCATTTGTGTTTCTTCATTCAGCAAATAGCTAATGTGTCTGACAATATTAAAATTCAATGCGTCCCCTTTAACTGCAATATCAACATCACTTCCATTTTCGTAAATATTTTTTGCACGGCTGCCAAAAATGTAAGCTTCCTCCACTTCAGGATGTTGTGAAAGAATAGTGATTATATCCTTAATGTCACCTCCTTTTAAACCAAAAAAAAAGTGGTTTTTATTTTTGTCTGAAGGTGTCATATAATTCCTTTAAAAGGGGAAAATACTTATCAGCAATAAACTGATGAACCTTGTTCACTGTTGCTTCATCATATGTGTGAGCAGTGATATTTCGATCATCAATCAGTTGCATCCAGCTATGGCCGTTTTGTATCAGGCCGATTTCAAACCCTTTCTTTAATGCACTCCTAGGTGATCTTATATCCGTAAATGCCTGGTCTTGCAGGTAATCTTTTATCAGATTCCCTCCAAGTTCAAAGCATATTTCGAAAAACTGAATCAGGCCTGCTTTCTGAATGATATCAGGGTTTTTAATTTCAACGGCTTCCTGAAGGTAGGACAATGCACTTACGAAATTCTGAAATCGTTGCTTCCACCGTATATCCTTACTTTTCGATATTTTAAATAATATCAAATCAAGATTTATTGCTTCCTCTTACTGCTGTTAAACTACAAGTTAAAAAAATAATTTCTAAAAGGAAATACAACCCAATGAACATCGAGAAAGTGACACTTCGAAGCACAAAAAAAATTACAAGCTTATAATCCCTTTTCGTCACTTAGAACAAGCTTATTTTTTCTAAATGCCTGCAGCCCACATTGCAGCCACTCCAAAAATTCTTTAGCATCCGGAGTATAGGATTTTGTTTTGGTTAGTGCTTTTTCGTCTGTGCTTATGATGGCATATTGCGGCTGGGCAACTGCATTAAAATTTTCCGACTGAAAGGTTGCCCATTTATCACCTACAGTAATAATGGGTTTTTTGTCCCCTGTTTTCGTAATGTATTCCATTTGCTGTGTTGCAGGTAATTTTTTTCGCTCATCTACATACAGGGAAACAACAATAAAATCATTTCTCATCATGTCGGCAACATCCGGGTCTGGCCAAACTTTTTCTTCCATGCGGCGACAGTTAACACAGGCCCAGCCAGTGAAATCAATTAAAATGGGTTTATTGTGTGTCCTCGCTAATTTTAAAGCCTGTTCATAATCATTGTGAAGCGGTTCAATGCTTCGTTCGCAGTTGATTGGATGCTGATAAACACTGTAGCACAATGGTGGGGGAAACCCACTTATCATGCGTAAGTTGGCTGCACGTGTATTTGTAATTCCGGGTAATAAATACAAGGTAAGGGCTGTAAAGATTGTAATAAATGCCCACCTGGTTTTTGTCATTTTTGGTTTGCTGTCATGCGGAAAACGTATAACACCCAGCAAATACAAAACAATGGCAATTCCAATTATTACCCAGATGCCGATGAACACTTCTCTTTTTAAAATGCCCCATTGTTTTACAAGGTCTGCATTGGAAAGAAACTTAACAGCCATTGCTAATTCCAAAAAACCAAGCACAACTTTCACACTGGTGAGCCATCCGCCTGATTTTGGTAATGACTGCATCCAATTTGGGAAAAGTGCAAACAATGCAAATGGTAGAGCCAGTCCCAACCCAAACCCCGACATGCCGGATGTTAATTGTATCGCACCTCCATCTTCCGTTAATGCTCCGGCTAATAAAGAGCCAAGAATAGGACCTGTGCAGGAAAAAGAAACAATGGCTAATGTAAGTGCCATGAAAAATAGGCCTGCAAAGTCACCTATACCCGATTTAGAGTCAACACTATTGGCAAAACTGCTGGGCAGGCCAATTTCATAATAGCCAAAAAATGAAAATGCAAATACGACGAATATGCCGAAAAAGGTGAGGTTTAGCCATACATTGGTAGATATATTATTTAAAATTTCAGGGTCTGTTTTATCAATCAAATGAAACGGTGTGCTTAACAATGCATAGATACCAAAAATGCAAAACCCATATAGCGAGGCATTACTGATAGCTTTTCTGCGACTCCCGGAACGTTTGGTAAAAAAAGATACGGTGAGTGGTATAAGTGGAAAAACACAGGGAGTAACAAGAGCAATTAATCCACCTACAAAACCAAGAAAAAAAATGGTTAACAGGCCTTTGTCCGCTGCTTCATCATCACCACAATCATTTAACGGGGTTTTTACATTAATTGAAGGGATTAAAATTCTTGCATTTAATGCCACACCTCCCTGTAAAGGCACTGAAAAGTTGTGTGCAGTAGAAGGATAAAATTCATCTGCCCTGCCATAAGTATAAAATAAAGTGCCTTGTAATGTTGCAGGAACTTCACCTCTAATGGTAACTTGTTGCTTCCACTTTGCAGGCCCTTCAAAAACTTTTACATTAACACCTTCAAAGATGGAGCTTAGGATATTTTTTGTGTTTCCAGAATCAATAAAGGCCCCCTTTAATTGTATTGCAGAATCCGTGAAAGTAACTTCTGTTGTTGCGACATCATTTAGCGCCTGGTTAGGTGCATACAACTGCCATCCGCCAACTCCCGCCGTAGAAAATTGTATTTCATATTGGTTATCTGAAATTTTTTTTGCAGTAACGTTCCAGGAAAAAACTGCAGCATTATCTTCCTGGCTGAAAGCCTGATAGCTCCATAAACCTGAAATCAAAAGCAGGCCATGTAAAAATTTTCTCATCCGGTTCTGTTAAACAATAAACGGATTCTAAATAGAATCCGTTTGCAAAAGAAAGAAAAGGTTTGTTTATTTTAATGCGATAGAAAAATTAACTGTTTTGGGAGGCAAACATTTTTTATCATCACAGGTCTGGAATTCCAGTTTACCTGTAACATTTGTTTTGGCATTACCTCTTAATTTTACCATTTGTACAAAATTTACTTTATTGCTGTATTGATTGGCAGCAATGTCTAATTTTTCATCTTTATATTTTTCCAGCTTGCCAATCTCTTTTACTTTGCCATCAAAGTCCAGCAAAGGATTTTTATTGAAATTAAAAGCCGTAGGCTGCGCTATAGCATCATCTGGCTGCTTTTGAGAATATAAATGCCAGCCTCGCTGAATTGTTGCTGTTAAGTGTACTTCGAAAACTTTATCGCTTATTTTTTTACTGCTGAATGCCCATGAAACAGGACTCTGTGCAAATGCAATGCTTCCGGCGAAAACACATACAACAATAAAAATGATTCTTTTCATAATCTAGGTTTGCAGCCTCAAATTTCTTTCATTATTTTTTGTCAAGATGTTAAAAGTTCCTGTTGTGATAATTCTCCAACTGCAGCAAATAATTTATGGAACAACCTGCGACCGTCCGTATTCCCTAAAGCTGAAGAACAGGCTCTCTCCGGGTGTGGCATCATGCCAAATACATTTCTTTCCTTGTT
The DNA here is from genome assembly GCA_046262255.1 of Chitinophagaceae bacterium. Classification (GTDB taxonomy): domain Bacteria; phylum Bacteroidota; class Bacteroidia; order Chitinophagales; family Chitinophagaceae; genus Flavisolibacter. The sequence continues at coordinate 15,225 of JBHENB010000005.1, forward strand.
ACAGATGCCAGCAATATTTTTTGTTGAACCATTAGGGTTTGCTGAGGGAGTTACCTTTCCTCCAGGATCACAATACCACAATATAACCTGATGATTGGTTTCTAACTCCTGTAATACTTCCCCGCTTGCGTAATACCTTCCTTCACCATGTGCTACAGGCAGCTTGTAAATATTACCTTCTGAGTCTTTCACAAAAGTATTTTTACATACAAACTGCTGCCGTTCATTTCGTAATAAAGCACCCGGCAGTAAATGTGATTCGCACAAAATCTGAAAACCATTACAAATTCCTAATACTTTACCACCGTTCCCGGCAAATTCTATTACACTTTGCATCATAGGACTAAACCGGGCAATAGCGCCACACCGCAGGTAATCCCCATAAGAAAAGCCCCCGGGTAAAACAATACAATCATCTGCATTAAACTGAGACAGATCTTTTTCCTTATGCCATAATAAAATAGATTCCTGTTTCAGATCATTCACCAGAGCCTCATGAATATCCCGATCGCAATTGGAGCCGGGAAAAACTACAACACCAAATTTCATAACCTCAAATTAAAGTAAAGATAATTACCATTTTTTATAGCTATTGCCAGTTGGCGGTGCTGTATTGTTGTCCTAAAATAAATGCTACTGTTATTAAAAATAATAGCAGAGAAAGCCACTTTCGGGGCGGGTATAAATAGGCACAGGCATGAAAAGCAGCTAATGGTGCAGCAATAATAACTCAGTTTTGAAATGAAGAATAGTTGCTGAAGAAAGAAATAATTAAAGCGAATAGTAAATAGAATAAAAAAATCGCCCAATTCTTACGTGCCTGAATCAACATCTTGCCCAATTGAGTTTGTATATAAAAACCTCCTGCAATGAATGGCACCCCTAAAAGAATAATGCCGGCAATGAGCCATAGCGAACTAATTGGTTGCGGAAGCTGTATGCCAATGGCTGGCACTAAGTCTTGTAGAATTAATTGATCGGTTAGGAAAAGAGAAACTGCATAAAAATAATAAGGAGTAATAATGCCTAAAAGAAAAAGCAATAGCTCGTTAAAACGAAAAGACCGAAGGATTAACAAACCAAGTAATATACACACTGCAAGAAAAACTGAAGGAAAGAAAATCATGGAGGAAATACCTATTATCAAACCTATATTGTAAATACTACCTCCGGCATATGGAACATTATAAAGCTTAAATAGCCTGCTACAACTCCACATCATTAATGTAGTTGCTACTAATGCAGCAGACAGGTAATTCCATTCAGGTAAAAAGGATGTAATTAACAGATAAGACATTCCAGGTAAAAAAGTTTGCTTTGTCATTAACCGGTTCTCATTTGTAATAAAAGTTGCTACAAGAGCCTGCATATACAGAAGTAAAAAAGCTGTGATAGAGCAAAAAAAAGGATTACCTGTGGTGAAAGACTGGAACAAATATTTATAAAGAATCCCGTCATCCACAGTAAATTGAAGTGGGCGGGGAAATAAAAATAACGGCAGCTTTATTAACAGCCCGAAAATGAGTAACAAAACAATAGTAGCAGGTGTCTTGTGCTTAAATAATCCAATCACACATCAATGCTATGAATTATAATCAAGTTTTGCAAAGCAAAGATAGTTGCGGTAAAAACAAGGAATTATCATCTGACGGCTGCTTACTTGTTTTCCAAACTTGGGTAAAAAATCATACCCGCGGTCTAAATTCTTAAGGGTTGGATTACGATTAATCTGGCCATCCGGCGCTAAAGAATAGTCGTTCAATAACTGCTTCCTTTTTTCTTCCTGATTAAAAACAAAATGTAATTGACCACCTGTATTCATCAACTGGTAAGAAACCATGTCGCCGGCCTCATCATCAAATTGTTCTTTGTGTATTACGTTACTCCACTCCAGAGTCCCTGTATTATCAAAAGAAAGTATAGCAATATTATCTGCATGATGCCGGGCTGCCTGGTTATTGTAACGGCTACGCCAGTACCAACTATTAAACATGGGAGAATAAGTATAGTAATCAAAAGAAGAAAGTGGCAAGCCATATAAATAATCCCACCGGCTCCAGTTATTAAAACGTGAAGTTGTATAGTAGGATTCACTGCCAATTATAAAACCACCATCTTTTTTTACAATTATGTTGCGAATGAAGTAATCATTGAACGCCATTTTTATATTCGCATCTCCACGGGCATCTCTTCGAAGATCTTCACTAAAAGCAACGGTGTTTTCCATAGCAACTTTCAGGGATTGCTTATCCCAAACAAGAAAATAAAACCCTTCAATATTGCCTCTGCGCTGCTTTGTATAAAAAGAGGTGAGAAAGTACCTCTTGTTCACATTATCCACTTTTATATGCGGCTCATCAAGAAAAATTTTATTTAAGGCAAGGTCAGTTATCGCTAATGAATCGCTCATAGCCGGCTTCCACAACAAAAAAGCTTCTACAATATTCTCATTATTTTCACGCTTGAATTTGGTAAAAACAAGATCGCCTTCATTGTCAACAGAAAATTCATCGAGATATTCATTCCTCTCTTCCATCGGTAACATTATAGTGCTACGCTTTCTTAAACCCAATTGATTGTCAAAGAGAAGCGTTGTGAGTTTATAAAGTGATTTATTGCGCGAGTTGATCTTAAATACAAGAATATGGTTCTTATCTTCACTGCTAATGGTGGAATAAATTTTATTGTTAGTTGTAAACCCAATGTGAGAGGTATCCAGCGTTATCACCTCAGAAGCTTTTTTTCCCAAGCCGTCTATTTTTATGGCATTGCAATACACTACATTTCTTCGTTGATATTGATAAATCATGTAAGCAAAGTCAGTATAAGGAAAAAAATCAACGTTAATCAACCTGTCTTCAGGCAAATAGTTATGCTCCTCTTTGCCTATCAGCTTCATATCATTATTATAAACAGCAATCGCATTTCTTCCGCGGGTAGTTTTATGAATTAAAAAATTCCCGCCAACCTTCCCAATAATTTCAAATTCCATTCTTCGGGTGTCATCTCTTTCCGGCTCAGAATACACAATTCTTTGAGCATCAGAAAAAAAACTGAGCGGTAAAAGAGTCAATAAAAAAACAGTTCTGATAAAATACATATCGCGAAAAAATTTAGCTGGTTTAAAGTTACTTCTTGTATTGTTATGGATGTTCTAATTTCTGTATGGGATGCATCTATTGTGCATTCTTATTAATCAAGAAGTGCATAAAGTTTACTGTTGCAAATAAAAATTAGGTATTACTTTTAACAATAGCTTTGCAAGCCCAATTGTGATGTTGTACAGAATTTATCCAATTATCAGGTAAAGTGAAAGTACCCATTAACAGAGTTACACTGGCAGGACTTATTGTAGCTCTTGGAATTATTTACGGTGACATAGGCACCTCGCCACTATACGTTTTTAATGCCATAATAAATGGAAGGATCATAAGTGAGCAATTGATCATTGGAAGCCTCTCCTGCATTATATGGACCATTACTTTACAAACCACTCTTAAATACGTTACCCTTGTTTTGAGAGCAGACAACCGCGGAGAGGGCGGCACGTTTGCTTTGTATGCGCTGGTTCGGCGGCATAAAAAGTGGCTGGTAGTTCCGGCTATGATTGGTGGCGCTTCCTTACTTGCCGATGGTATAATAACCCCGCCAATCTCCATCACTGCTGCAGTAGAAGGTTTAGAGGAGTTGCCTGCTTTTAAGGGCATTGAAGAATACGTGGTGTACATTGTTCTTATCATAGTTGCAATGTTCTTTTTTTTACAGCAGTTTGGCACAGCTTCCATTGGAAAATTCTTTGGTCCTGTAATGTCCGTGTGGTTCTCCATGCTTGCTATTCTTGGCATTGTGCATCTTGCAGATGATTTTAGCATTTTCCGTGCTTTCAGCCCTACATATGCTGTGCAGTTTATAGCCGAATACCCTCGGGCATTATGGTTGTTAGGCGCCGTATTTCTTTGCACCACCGGGGCAGAAGCGTTATATAGCGACCTTGGGCATTGCGGAAAAGAAAACATCCGTATCTCCTGGATATTTGTAAAAACCTGCCTCATATTACATTATCTGGGCCAGGGAGCTTCCCTTCTAGCAAATCATAGCGGCCTGACTGTTACAGAGGGTGTAAAGAAAAGTTTAGGAATAAATGCTTTTTATGACCTGATGCCACAATGGTTTATTATTCCTGGTGTAGTAATAGCAACCAGTGCTGCCATTATTGCCAGCCAGGCAATGATCTCCGGTTCGTTTACATTAATCAGCGAGGCGATGCGTTTAAATCTTTGGCCCAAACTAAAGATCCGGTATCCATCGGAAGCAAGGGGACAATTATTTATTCCATCTCTGAATATGCTGATGTTTATAGGTTGTGTTGGCGTGGTGCTCTATTTTCAAAGCTCAGAGAAAATGGAAGCTGCATATGGTTTAGCTATTATAATAACCATGCTGATGACCACTTTATTATTCGCCAATTTTATGGTACTGCAGCGAATACAAAAAATTTATATTTATGTTTTTCTCCTATTCTATATAATTGTTGAAACAGTTTTCCTATTGGCTCTTTTACAAAAATTTCAACATGGCGGATACATTACGCTGTTAATAGCAGGTGTAATGTTTATTATTATGTTTGTCTGGTTTAAATCACGAAAGATTAAAAACCGTTACGTCGAATTTGTGCGGCTGGAACATTATATTCCTAAAATTCAGGAGCTTAGTAACGATCGTTCTGTTCCTAAATATGCTACACACCTGGTTTATTTAACCAGCGCTGATAATCCTAAAGAGATTGAGCACAAAATCATTTACTCCATTTTGAACAAAAAACCAAAACGTGCCGATATTTACTGGTTTGTGCATGTAGATACTCTTGATGATCCCTACACCTCTGAATATAGGGTGCAGCACATAATACCAAACGATATAATCCGTGTAGAATTTAGGTTGGGTTTCCGTGTGGAACCCCGAATTAACCTTATGTTCCGGAAAGTGGTGGAAGATCTTGTGGCAAATAAAGAAGTTAATATTACCAGCCGTTACGAAAGCCTTGAAAGAAGCAACATAGTTGGAGATTTTTCATTTATAGTAATGGAAAAATATCTAAGCCAGGATAATGATCTGCCAATCATCGAAAGATTAATCATGAAGTTGCATTTTTGGCTGAAAGAAAGAAGCCTTTCTGAAGAAAGAGGTTTTGGCCTTGATGCCAGCAACGTAACGGTTGAAAAGTTTCCGCTTATTGTAGCGCCGGTTACCAATTTAAAACTGAGACGGATACAGGAATAGCTATACATTCTTATAGTTTGTAGTTACTTTCGGACATAGAAGACTTGCAAAAACAATAAGCCATAAACCTTTTCCTATACATCCTTGGCGCCATTTTCATTTTAAGTATTGCGGTATATTTTTTTCAGGAGAAATTTATCTTTCAACCAGAAAAGCTCCATGCCGGTTTCAAATTCAATTATTCTGCGCCATTCAGAGAAATAAATTTTGATGTAGCTCCCGGCGTACGAATAAACGGTTTGCATTTTCACAGAGAGAACACGCAAGGCCTTATTCTATATTTTCATGGAAATACGAGAAGTATAAAAGGATGGGCTAAATATGCACAGGATTTTTACAGATATGATTACGATGTAGTGCTGGTTGATTACCGCGGCTTTGGTAAAAGCACTGGCAAAAGAGGTGAAAAAGATATGTTGAGTGACATGCAGTTTGTTTATGAAGCTTTGCGGTACCAATATACAGAAGACCATCTGATAGTTTATGGCCGGAGCATAGGAAGTGGTTTTGCTACAAAAATAGCTTCTGATAATAGACCAAGGTATTTGATTCTGGATGCGCCTTATTATAACTTCAGAAAAGTGATTGAACGTTTTCTGCCATTTTTACCCATACGCTTTGTATTGCGGTACCACTTACGTACAGATAAATGGATACTGAAAGTAAATTGTCCCATTTATATTTTACACGGAACCAAAGATTGGCTCATTCCAATTAAACATAGCGAAGACTTACAAAAATTAAATCCACGCAGAATAACTTTAATCCGTATTAAAGGTGCAGGTCACAACAATCTGCCGCAGTTTCCGGAGTATCACAACTTCATCCGTGATATTCTTAAGACTTAAAATGTTTGTTAAACCAACCATTTATAACGTTTCAGAGTAACTTTTGGTCATGCTTTTGCTTTTTATAAAAAAAATGATATGACTAAATTTTACTTACTGCTTCTAATTTCTGCCCTTTACATTACTTCCTGTAAAACTGCAGGCAAAGCATACGAAAAGGGTAATTATACGGAGGCTATTGATCTTGCTATTAAAAAGCTCAAAAAAAATCCAAATGATGGCGAAGCCAAAGCATTATTGCAAAACGCCTACAAATTTGCTGTGAACCAGCATGAAGAAAGGATTCGTATATTATCTAACAGCAATAGCGATACAAGGTTTGAAAAAATATACCACCAATACCGCTCCTTACAAAATTTGTATGAAAATATACGCCGTTACCCAACAGTTGCACAAACAGTAAATGCTGTTGATTATTCTGATTATCTAAATACGTACAGAACTAAAGCGTCAGATGTGCATTTTGAAAAAGGCTCAAGCTTCATGAATCAGGGTAGTAAAGCTGCTTACCGCGAAGCATATCACGAATTTAAAATTGCTTTGAAATATAAGCCGGATGATATCGAAATAAGAAAAAAAGTGGAGGAAGCGTATGAGCAAGCTGTAGTGAATGTAATGGTTGTGCCTATGAATAATTATAGCGGTTATATGTACAGCAACTCGCATCATGTGCGTAATTTTCAGGAGGATATTATCCGTAGCCTTAGCTATAATACATCCAACGAATTCATTAAGTTTCACTCTGAATGGAACCTAAGAAGCCAGAGAATTGAACCAGATGAAATAATTGAAATGCAGCTTGTTAATATTGTTATAGGCCAACCATACGATCAAAGTCAAACCAGGCAGGTTTCAAAAGAAGTAGTAGTAAAAGAAATTGTTTATAAGCCAGATTCTGTTGTAAAACAGTACGGGAAAATATATGCAAGAATAACCACAACACGAAGAACACTGGTATCGCAGGGAGAGTTGTACATAAACATTCGTGATGGCAATGGAAGATTTTTATGGAGTGATAATTTCAGGGGTGAACACAGATGGCAAACCGAATTTGCAACATATACAGGTGATGAAAGAGCCTTAAGCGATCATGACCGTTCCTTGCTTAATAGCCAGGATCACTATCCTCCGCAGCAAGACCAAATTGTAACGGAGCTTTTGCGCCAGCTTGAAAATGATCTTACTTATCGTTTACGCAATTATTATAGCAGGTACAAATAGAATAACTTATTTCCATAAAAAGAACCAACATTATGCGTGGTTCTTTTTTATTTTGTTGCATAATGAAAGGGCAATTGGCACGTAAAATTTGGAGAGTAGTGAAAGTGGCAGTAATTGTGTATGTTCTATTTGGCGTATTGCTTTATTTTATTCAGGATCAACTGTTATTTCATCCGCAATCCCTGCCAAAAAACCATAAATTTAATTTTGTACAGCCATTTACAGAATTAAATATTCCTGTTCCCGAAGGAAGGAATTTAAGTGTAGTAAAATTTACTGTGGATTCTCCTGTTAGGGGCGTGGTTCTGTACTTTCATGGCAACCGGCAAAATGTTGAACGTTATGCAAAGCATGCGCATCAATTTACAAGTAACGGATACGAAGTATGGACAATGGACTATCCGGGGTTTGGTAAAAGCACCGGCAAACGAAGTGAGCAAACCATTTATAATGATGCAGTGCTTCTGTACAACATGGCCCTCCACCAAACAATACCCGATAATATTATTATTTATGGAAAATCAATGGGCACCGGGGTAGCGGCACAGTTAGCTTCCGTAAGAGAGTGCCGGCAATTAATATTAGAAACTCCTTACTATAGTATTGACGCACTGGCTAAGCATTATTTTCCAATGTACCCTGTAATACCCTTAACCAAATATGCTTTTCCTACTCATAAATATTTACAGAATGTAAAGGCTCCTGTTACTATTTTTCATGGAACCAACGATGAGGTTATTCCTTACAAGCAGGCAAAACAGTTAAAGAGCAAACATAAACACGTGCAATTGATAACTATTGAAAATGGAAAACACAATAACCTGAATGAAATTGATCATTTCAGCAATAATTTAAACTCCTTATTGCAGAACTAAGTTTCCTCCAATTTTACTCCGTCATTACTTACAGATACCTTGTAGTAAGCTCCTATTTTTAAAGCGAAGTTTTCTTTTTCATGACTTACAGGAAATTTGAAACAGATGGGATATTTATATTCCTTTACCTGGTCATAGATTATTTCGTAAACCGCTTTTCCGAAGGGTCTTTCCGTGTCCTTGGAATCTGTAAACCCACCCACAATTAAAGCAGCAAGCTTCTCCAATTTTCCACTTCTTTTTAATTGTAACAGCATACGATCTATGTTGTATAAATATTCCCCAGTATCTTCTATGAACAGTATTTTATTTTTTGTATTAAAATCCGAGGCGGTACCTATCAAATGAATTAAAAGCGCAAGATTACCTCCAACAAGTTGATCTCTTGCTTTTCCTTTATTATTAAAATCATGTGAAGCAGATTCATAAGAAGCCTTCTTTCCTTCCAAAGCATCTTTTAAGGAAAGAATGAACGGATTACCCGCTTCACCATCATTAAATGCGGCTGCCATTGGGGCATGTAGTGAGGCAATTTTATATTTTGAAAACAGGTGTGCCTGCAAAACAGTAATATCACTGTAACCAATGATCCACTTTGGATTTTTTCTAAACTTTTTGAAATTGAGCTTATCAATTATTCTGCTTACACCATAACCTCCACGGGCACAAAAAACAGCCTTTATTTTCTTATCATCCAGCATTTGCTGCAGGTCGTTTAGCCTTTCTTCATCGGAGCCGGAAAAATAATTCATAGATGCACTTTGCGTAGTTGCACCCGCAATTACTTTGTACCCCCACTCCTGCAATGTATTAATGCAGGTTTGCATTTTTTCAAAAGGCATAAACCCTGCGGGAGCAACGATGCCAATGGCATCTCCTTTTTTCACGTATCGTGGAATAGTTATCATACTTCCTGCACAAAATAAAAACTTGTAATAGCAATTCAAAACAGTTTATCCGTTTACGGTAATTTCGCCACTGTCTTGTCATGTTGAAGAACAAAATCATTTTAGAAATAACTATACGATCCTCTGCAAATGATAAGCCGGTTACATAAAATGAATCAACCTAAACGATACTTAATTACAGCCGCATTACCATATGCAAACGGTCAAAAACACATAGGGCATTTAGCCGGTGCATATTTGCCTTCAGATATCTATGTGCGGTACCTGCGGGCACAAAAGAGAGATGTGGTTTTTATTTGTGGCAGTGATGAACATGGTACCGCCATCCCCATCCAGGCAATGAAAGAAGGCACAACGCCTCAGGCTATCATTGATAAGTACCACTTGCAGATAAAACAAAATTTTGAAGATCTATTTATTTCATTTGATATATACGACCGCACAAGTAATCCTGTACACCACGATACAGCCCAGGAATTTTTTACTTACCTGAATGACAGAGGTGAACTGGACATAAAAGAAACAGAACACTATTTCGATGAACAGGCACAAACATTTTTAGCCGACAGGTATATAAAGGGCACCTGTCCTAATTGTGGTTTTAACGGGGCTTTTGGCGATCAATGTGAAAAATGCGGAACATCATTAAGTCCTGATGAATTGATAAATCCTGTAAGTACATTAAGCGGAAATAAACCAATAAAAAAAGCTACAAAACACTGGTATCTGCCACTTAACAAACATGAAGAATGGCTTCGCACCTGGATACTTACTGAACATAAGGACTGGAAGACCAATGTATTTGGTCAATGCAAAAGCTGGCTGGATACCGGTTTGCAACCCAGAGCGGTTACAAGAGATCTGGACTGGGGAGTGAAGGTACCAAGCCCCCCCACCCCCCAAAGGGGGGATTTAGCATCCACACAAAGCCAGCTTGCGAAAGAGCACTATAAATATGCAACAGCAGATCCGCTGCAATATTCTTTATTAAAAGAGTTTGTGAAAACGCATAGAAGTCAACCGACAGAAGCGGAAAGAGTTTTGTGGGAAATGCTCAGAGGGAAAAAACTTGAAGGCTATAAATTCAGACGTCAACATATAATAGGAACTTTTATCGCAGATTTTTTTTGCTTGTCTAAAAAATTAATTATTGAAGTGGATGGGCTAACTCATCAATTACCTGAAAATAAAATAAATGATGAAGAGAGAACTAAATGGTTGAATGAAAACGGCTACGAAGTAATCCGTTTCACAAATAATGAAGTTTTACTTAATACTGAAGGAGTATTAAATACACTTCTGCACAAGCTACAAATATTACCAAATCACAAAACCAATGATGAAGATGCAAAAAGAGAGGTTAGTGCGGATGCTGAATTCCCCCTTCGGGGGGACTTAGGGGGGCTGAGCGGAAAGGTCCTCTACGTGTGGTTTGATGCACCAATAGGCTACATCAGTGCAACAAAGCAATGGGCTTTAAATACAGGAAAAGACTGGAAATCGTACTGGCTGGATAAAGAAACCAAACTGGTACATTTTGTTGGCAAGGATAATATCGTTTTCCATTGCATCATTTTCCCTGTAATGCTAAAGTTGCATGGCTACATTCTTCCCGATAACGTTCCTGCAAATGAGTTCATGAATTTAGAAGGTGATAAAATGAGTACCAGCCGAAACTGGAAGCTGGACATGCAGGATTACATTGATGATTTTGTAAAGAAAGAAAATGGCGGTCCTGCAATGGTGGACGCCTTGCGTTACTATTTAACTACTATATTGCCGGAAACAAAAGACAGTGAATTTACCTGGAGAGGGTTTCAGGATGCAGCAAATAGTGAGTTGGTAGCTGTATTTGCCAACTTCGTTAATAGAACATTTGTGTTGATGCACAAACTGTGTAAAGGAAAAGTGCCGAAGTTTCATAAGGATAGTGCTGATGAGAAAGACCAGGCATTGATTGAAGAGATCAAAGCATCAAAAACTAAAATAGAAAATGCATTAGAACAATACAAATTTCGGGATGCTCTTTTTGGAGTGATAGACCTGGCACGAAGTGGAAACAAATACCTGCAGGAAAAGGAACCGTGGAAAAAAGCCTCAAGCGATAAGACGCAAGCTACAAGTGAGGAAAATCAAATACTTGTTGACAATTGCCTTCATGTGTGCTTACAGCTTTCTGCTAACCTTGCAATTTACATAAATCCCTTTCTTCCAAACATCGCAAAGAAAATTTGCCACATGATGAAGGTTGTAGATAAAATGTTGGAGTGGGAAAATGCTGGTAAGCTGAACTTACTGAGTGTAGGTTATTCTCTGCGGGCACCTGAACTATTATTCAGAAAAATTGAAGATACCGAAGTACAGCATCAAATTGAAAAATTAAAACAAGGATTAGAAAGATCAAAAATGGAAAAAAAGAACCAACCGACAAATAGCAATGAGCAAACAAATCAAAGTTCTGGAAGCGAGCATGCTCAATCTGCAATCTTAAATCTTAAATCTGAAATTGTTTATGATGATTTTGCAAAGCTGGACTTACGCATTGGCACTATAACAGCAGCAGAAAAAGTAAAAAAAGCAGACAAACTCTTAAAGCTGGAAGTGGATCTTGGTTTTGAAAAAAGAACAATAGTTTCAGGCATAGGGCAGCATTTTCAGCCCGATTCACTCTTGAATAAACAGGTAATACTTGTAGCTAATCTTGCACCACGAAAAATGAGAGGAATTGAAAGCCAGGGAATGATCCTTACTGCTGAACAGCCCGATGGGAAGCTGATCCTGGTAAGCCCCGATGCCATTACAAACAATGGCTCGGAGGTTCGTTAACATTTAATTACACAAACTTCCTTCAGAACATGTTAATTTTAAGCTATGCTCGGTATAACCCAGACGAGACACGTGCCTGATGACAGTCTTCCAAAAAAAATTCATACGTATTAGTCTTTCCATTGGAATTATTCTAATAATTGCTTTTGCTTCCCTCCATTTTTGGTTTAAGTATAACGCTTCGAATTTTTTGCAGAGTGTTGTTCATGATAAATCAAACGGTAAACTAAAGCTGGAAGTAAAAGGATTTACATTCAACTATTTGAACAATTACATTGAAATACGAAAAGCCAGCCTTTCTTCTACTGACACGCTTTCGCAGTCTGCCACTTATAATGTTGAGTTTAGTAAGCTGTCACTGCGTATTACTTCCTTTTGGCCTTTACTCAGAGGAAAATTGCTGTTGGATTCTGTAAAAATATTTAATCCGGATATTCGGGTAACCCGTTGGCGCCCAGATACTATTGCCAATAAAAAAACGGTGGATGTTTCCATTCCCCAGGAAATGGGAAAAATGTATAATTCACTGCTTGATGCGCTGGATGCTTTCGGCATAAAAAGAGTTTTGATTGATAATGGCCGCTTCACTGCAATTAATAAAATGAAGCCGCAACAGGAACCAGTGGTTGTAAGCAATATTTTTTTAAATCTTGTAAGAACCGCAGGGGATACCGAAGAGCGGGATGAGTATGTAAAAGGCAGACAAACTGTGGAGCTACAAACGTATAACCAGACGATTGCGCTACCAGGGGGCCGGCACATTTTATCTTTTAAAAAATTCAATTTACAGCTTTTCAAAAAACACATTCAAATAGATAGCTGCACTGTAACGGCATTGCCTACAGATACTTCAAACAGTACCTATAAGATATTTTTCAACAAGCTTTTATTGGTAGGCGTTGATTTTAATGCCATGTATGAAAATAACCTCATTAGGGCAGATTCAGTTTATTGCGAAAGCCCGGTTTTCAATATCCAGATAGATAGAAGTGATTTGAATGTTACTGGTAAGAAAAAGGAAAAGCCTGATCCTGAGAAAATATTAAGAGATATTACAGGCGACCTGGAGCTTGCTTTTGTTGGTGTAAAAGGGGCGGGAATACATATTGACATTATAGGTGGCAAAAAAAGATCACTGTTCAACTCCAATAAAGATGACTTTGCTCTTTATGGGCTGCGCATTAATGCAGATTCATCAAAACCGGTGGTTGTTGACCGGTTTGATATGCTGGTACGGGACTACAGGCTGTACAATGCGGACAGCTCTTCTGCATTTAGCTTTGACAGCATACATTTTAAAAATAACAGAATTGTTTTAAGTAATTTTTCTGTGGTAACTACCTCCAGCCGGTACGGATTGCACAATGAAAGAGATTTTATTATCCCTTATTTTGAACTTACAGGGCTTAATTGGTCCGACCTCATTTTTGAGGAAACACTTCGGGCACATGAAGCAGTATTATATAATCCTGTAATAAATTATACCAAAAAGAAACCTTCAAAGAAGCGCCGGAAAACTAATTTTTTCCATACGCTGCAAACGCTGGATGACATGATGGTTCTGGATAAAATAAAAGTTATAAACGGAACCATTAATATGAAAATGGGTGCTGCTGCTTTTAATCTCCAAAATGCCAATCTGCAATTGAACAGCAGCCACTTATTGGAATCAGAAAACATAAAAGACCTGCGGAGTGCAATTGAAAACCTCTCTTTCTCCAACGGCATTATACGTATCAAAGACAATATAATTCGGCTTCAAAACGTACGGCACACTGCAAATAACGTAGTAGAAGCTGATAAAATGAATATTAGAAGCACATCTAATAAATTAAACGGATCGGCGACCAACATTACCGTAAAAAATATGTTGCTGGATGATGAGGCAGAAACCATTGTAGTGGATGGTATTGGGTGGAAAAACGCACAAATAGCTATTCGTTCTTCAGCTCCTTCCGGAAAAAATAAATCAGCAACAGGCAATGTTATGATAAAAAATATTTCCGGGAGTAATACCAAATTAAATTTCATAACCGGAAAAACAAATATCACCACAAACGTTTCATCCTTAAAAATTGCTTCTTTAAATAAACCATCAAAGAGTTCCATGCAAATTGAGGGACTATTAATAAATGGAAATCACTTATCCATGAAAAGCGGTTCAATGCAGGTGAATGCATCGGATTATCAAATTAGCAGTGACCGCCCATCTTATCTTTCGCAATTTCATCTTACCCGGCTAGAACCATTAGATTCTATAGAAGTTCAATCACCCCGCATTAATTTTCTTGCGGACATAAACAGCATCCTCGCAAAGGATATTCATTTATTTTCAGTTGAAACACTATCGCCGGTAATAAAAATCAGTAAGTGGTCTTCGGATATAAAGAAGGATTCTTCTAAACAACAACCGTCCATCCGTATTGACAGGATTTTTGCATCTACTCCTTCTGTTTATGTGGCTACCCACCGTACCGATTCAGTTTCCATCATCAACATACCAAAGTCAGACAATAGTTTTTTTGAAGTATCCAATCTCACCATGGATGAAGGAATTACGGAAATTGGGACGTTAACATTAAATACTACCTCCGGCACATTTATAAAGCGTAGCGGAGAAACATTGGGAGTGGAAAAAGGTAAGGTGGATGTACAGCTCTCCAATATACGGTTGAGCAACACTAATGGCAAACCTGCATGGAGTGCTTTGATTACTTCATTATATCTCCAGAATCCTAATAATTTTTTGGTAGGTGCTAAAAAAAATATGCTTTCTGTTAATGAAGCATCTGCAGGCAACGTACAATTATCATCCGATGTTGTTACTGACTTCAATAAGCTGGTTCGCTTAAACGTATCGGCCTGGCTGCGTACTGCAACTGGTCAGTACGTTGACAGTACAACAACGTTAAAATGGTATAATGCGGCGTATGATTATAAGAATAGAACGCTAAGTCTTGATTCGTTTAATTATCACCCTACACAGACAAGAGATTCTGTTATTGCCCATACTCCCCATCAAACAGATTATATAACATTGAAAACCGGGCCTTTAAAAATTACAGATTTCAACCTGGAAAAGTATAACAAGGATAGCGCTTTTATTGCACAGGCTATTAGTATAACTAAACCCCTTATCACCATTTACCGCGATAAAAGGCCACCGTTTTTACACGGCGCTGTAAAACCGCTGCCTGTAGATATGATAAAGAGCATTGCAGTTCCTGTTTCCTTACAACGGGTTAACATTAATGATGGATTGCTTACCTATACAGAAGTAAATGCAAAAACAGGAGCTGAAGGCACTGTATTATTAACGCACATCAACGGCGGACTGAGTAATATTAAAAATAGCAACATAAGCAATACTGATTCTTTGACGTTAGCTATAAATGCTTATTTAATGGATTCAACTTTGGTAAATTTAAGAGTTAAAGAATCCTATACGGATACGCTCAGCGGCTTTTTAATGACATTGCGGATGAAGCCAACATCACTTGGTTTTTTAAATCCTGTTCTCGCACCTCTATCAAATATAAAAATAGTGTCCGGCACAATAGATTCATTGCATCTGCGGGCTATAGGCAGAGAACATATTGCATTGGGAGAAATGAAAATGTATTATCATAACCTGCGTATTCAATTGATAAAAGATGGTGACCCGGATAAAACATCATTTTTACGCAATGTGGCAAGTTTCCTTGCAAATACGCTGGTAATTAAAAAAAATAACAGTGGCCGCACCGGTCTTGTTTACTTCCAACGACTCCGTGACCGATCTTTCTTCAACTATATTATAAAAATGACGTTTAGTGGTATGGCAACCAGTGTAGGTGTAAAGAAGAATAAAAAATATTTAAAGCAATACAGGCAGGAGCTAAAAGACCAAAAGCTCCCTCCTATCGAGTTTGAATAAAGAAAACACAGCGGCTCCAATCCTATTTCATATGATTTTATAAATAATGCCCGCAGAGATAATCTTCTATTAACTTGTATTTTAGCACCCGCAGTTCAGCACATTTTAAAAAAAAATAAGAATAAGAATTGCCAATAACTATTAATTCAGCGTATTCCGTGTTTTCCGCGAGATAATTTCCTTTATGGCCAAACGAATAATCAAAAAAGTTGCAGTATTAGGTAGTGGAGTTATGGGCTCAAGAATTGCCTGTCATTTTGCAGGCATCGGCTTACAGGTTCTTTTGCTGGATATTGTGGCCCCTTCTGACTCCCCCGAACGGGAAGAAATAAAGGCCCAAAGAAATAAAATAGTCAATGACTCGTTAGCTGCAGCAATTAAGTCTAATCCCTCACCTGTTTATTATAAAGATGTAGTAAACCGCATTACAACGGGAAATTTTGATGACAACCTGAAAGACATTGCCGACTGCGATTGGGTAATTGAAGTGGTGGTGGAAAGATTGGATATTAAACGTTCCCTGTATGAGAAAGTAGAACAATTCAGAAAACCAGGAACATTAATTACATCCAACACTTCCGGCATACCTGTAACTATGCTAAGTGAAGGAAGAAGCGATGATTTTAAAAAACACTTTTGCGGCACACACTTTTTTAATCCCCCAAGATACCTGCGGTTACTGGAAATAATCCCTACCGTTCATACCAATGCGGAGGTAACTAATTTCTTAATGTATTACGGCGATTTGTATTTAGGTAAAACCACTGTTCTTGCAAAAGACACTCCTGCATTCATTGCCAACCGTATTGGCGTATTTGGTATTATGTCAGTTTTTCAGTTAGTAGAAAAACTTGCTTTATCCATTGATGAAGTAGATGCATTAACAGGGCCAGTTATCGGGCGCCCAAAGTCAGCAACGTTTAGAACTGCAGATGTAGTGGGTATTGACACATTGGTAAAAGTGGCCAAAGGTGTTTATGAAAATTGCCCCCACGACGAAGCAAGAAACATTTTTATAATACCAGAATGGCTTGACAAAATAGTTTCTAACAACTGGTTGGGTGATAAAACAGGCCAGGGATTTTTTAAAAAAATGCCCCCATCTCCTAAAGGGGAGAAAGAGATTCATGTTTTGAATCTTTCAACTCTTGAGTACGAACCCCGCCAAAAACCAGGGTTTGCTTCCTTAGATGCCGCCAAGCCTGTGGAGGATTTAAAACAGCGGTTAAAAATGCTGATGGCGGCGCAGGATAAAGCTGGTGAATTCTACCGTCACCTGCACTATGGGTTATTCTCTTATGTGTCGCACCGCATTCCTGAAATCAGTGATGAAATATACCGTATTGACGATGCCATGAAGGCCGGTTTCGGGTGGGAAATTGGTGCTTTTGAAAGCTGGGATGTGTTAGGCGTTGAAAAAGTAGCGAAAGAGATGCAGAATGCCGCCCGCCCGGATGATCCACTTGGACGGGGATACAAAGTTGCAGAATGGGTGGAAGATATGCTGGCAAAAGGAATCAAATCTTTTTACACAGAAGAAAATGAAGTAAGGAAAGCCTATTCACCTTTTAATAAAGGTACTGAAAAGACAGAGGTTCCCCAATTCTCCTCTTCTATCAGGGGAGGACGGGAGGGGGATAATCTTGTTTGGAAAAACGCCAGTTGCCATGTTTATAACATTGGTGATGATGTTCTGAGGCTTCAGTGGAATACAAAAATGAATAGTATTGGCGGAGATGTTTTAAGTGGAATAAACAAAGCAATTGAGCTGGCGGAAAAAGACTACAAGGGATTGGTGATTGCAAATAAAGGCGCCAACTTTAGTGCCGGCGCCAATGTCGGTATGATCTTCATGTATGCTATTGAACAGGAATTTGATGAACTGAATTTTGCCATACGCTTATTTCAAAATACGGCTATGCGCATCCGCAATTCTTCTGTTCCTGTTGTAGTGGCTCCGCATGGTTTAACCTTAGGTGGCGCTTCTGAAATTTGCTTACACAGCGATAAAGCATGTGCGGCAGCAGAAACGTATGCAGGACTGGTGGAGTTGGGTGTAGGCCTTATCCCCGGTGGGGGTGGAACAAAAGAATTTGTACTCAGAGCCTCTGATGAAATGCACCAGGATGAACCGGAAACCATTACTTTAAAAAATCGGTTTTTAACCATCGCAACCGCAAAAGTGGGTACATCTGCCTTTGAAAGTTTAGAAATAGGAATTTTCAGAAAAGGCGTTGACGAAATAGTAATTAATGCGGACAGGCGTATTGAGGAAGCAAAAAAAGCGGTTATTGAATTGCACGACAGTGGGTATGTGATGCCGGTGCAGCGAAAGGATATTAAAGTTTTAGGACGAAGCGCATTGGGTGCATTGTACTCCGGTATCCACGGCATGTGGCGTGCAGGGTATGCAACAGATCACGATGCATTGGTTGCAAAAAAATTAGCTTATGTTATGTGCGGCGGCGACCTCAGTGAACCCTCTTTAGTAAGTGAACAATATTTGCTGGACCTGGAACGGGAAGCTTTTTTATCTCTTTGCGGTGAAAGAAAAACGCTGGAACGGATTCAAAGTGTACTAAAAAGCGGTAAACCAATTCGCAATTAATAAAATTCCGCAGGCCTTACATTTGCGGAGGATTTTCTATGCCAAAAAAATTATTGTACTTCCGGCTTCGTACCCTTATTACTATTTCCATGATCTGGATGATCTTTGGAATAGTTTTCTATGAAAACCTGCTGAAGCCATCAAACGATTTACGTGTAAACGTTTCCATCACCCAGTTTACTTTCACATTCTGGATCATTGGTCTTATCATCACTGCCACCACTATCTTTTTTTTAAAGCCGGCATTTAACCATCAGCCCGTATGGTTTGCTACAGTGCTTAAATTATTAATCACTGTTTTTTTATTTTTCATCATTACATTTTTAATACTCACAGTCTATTATGTGTTCCGCTATCATCGCGATCTGGATAGCTTTATAAACAGCTTTTTTACCAAAATTGTCCAAACCAGAACGTTCAAGGTTTTTATAGTGGATATGGGTTTAATGACCCTGCTCTCCATTATGTTGCTGGAAGTAACCGAAACTTACGGTCCAGGCATGTTCTGGAGCATGTTAAGTGGCGAATACAATAAACCAAAAAAAGAAAAACGGATTTTTGTTTTCCTGGACTTGAATAATTCCACAACCATTGCTGAACAAATTGGCCATGAAAGATATTTTCGCCTCTTAAGAACTTTTTATGCAGACATCACCCTGCCGGTGTTAGCCAATGACGGTGAAGTATACCAGTATGTTGGTGATGAGATTGTACTGTCGTGGCGTAATACACCGGAAAATAAGGCCAAAAGCCTGAAGTTTATACGCAATGCATATTTTCTGATTCAGCGCAGGAGCAAATTTTACATGAGGAAGTATGGAGTTGTGCCCGGGTTTAAGGCAGGCCTGCATGCGGGTGAAGTAACTGCGGGCTTTGTTGGCCTAATTAAAAGGGAACTTATTTATTGTGGCGATACCTTAAATACTACTGCACGCATCCGAAGCCTTTGTAACGAATTGAACGAAACCTACATTCTTTCGGATGATTTTGTGCAGGACTTTGAAACTCCCCACGGCTATACGGTTGAAAATATCGGCACAACAGAATTAAGAGGTAAAACAGAGCCGGTGAATATTTACTCCGTGAATTTTGAGTAATGGGGGAAGCGGAAATTAATAAAGAAAGAAAAGCACTTGTCATTCATTCACATATCATCACCTATGGTAATGCTGCGGATGAACCATTATCAGAGCAAATACGTGATGAAATTGAAACGATGTGGAACGAGCCACATGCAACTGGGTATATAAATGGCACCAGTTACCTGGTTCAGTTTCGCATTACAGCAGAATTAAGAAAAGACATTACCGACCTGGAAGTATATCAGAATGTAACTGCACGCAATAATTACTTCCGGATTGAAGAATATGCCCACGGAAACATTTCGTTTGTAGATGGCCTGGGGTGCAACAGCGGTTATTTTAAACTGGAAAATTTATACCAGGGTTCTACTACCGCTGCACACGAATATGGCCATACACTTGGTTTAGATCATCCGAATGATTTGGACTTAAGGGGAAAAGGTGTTCCCGGCATTATGTATCCCCGGGGTACCCTTGTTGATCCGCAATTTCAGTACGATCCAATGAAACCGGCGGGTGTAACCGGCAGTACTATGCATCCAATGCACAGGCGTGTAAAGCAAACAGATATAGATCTTTTAAGATTACATCGTTTGCCATTCAAAAATGAAAGATCAATTATAGGTCAGTTCACTAACATTTATCACTGGAATCATACAGACATTGGCTATGAAGATTTTGTCAAGCCTCCAATTTTTGGATAGCTTCTTTAGCAGTGGGATAACGATACACAAAACCCGACGCCTGCACTTTTGCCGGTATAACCGTTGTGCTTTTTAAAACTTCAGTACTCAGTTCCCCAAACATCTTTTTTAAAACCGGCGCTGGCACACGGAATGGTATAAAAAACTTCTTCCGGGTTCTTGCAATGGTTAGCATTAATCGTTTATTGGTAACCGGGTAGGGGGTAACTGCATTGTACACCCCGCTCCATTGCGCATCTTCAATAGTTGCAATATACAGGCGAACCAGGTCATGAATATGTATCCAGCTAATTACTTGTTTGCCTTTGCCAAAAATGGCCGCCACACCATATTTTAATGGTTTTTTAAATTCTTTATAGGCGCCACCGTCATTACTAAAAACAAGCCCGGTGCGTAGTTTCACTAATCGTACACCCAATGCTGTTACTGGTTCTATACTTTCCTCCCATTGTTTACATGCTTGTCCAAGGAAACCTGTGTCTGCCGGAAAATTTTCATCAAAGGGTGTAGGGTTGGGTATTTTTGGATCTTGCCCATACCAGCCTACTCCAGAAGCGCTGGTAACTGCTTTTACATCGTTCACGATTTCATTTAAAGCTTTTACCAGCAGTGCACTGCTACTTGTACGGCTTTCCACAATTTCTTTTTTTCGCTCCTCTGTCCAGCTATGTTCTGCAATATTTGCTCCGGCCAGATGAATAATGTAATCTGCATTTTTTATTGCCTGCTCATCAATAATTTGCTCTTCTATATTCCACTCAGCATAAGAAACATTTGGTGTAAAGCGGTCCGTTTTGGGTATTGCTCTTGTAAGAATGGTTACTTTATACCCTTTTGCTACAAGTGCTTTTGTCAGTGCTGTGCCAATTAAGCCTGTACCGCCGGTAATAAGTACTGTTGCCATTAATATAAAGGTACTATGCGGCTGAATACAGGAAGTTGATATCAGTAACAAACCGCTGCACCCGCTAAATCATTAATAACTCATTTGCTTCTTTTGCATCAAACTTGTAACTTTCTACTACACACTAACTCTTATGCGCTTCAAATCTCCCCAAATCAGCGGCTATACTGTAGTCGCCGTCACAGGCATTAACACCGTAAGCTTTGCTATTGACTTCCGCAATGCCGACACAGCAGGACTTCTTGGCTTTGCAGTAGAACGCCACGATAAAAAAGAAGAGGAACGATATTTTATTAAAGGCTTCAAGGTATTCAAAGAGTTCGATCCTAATCCATCAGAAACAGTTGAAGTATCCACTTTCGACCAGCCGGTGCAAAGCTTTGCGTGGGAAGATTTCACCGCTAAGTCCGGTTATGAATACGACTATTATTTCTATCCCTTAAAAGGGAAGCCCAAAAATCTCGATCGCTCTGCACAGCCCATTAAAATCACTGTACAAACGGAAGAATTGTATGACCCCAACAGCCAGCATGATGTTTTCTTCAACCGTGGTGTGGCCAGCAGCCAGGCATATATCCGCCGCTTCGGCTACCGCTCACTGGATTACCTGAAACCAGCTAAAAAGCGGGAAGCAAAAAAATGGCTTACACGTGACCTGAAAACAGCGCTGCTAAAGTTTATTAAACAAGCTGAGGCAGGTGAACACCTGTATGCCTGTGTTTATGAATTTCATCATCCTGGGGTGGTAGAGGCATTCAAAGACGCCATTGATAAAGGCGTAAACGTGAAGATCATTATTGACGCCAAGAACAATCCTAAAACAGACACGAAAGGGAAATTAGGCGACCCCTTTCCAAAACAGATCAACCTTGATACTATTAAGGCTGCAGGCATTTCTCTTAATCACATAATTTTAAGACAAAGCAATAAGAGCAACATACAGCATAACAAATTTATAGTGTATGCCGGTACAAATAATAAAACAGTGGCTGTATGGACGGGGTCTACTAACATTTCCGACGGCGGCATTTACGGACAAACCAACGTAGGCCACTGGATAAAAAATGCAGACGTAGCAGACAAATTTCTGCAATACTGGAACATTTTAAAAGACGATCCCGGCGGTAAAGAAGGAAACACAATAGCAGAAAATAAAACCCTGAACAAAGAATTTAAAGAAAAAGTAATTGCATTACAGGCTGATATTGAGCACAAGCGTAATAAGCCTTTCGACCGCTCAAAAATAACAGCTAATGCCACTACTGCTGTGTTTTCGCCACGCACATCCAATGCTATGATGGAAGTGTATGCAAAAATGATGGATGCCTGCTCTGACTGTGCCTGCATTACGCTGGCGTTTGGCATAAACAAACGCTTCAAAAGCTACCTGGTGGATAACACCAATAACAACCACATTTGCTTTTTTCTGCTGGAAAAAAAAGACAAAGCAAGTGAAAAGAATAAGGATACTTTCGTTACTATCAATGCATCGCATAATGTGTACAAAGCATGGGGCTCATATTTTAAGGACCCGTTATACCAATGGGTGAAGGAAACCAGCACAAAATCGCTTAAGCTCAACAGGCATGTAATGTACATTCATAGCAAGTTTATGCTGCTTGATCCATTGAGCAATGATCCCGTTGTGGTAACGGGCTCAGCCAATTTCAGCGATAATTCCACAAGTAAGAACGATGAGAACATGGTGATCATCCGTGGTGATAAAAGGGTGGCTGATATTTATTTTACTGAGTTCATGCGGTTGTTTAATCATTACTACTTCCGCTCTGTTATTGAAGACCTGCGCGACCAAAACAGACCGCCGGACCAGGGAAGTATATTTCTTGCTTCCAAAGCGGAGGAGTGGCTAAAAAAATACGAACCGGGCACATTTAAAACAAAGCGTATTGAAATGATGGCAAAGCTCGAAGGAGTGGTGTAATAAGTTATTTGATCTGTTATATTTACTCCACACATGAAGTTTTACGACCAGCCAAAAGAGCAAAGGCAAAAACTTGTTGAAGACATTCATGCACATATACTTGTGGACATACGCAGGAACACGTTACACATATCCACCGCTAGTTTTCTGAGGACACCTATATAAGAAAAGCAGCCTGCCACGCCGTTGGTAAAATTTACCTGGGCAATGCATCATTACAGGAGAAAACAATTAAACTGCTTGGCAATCTATTGAATGATGCCAAACCCACAGTGCGGCAGACAACCATAAATGCTGCCGGTGAAATAGGCATATAAGTGTGCACCCAGCAAATTAAAACCGCATAAAAAGCTTAGATTTGGTAATTATCAATCTAAAATGAATTTTATGAAATTAGTTAAGGTTATTGAAGTGATTTCTGCATCGGAAAAAGGAATTGAAGATGCTGTACACAATGCAGTTGCAGAAGTTTCTAAAACAGTTCGCAATATTGATTCTGTTTATATAAAAGAAATAAAAGCACACGTAAAAGATGGAAAGGTGACAACCTTTGGTGTTAACTGCCAGGTTTCTTTTAGAGTAGAAAATGCAGGAGAGTAGAACTAAACAATTTTCTTTTTCTTAAAAAATTAATTTATGCTTAAAGAACTATTTGAGCTTGTAAAAGCTAATGCCGCAGAACCTGTTATTAATAATCCTGATATACCAAATGAAAAAAATAACGAAGTTGTAGCCGAGGCTACCAACACTGTTGCATCAGGCCTGCGTAATATAGTAGCCGGTGGTGGCGTGCAAAGCCTCGTGTCTCTTTTAAACAGTGGTAACCGGGATAAAAAAAGTTTACTAAGCAATCCTATTGTATCTATGATGATGGGGCATTTTGCAGGTAAGCTTATGAATAAGTTTAACCTGAATAACAACCAGGCAAATAATGTATCAGGCAGCCTGATTCCCAATATCCTTAGCTCTCTTATTAATAAAACCAATGATCCCAGTGACCAGGCATTTTCTCTGGAGAAAATTTTAGGTTCCATTACGGGAAATAAAAGTGGCCTTAGTCAAGGAGGCAGTTTACAGGATTTGCTTTCACAATTAAGTGGTGGTGGAACCCAGGGAGCCGGTGGTGGTATGTTGGATATTATTAAAAGTCTTGCAGGTGGTGCACAACAGCAACAGCAAACAAATGGTGATAAATTGCTGGATATTATAAAGGGGTTTGCGAGGTAAATTCTCATTGGAATGATTTCTGGCTGGAAGATGTTTGTAAATGGTGAGATTGCGTTCTATAATGAGGGGATTGCTTCATTCCTCGCAATGAAGTTCGAGTTGGTGGGCGCAATGACGCTTGTGAATGGTGTCAATGAAAAACGGGCATTTTCTTATCTAACTCCCGGAGGTGTTTGAAATGTTTGTTGGCTCTCCTGGTAAACCCTAAACCTTCTGTCAGCGTTTTGCATTTGACTCCCTGCCTGTTATGATATCTGGCAATGGAAAACAGTATATGCCAATGGTGAACAATAATTTTAAATGCCTGGAATAAATTATTACCGTTGCCATACATATGATGCGGCTCAGCGCCGGTGCCATTAAATTCTAATATAGAAAAGTTTTTTCCCTCTTTCAGATCATTGACAGAAGCACATTTTACATCATACCTTCCATAATACAAATTGCCGGAAGCATGACTGATCCTGTCAAATACCTGTAACAGGTTATCATCTTTTTCCTCTTCAAGGCTTACCAGTCTTGCACCGCGACTTAGGTTTGCAACCCATGACAATCTGAATATTTCTCCTGCCGGAATTATTTCCCCCAATCTGCTTCTGTGTTTAGCCTCCCATTCATCATATTTAAAGCCAGGCCGGTTTAAAAGCTGTTGCATCAATGTTCCTAATGTTGAAGATCCATCACCAACAACTTCCAAAGCTTCCTTTTTTACAAAACCGGTAATGTTACCTCTTTCCTCTGCGGGCATTCTATAATAAAAAACACTTACTTCAACAGGATAATGAACCAACTCCTGCAGTATATACTCCGCAGTCATTGTTTGATGATATATGGAGAGTTCTTCTTTGTTATCTATTTTACGAAACATCAAACCCATCATTCCTATGTTCGGTTTCACCGCAATGGGGTAAGATAGCCCGGCCTCCGCCAGTCCTTTTTCCACCTGTTGCAGGGGCCAGGTGGGATCTATATAAATGCTGTTCGGAAAAGTTTCTTTAGGCAGGTGGTTATAAATCTCCCTCTTAGGACCACCTTCAAACCCACCAAAGGTTAAAGTAGGGTTAGCGGGTGTAAAAAAATAAAAAGAACGGGCACGTAAACTGTACCAAAGCCAGACGGGTGAAAGGAGCACATACTTTACATTGTAATGCCATTGTTCCCAATGCGTCACAACATAACACCATCTTTTCAACTTCATCTGGTTATGTTATTTTGGCGTGTTATTCTGCTCTGACATGAATTCTATTTTTTAATCCTGATCCTATCCAGAAGCCGCCCTTCTACATCAAGCTGTTGAAAAATCAATTGATCTGTGCTGGTTTCAATGAGACTATAGGAATAAACGTGCGAAATTAATTTCACCGTAAAAGGTACCCAGTTCGCTTCCGGTTCATGCGCCCATAAGTTCGGTTTATTACTGAAAGCTGTATCGTACAAACCGGCTCCACCCGCCCCTGTAACAATATAAACCACACCATCAGGCTTCATTCTTCTTTTACCATCAAAGTATTTATCTAAAATAAATTTGCCGTCCACTCTTCCGGTGCTATCAATTAATGCCTTACCTGCAGCATTTAGTTTTGGGTTAAACTTTAAAGGATAACTACGCTGATAATTATG
The DNA here is from genome assembly GCA_046262255.1 of Chitinophagaceae bacterium. GTDB lineage: Bacteria > Bacteroidota > Bacteroidia > Chitinophagales > Chitinophagaceae > Flavisolibacter. Next base: position 41,186 of record JBHENB010000005.1, read on the forward strand.
TACATGGCCGTTCAGTACAAGGTCCACCGCAGATCTTTCAAAAACAGGTGATAATACCCGCATCCATTGTGCATTATAATGTGCGTTGCTGGAATGAAATCCCGGGTGATGAAAAGCAACAATTTTCCATTTTGCTTTACTGTTCTTCAGATCGTTTTCCAGCCAGGTCAAAAAATCAGTTTCAAATGGGTGAACATAAGGGTTAGAGTCAATGCAAGCAATATGCACATTGCCATGGTCAAATGAATAATTGGCCATGTTTGGGTAGCGTCCTTCTGTAGCCTTTCTAAAACTGTCAAGCTGCTCGGGTCTTCCTTTGGCCGTTACCATTCTTTGAAAAGCAGGAGCATTCAGCGGCAGGTCGAAATAATAAAAATATCCCAATCCATCCGGGTATGTCCCTAGATCCGCCGCATATACATCGTGATTGCCAACAGCAAGATAGATTGGAACAGAGCGCATCAGAGGTGCTCCGGTTTGTGGAGAGGATCCTGTATTATTGAAATACGGAAAATAGTATTTTAAGTATTCACTCACCCTTCCTCTTGAATAAACATTATCCCCGGTTATCAAAACAAATTGAGGCTTGCTTAAATAAGCCCTGTAAGCAATCTGTGCTTCAGCTGCAGTGCCTATACCACAATCGCCAAACACAACAAACCGTGAAGAAAATTTTGCAGACCGGGTGGTAAATGATGATTCAGCAACAGGTCTACCGTTCATGGATACACGATAATAATACTCCTCATCGAAACTGAGGTCTGGAAGAATGGCGCGGTATATGAGTGGATACGAATTACCAAAATTCAGCATAGTGGCTTTCACCAACGCGGATTTATTGTATCGCCTGCTGCTGCCATATTCTACAGTGAACGATGCCGGAATACTATCTGTTTGCCAGATAATAACCTTTTCTTCTTTGTTTAGCGTTGGTGCATTCCCAGGTTGTATATAAGGAGTGACTATTAACTGCTGTGAAAGGCAGGTGGTACAGCTAATAAGCGAAATAAAAAGTAATCGCATCTTCATTAGTTATAGTTATCATTAAAGATAACCATTAGGAACTCGCTATATGTTTTGTCAGAGGTGCACTTTCAGGCATCAAAAATCTGTAGCGCAGCAAATTGCACGGAAAAGTACATTCAGTTGAAGAAAAGTTGTTCTCTTTTGGTTGGTGCATTATTCGTCACCAACAACCATCAGATTCCGAACAGCGCAAATACATTACACCTGCTTCTTCGGTGGCAAGCTAAATGCATTGGCTTCATGTTCAAAATGACCTTTATGGGAAGCATCGCAAAACGGTTTATTTTGAGATCGTCCGCAACGGCACATAGACACTACTGTTCTTCCTCCAAGATCATACACGTTGCCATTCTTATCTACAATTTCAAAATCACCCTCCACTTTCAGTGAGCCATTACTGTTTACCGTTATTCTTGTTATTGCCATGTAATAAAAATAATTATGTGGTAATTTAATGAATTAACAGCAGTTCCGGAATTCTAAATGTCAGCTGATATAATCTCTTTAATCTTTACCTAAACCTTTAATAATAATGTTGGGGTTGTTACACGGGTAGGTGAACTCTGCCCTCATTTTTTTTGCATCGTTAATGGTTGCATAAAAGCCATCGAGAAATTTGATGGTGGCGTTTATATATTTTGCATCCAGCAAAGTGCAATTCGTATAAACGTTGTAAAACTCTTTTTTCAGCCGGTTAAATGTAGCAATCACTTCATCCATTGTTCTCCAGTCTGTAATGCAATAACCGCGGAAACGCCGGTGCTGTGTGGATCTTAATGCCAACTCTTCTGCAGGCAAAGCATACGGTGCATTTACTATACCTGCATGGTCAAAGTCATAGGGAACTACGGAAGGAATACTAAATGAGTCAATAGCCATTATACGGATGTTGTGTAAAAATTCAACTGACCAGTCTGTATTGCCAATCATATATTGAAACACGGCCATCTTTAAAAAGGTTTCTGTTTCTGTACTTTCTCCCCGCATCATTTTTTTATTCAGTATTAGTGTTCTGTTGCGTTTTGCCATTTGCTCATCCTCTTCCAGCAACATTGTGTACAAAGCGGTTTCTCTTTTTCTTTCCGCATCATAAAAATTCACCTTTGCAAGTCTTGCCCGGAAACTTTTTGGCGTTAGAATGTTGTACAGTTTGTAAACGAGGTATTCCCTTATAACATGACTTTCCTCTTTGCAGGGCATTACCATTTTCAATTTATCCTGATTCTCGAAAAGAGTGGATTTACTCCCAATCTTTTGAAAATTAAGCAGGATGGGCGGGTAAGTACAATTGGATTTGTCCCTGCGAAAATTACCTCTTGTTTTCGCTTTTAAAGAAACAGAAACTTCGTTGCTGTCAACTTTTCTATAAGAAAGCACTACCGGATGGTATGCAGGCACCTCTCCCCTGTCTGCAAATAACTGCCGGATGTTGCCGGACAATTTAAAATGGAGCACTTCATCACTGCCAAATAAATCGTTCACAGATGAAGGATGTGTAGAAGGTGAACCAGTTTTGCTATACGCAGAAAGAGTTGTTTCCGGTAAGATAAAGAACCAGCAGATTACAGGAATAGCAATTAATAACAATAATTTCAAAAAATTCAGTTTTGGAACAGAAAGTTAGTAAATACAAGTGGGAAAGCAAAACGATGTCAGAGCCAACAATATTAAGTAATAAAATTGTTTATGTTTATTACCTCACTAAAACCAAAACTATCAAACATGAAAAAGTTCTTATTTCTTTTAATTACTGCAACTATTTTTTTAGCATGTAATAATGACGCAACGAACAACACCGAATCTGTATCCGGCGATACAGCTAACAATAACCAACAGGTGAACCTGCCTTATACCGTTGAAAAAACTCCGGACTGGGAAAGAGGGGATGCCAACAACGTGGCAATTGCAATGAATACTTTACGGGCTTTTGAAGTAAATGATTTGAATGCTCTGCAACAGTACCTCGCTGATACTTTAGAATTCTATTATGATAATATGAGCTTTAAAGGATCAAGAGACAGCCTGATTAAATTTTTTACAGGCTTCCGCAACAGTATAAACAGTATGAATGTAAAGATGCATGATTATGAATCTGTAAAAAGTAAAAACCGGAATGAGGAATGGGTTGGGCTTTGGTACACAGAAACTGTTACCGATAAAAAAGGAAAAACAGATTCATCAATGGTAATGGATGATATAAAAATTGTTAATGGAAAGGTTGCCATTATTGATAGTAAGATGAGGCGTTTATCGAAAAAGCAATAAGTACTTTATTTTGAACGCCGCCTCATTGGAAATATTCTATGTTCTCTTGCAAGATGCCACTTACTTCCAACTATGGAGTTAGTTTCAATAAAAAACCCCCACCGAAAACAGTGGGGGAACAACTAAACACCAGTCTTCATTGGTTACTTCATGGGATACTGACGGCGTTTAATCTGGCTTTTTGCCATCTAAGAAAGTATTGATTGTACTGATCTGCCCCTTGTTGTTTTCTCCGGTTTTTACGGTGTAATTGCTGTAAAAATTTTCTACATTGGAAGTAGTGTTGTACAGCTCCATATTTCTTCGGATGTATGCAGGTACTGACTCAAACTCGTTATTTGGATCGGCAGCATTTATATTGAACGACAGGTTACGCAACTTTTGAAGCCGTTCTGCTGCTTTCAGCTTTTCATCATCACAATCAGACGGCGGCACTACATCTTCCTTCTTTGGATCTGCAGGAACTACAGCCTTTGCAACAGGTTCTTCTGTTACAGGCACATCAGTCTTAATAACCAATTGCATATTCGGTGCTTCGGACTCTTCTGCATTTGCGGTTGGCGTAACAACCGGTATCTCTGCGGGCTTAACAGGTTCTGCTTTTTGTTCTGCATAAATATTTGATGGCCTTGATAGATAACCACCGGATGCTCCAGATGATTGTGATTCATTTTTTCCAATGACATTCTGGCGTAACCGCTCAAACTTTTCATCCAGTGCTTTCTTTTTTAGTTCCAGATCTTTCTTTTCGGCTTCTGCATTTACTTCTTCTTTTATTTTCAAATGCAAGTGCACCGGTGATTCCTCCTCAGGTTCATTTTGGAATAACAGGTCCGCATCTGCATCTTGTATTTTAGGCATTGGTATTGTTGAAGACATGTTAGCAATTTCCTCGTCTATCAATTTTGGTGCAAGAGGATCGCTTGCCGGTTTTTTAACTTCCGCTACCTGCTTTTTTGATTCTGTTTCCCCCAATACCATTATAATTTTTTCTTCCTTTGGTTCTTGCTTTACAGGTGCACTTTTCATAAAAGGATCTTTATGCTCAAAACCTGTTGCAATTAACGTAATGCCTATTTTATCATCCAGTGAATTGTCATAACCAATTCCTAAAATCACATCTGTACCTTCCCCAGCCTGATTTTGCAAATAATTCTGAATGATCTCTACTTCGTCCATGGTAAACTCATGATCGCCTTCAGCAGAATTAATATTGATCAGTATCCATTGTGCACCACGTATGTCATTATCATTCAAAAGCGGGGAATGCAATGCCTCTTCAATAGCTTTTTGTGCACGGTTTTCGCCGTTGCATGCTGCGCTACCTAAAATTGCTACGCCACCGTTCTTCATTACTGTACATACGTCTGCAAAGTCCACATTAATCTGCCCTGTACTGCTAATTACATCTGTAATACATTTAGCAGCAGTTGCCAAAACATTATCTGCTCTTGCAAAAGCATCCCGCATTTTTAAATTTCCAAACTGGTGCCGCAGTTTATCGTTACTTATCACCAATAAAGTATCTACATACTCTTTTAAAATTCTAATGCCGTCTTCCGCCTGCTGCTGACGTTTTTTTCCTTCGTAAGCAAAAGGAGTAGTAACAATGCCAACGGTAAGGATGCCAAGGTCTTTACAAACCTTAGAAATAATGGGTGCACCTCCCGTACCAGTACCACCACCCATTCCGGCTGTAACAAAAGCCATTTTAGTGTTTACTTCTAAAATGCTTTTTATTTCTTCCAGGCTTTCTTCAGTAGCCTGCCGTCCAATTTCGGGATTGGCTCCAGCTCCCAAGCCCTGGGTGAGGTGGGGACCTAACTGCACTTTGTTAGGGACATTACTTTGAGCAATAGCCTGTGCATCGGTGTTACAGATAATGAAGTTTACTCCGTCAATTTGCTGGCTGTACATGTAATTGACTGCATTGCTTCCACCACCACCAATGCCAATTACTTTTATGATGGAGGATTTTTCTTTAGGAAGATCAAAGTGTATCATAGTTGTTGAATTTGTGCCGTTGGGTAAACAGCGTTATGGGATTAGTAAAGTAAAAAATGGTGTAGCTCATTATAGTTGATGGTCTTCTTCTTCTTTGAAAATATCTATAAGACTCGTTTTAAATTTCCCCCAGAAATTACCCATGCTTTTTTTACGCATGCTGCTGTTAATTGATTGTTGTTCCAGGGTTTCCTGTTCAACGGCAATACCCTTTAAGACATCTGGCACTACTATGCCTCCTGAATTACTTGTAAATTTTTTGCGGTTATGCTCGTAATCATCGTAACCTTTTAAAATCAGTCCCAAACAAGTTGAGTAGGTAGGCTTAGCCAATTCTTCTATATGCCCCGATGCCAATTGCTCAGTAGGATAACCAATGCGGGAATTTAACCCTGTTACATACTCTGTTAATTGTATCAGGTGTTTTAATTGAGAGCCGCCGCCTGTTAAAATAATACCACCATTCAACATTTTGTTATCCAGGCCAACCTGCTTTAAGTGATAAGTAACAAAATCAAGTATTTCACTCATTCTTGCCTGTATTATGTTTGCAAGATTCTTTACACTTATTTCTTTGGCCGGCATCCCACGCAAACCGGGGATAGTGATGTAGGCATTTGCTTTTGCTTCGTTTGCCAATGCGCTTCCAAACTGTGCTTTCATTTGCTCTGCCTGCGTACGCAATACCCCCAAACCAGTTTTAATATCATTGGTAATGTTTTCCCCTGCAAAAGGAATAACAGCTGTATGTTTTAAAATGCCTTCGTAAAAAACTGCAAGGTCTGTTGTGCCGCCGCCAATATCCACTATTGCTACACCTGCTTCCAGATCTTCCTGTGCCATTACTGCTGCAGAAGATGCCAGCGGTTGCAACACAAGGTCTTTGGTTGTGAGACCTGCTTTTTCAACAGACCGGTTAATGTTGCGTATAGCATTTTTATCGCCGGTGATGATGTGAAAATTTGCTCCTACTTTCACGCCGCCATAACCAATCGGGTCAGGGATGTTCTGAAAATTATCTACTGTATATTCCTGAGGAATTACATCAATAATCTGATCGCCTGCAGGTATGTATGTTTTGTATTGATCATTTACCAATTGATCAATTTCCCGCTGAGTAATTTCATTATCTGTATCATGCCGTACAATGTCGCCACGGGTTTGCAGGCTTTTTATATGATGGCCCGCAATGCCAACGTACACTTCACTTACTTCCAGGTTTGGATTGGATGCATAACAATTCTCCAGCGCTGTTTTAATGGCTTTGATGGTTTCATCAATATTAAGCACCTGCCCGTGCTTAACACCACTTGAATTTGCCCGACCAAATCCAAGAACTTCCAGCTTGCCGTATTCATTTTTACGCCCGGCAATCACTGCAATTTTCGTGGTTCCAATGTCGAGCCCTACAATAATGGGTTGCTCGTTGTTCATGTTTATGGTTGTTTTAGTTGTTTTATTAAAAGAACTTTTAGTTTCCATATGTTATATTTCATACTTCACACCATTACATCTCAGCTCAATAATCATTTTCAGGCATCACTGCCTTTGGTTTATTTTCATCTTTTTTTCTGCCGACGTTTTTCTTTTTGTTTTCCTTTGGTTTAGATGGTAAAGAAGTTTTTATAGGGTTGGGATTGGGGTTAACAACCAAGGTTTTCTTTTTGGTTGTTGCTGGTCTTCTTTTTACAGAAGATGAGTCTTTTCTTATAGCAATTTCTTCCTGCAATACTGCAACAGCAATAGAATCTATTAATTGTTGCCTGTGTTCTTCAAACAATGCTTCAATATTTTTTTGTAATTGAATAGAATCAATGGCAGATAAAGGCACATTGTGTCGTGCTATCACCTGCCCTTCATATTGCACATCCAATACACGGTATTTGTCAAATCCTGCTTTACTCATTACCTGCCGGTAGAAAATAAGCAGCCGGTTAAACTTGGCTTCCAAATCCTCTGCTGTTCCAATTCTTATTATGTGATTGCCAACTGTAGGAGTTAATTCGAACTTGCGATATGGTGTTATATCAATTTGGGCAATTTGGGCATTCCAGAAAGCGTCTGCTGTTATAAATTGTGTCAGTTTTTTGACCTCATTTAGCAACAGGCTCTCCTTTCTGTTGAATTTCTTTGCATTGGCGAAATTGGTAACCACCGGCAAACGAAGAGATAAATCCTCCAGCAGAGGCATGCGTCTTCCACTACTATCCATATAAAAGGAATTATATGCCGTAGTGAATACTCTTGCAACAGGTACTCTTTCCTGTACCCGTACGTGCAATACATCCTGGCTGTCAAAATAGATTTCAGCAGATTTTATCCATGGGTTTTTCTCTAATACATTTTCAAGGTGTGAAAGATTTACTGCAGTTATGGACTGGTTGACTAAGGTGCTTTTTGCAGCTTTTTGTAAAATTTTCAAAACTTCTTCTTTGCCAACAAATGCCTTATTACCACTATTGATAGAAATTTTTATTTCTTTACATACATGTTTCTGTTCTTTTTTATTAGCAGCTATAAGCAACACTGTCATGCCACTGCCAACCACCAGCCAGACAATAATTATTAAAACTTTTTGTATGGTGCGTTTAGCGTTCATTGAGCTTCTTCAATTATTTTTTTTATTGGTTGTACTAATGCATCAATATCTCCTGCTCCCGCTGTAATAATTACTTCTCCAAATTCTTTATTTATGCTTTTTGAATATGTTTTTATCCATTCCAACAGTTGTTCTTTGCTCATTGATTTTTTTTCTTCAAAATCAATCTTATTTAAGATCAACTCGCTTGTTACACCTTCTATTGGTAATTCACGGGCGGGGTAAATTGGCAGCAGAATAATTTTATCTGCCAGTTGAAGACTTTTTGCAAATTCCTCAGCAAAATCTCTTGTACGGGTAAACAAATGAGGCTGAAAAATGATAGTGCTTTTTCTTTGCGGAAATAAACTTTTTATGCTTTTTAGTAATGCATTTAACTCTTCCGGGTGGTGTGCATAATCATCAATAAATACAGGTTGTATGTAAGACCCTTTTTGGTGTGGCCTTGGTGCAATTATATATTCAAAGCGACGCTTTATTCCTTTAAACTCTTTTATGGCTGCTTTAATTTTTTCCGGTTCAATATCTAATTCGTTTGCAACAGCAATAGCTGCTAAAGTGTTCTCCACATTATGCATTCCTCCAATATTCAGCTCTATACCGGATATTCTGTTATTGTGTACCTGCATATTGAAATGGTAACCGCCATTATTTATTTTTATATCAGAGGCAAAAACATCTGCACTGTTATTTTGCAAGCTGTAAGTAAACTTTTTTGCTGTTTGCACTTCTTCCATTCTCTTCAATCCAAACCTGCTTAATAACAAACCATTTTCTTTTGTTTTATTACCAAATTCAACAAATGCATCCTGCATTGCTTTTTCATCTCCATAAATATCAAGGTGATCTGCATCCATGGCAGTAATTACAGAAATATCTGGTTGTAGTTTTAAAAAACTGCGGTCGTACTCATCTGCTTCTACTACACAAACATTATTATTGCTGCTCCAAAAGTTGGTGTTGTAGTTTACAGAGACACCGCCTAGAAATGCATTGCAACCATAATCACTATGTCTTAATATATGAGCGATGATTGTACTGATAGTGGTTTTACCGTGTGTGCCTGCAACACAAATATTAAAAGTTTCTGCAGTTATACAACCTAAGACATCACTTCTTTTCACCACTTTATAGTTGTGCTGCTGGTAATAAAGAAGTTCTTTATGATCTTTAGGAACGGCTGGGGTGTACACCACTAAATCCGCATCTTTTGGGACAGCAGCAACATCTTCAGTAAAATGCACATCTATCCCTTCTTTCTTTATTTGCTTTACCAATTCTGTTTCTGTTTTATCATAACCACTTACCTTAATTCCTCTTGCGTGAAAGTAACGGGCAATAGCACTCATACCTATTCCACCTATGCCAATGAAATACACATTTTTTACACCATCCATTTTCGCAGGTGCTGAATTTATTTGTGTATTTACTTCGATACCCATTAATTATAAATTGTTTTAAGAATTTCTTCTGCTATATGTTTATCAGCATTAAGTATAGCATAACTGGCAATATTTTTTTTTAATTCCTGCTGTTGTATTTCATCCGCTGCTAATTCAATTACCACAGGTATTGCTTTATCTATTGCTTCACTATCGCTGATCATTAAAGCAGCTCTTTTATTTACAAAATTTATTGCATTTACAGTTTGATGGTCTTCTGCTGCAAACGGATAAGGCACAAACACTACCGGTTTTTGTGCAGCACATAATTCTGCAACAGCCATAGCTCCTGCACGGGATATTACAATATCAACAGCGGCATAAGCAAATTCCATTTGTGTAATAAACTCGTTTACCCAAATATTAGCGTTGCCTGCTGAACGCTGCTGCCATTTTTGTTTATCTGCTTTTCCTGTTTGCCATATAAGCTGTATGTCATGTTTAATGATGTCATCAAAATGTTTATAAATAGCTTCATTTATTGACCGTGCTCCAAGGCTTCCACCTACAGCCAGCACGGTTTTCTTACCCTCAACCAAACCAAAATGCTGTAATGCTTCTTTTTTGGAAAGAAACGGAACATTAGCAATACCGGGGCGTACAGGATTACCGGTAATAATGATCTTGCTAGCAGGAAAAAATTTCTCCATACCGTCTGTGGCTACAAACACTCTTGTCGCTTTTTTCCCTAACAGAATATTTGACTTACCTGCAAATGAATTAGATTCATGAATGAATGTTGGAATGCCTTTGAACTGTGCATATCGCAATACTGGAAAAGAAGAATAACCACCAACACCTACTACTGCATGTGGCGAAAAATTTTTTATGATAGTCCGCACCTGAAACCAACTTGTAACCAACTTGAAGGGTAAGCCAATATTCTTCATCAAGGAACTTCTGTGGAATCCTGCTATATCAATTCCCTTTATCTTATAGCCTGCCTGCGGAACTTTTTCCATTTCCATTTTGCCTTTAGCGCCTACAAATAATATTTCGTTTTTACTGTTCATTTGTTTCAGTGCATTTGCAATGGCAATAGCTGGAAAAATATGTCCGCCTGTACCACCACCCGCAATTATTATACGTTTTCCAGGAGCCCCTTCATCCAGTGAAGACTCCTTTGCATGATTATTGATATTACTATTGCTCACAATCAAACCTGATTTTCCTCTTCTAAAACAGCTTCCTCTTCTTCCATTTCTTCTTCCTTTGCTTTTTCCTGTTGTTCCACTGCAATTAATTTTTTCTGACCTTCTATCTGTTCTACATTTCGTGAAACACTTAAAATAATTCCTATTGACAAGCAAGTAAATAAGAAACTGCTACCGCCCATGCTTACCAATGGCAGGGTAACCCCTGTCACGGGAAACAAGTTGACATTCACAGCCATATTTGCCATTGCCTGAATTACCAATGTAAAACTGAGCCCCAATGCGAGGAATGCACCAAATGCAAAAGGGCACCTCTTGAACAAACGAATGCTCCGATACAAAAACACCAGGTAAACAAATATGATGAATGCCCCGCCTATCAATCCATACTCTTCTATTATTATTACGTATATAAAATCATTATACGCTTGTGGCAGAAAGTTGCGTTGTTCGCTATTACCCGGCCCTACACCCATGATACCACCTTTCGCAATTGCAATCTTGGCCTGATTCACCTGGTACATGTTATCATTGTTGGCTTCGGTACCGCCGTAAATGAACTGTTCTACCCGGTTTACCCATGTACTTACACGGCCTGTGAGCTTAGATGATTTTTCTTTTACGACGCTACTTTCTTCAGCAGTAGAATTATGTTTAATAACTGCTGCACCAATCAAGCCCATTACAGGAATCAAGGCAACTGCAATAGCTAACAATAAATGTTTTGTGCTTACTCTGCCGATAAACAATAAAAGCATACAACTGGCACCTAATAAAAGTGCTGTAGATAAATTAGCAGGTGCAATTAATAAACAGGTAATAGCTACCGGAATAATCACCGGCAAAAAACCTTTCTTAAAATCTTTTATCTTGTTCTGTTTGCGGCTAAGCAGCCTGGCAAGAAACATAAACAGTGCAAGCTTTGCCAGGTCCGAGGTTTGCAGGGTCATATTTATAATAGGCAACTTGATCCAGCGGCTTCCTTCGTTTAATGTTAATCCAAAAAATAAAGTATAGAAAAGAAGAGGAATAGATACCAGGAAAAGAATTTTGGCAATTTTTGAATAAATGGTATAATTAACCCTGTGAGCAAAATAAATAATACAAAAACCTATTGTGATAAAAGCTACCTGCTTAAACAAATAAACTTCTGTATTTCCCTTATACATCTTGTACGCTAATGAACCCGTAGCACTATATACCACCAACAGAGATACAAGAACCAGCAATACAACCACACCCCATATTACTTTATCACCCTTAGTTCTCTTAAGAATGTTTGTATTTCTTAACTGGGTAAGGTCTGAAAAACGTATATCTGATACTTGGTTCATAGATTTTTTACAGCTTTTTTAAATTGTACACCCCTGTCTTCATAGTTTTTAAATAAGTCAAAACTTGCACATGCTGGACTTAATAATACAGCATCACCTTGTGTTGCCAATTGAAAAGCGGCCTTCACGGCCTCGTCGGCACCGGAAGTATCCACCACTTTTTTTATATCACCAAAAGCTTCATGAATTTTATGGTTATCTACACCAAGACATACAATAGCTTTTACCTTTTCACTTACTAAATGTTTAATAAGATTATAATCATTGCCTTTATCAATCCCACCTAATATTAAAATTGTTGACTTATCCATACTTTCCAATGCGAACCAGGTAGAGTTTACATTTGTGGCTTTACTATCATTAATGAACTCCACACCCCGTACTGTTGCCACACTCTCCATACGGTGCTCCAGGCTCCGAAAAGTTTGTACCGCTTCGCGAATTTTATTTTTTCGTATTTCTATTGTTGCTCCTGCCACACATGCTGCCATAGTGTTGTATTGATTATGTTTCCCTTTCAAGGCAAAATCATATATACTCATAGATACCTGCTCAGTACCTACTATAATATGCATCTCCCCATCTTTTATAAATGCCCCTGGTTTCACTTCCTGTTTCATAGTTATTGGTAATTGGTTGGATTTTAGTTTATAGTTACTCCTGTTCTTCATTATCACTACATCATCCATGTTATAGATAAAATAGTCCTTCGATGTCTGGTTCATCGCAATACGAAACTTGCTGCGGATGTAGTGTTCAAACTTGTAATCATATCTGTCCAGGTGATCTTCGGTAATGTTTAATAAGACCGCTACATCTGCACGAAAATTTTTAATATCATCTAATTGAAAACTGCTGATCTCCGCAACATATAGCTGCTTTGGATCTTGCGCCACCTGCCTTGCAAATGAATATCCAATGTTTCCTACCAATGCACAATCCAAGCCTGCATGCCTGCAAATGTGAAAGGTTAAAGCAGTGGTGGTGGATTTACCGTTACTCCCGGTAATAGCAATGATCTTGCTTTTACCTTTATAACGATAAGCCAGTTCAATTTCACTTATTACAGAAATACCATTTGCCCGTATTTTTTTCACCCACACATTTCCATCAGGTATTCCGGGACTTTTCACCACTTCATCAGCATTTAACAACAATTGCTCATCTGCACTTTTTTCTGCAAACCGTATTTGAGCCTGCAGCAGTTCGTTGCGATAATTTTCTTTCAAAGAGCTTTCATCAAAAACAAATACATCGTATCCTTTTCCTTTCGCCAGTAATGCCGCTCCTATGCCGCTTTCACCACCCCCAAGTATTACCAGCCGGTTTTGCATTGCATAAAAAAATTATTACATCATCACCTTTTGCTACCTATCTAAGCTTTAAAGTCACTATTGAGAACACTACACACCCTATAGTCACTATCCAAAAACGTGTTACAATTTTTGCTTCATGATAACCCAGTTTTTGAAAATGATGATGCAACGGGCTCATTAAAAAAATGCGTCGCCCCTCACCATATTTTTTTCTTGTGTATTTGAAATAAGCAACTTGCATCATTACACTTATATTCTCCACCAGGAAAACTCCACAGAAAATGGGTATTAATAATTCTTTGTGTACAATGATGGCCAATGCCGCAATGATCCCCCCTAATGTTAAACTTCCCGTATCACCCATAAATACCTGCGCCGGGTAGGAGTTGTACCATAAAAAGCCAACACAACCTCCAATTAATGCACCTATAAAAATGGATAGTTCTCCAAGATTAGGGATGTACATAATGTTCAGATAATCAGCAAAAAGCAGGTTACCGCTTGCATATGCAAAAATGCCAAGACAGACGCCAATTAATGCTGATGTTCCTGTCGCCAATCCATCCAAACCATCCGCAATATTGGAACCGTTAGATACAGCAGTAATAATGAAAATGACGATAAGAATATAAAGTACCCAGGAGTAGTTCCGCAAACCTTCAGGTAATAACTTGGTATAGTTAAACTCGTGATTTTTTATAAAAGGAATGGTAGTAATTGGCTCCCTTACCGGAACAAAATGTTTAGTACGATTGTTTACCTCTCGTGTAATAACTTTTGTATCCCCCACCTTAGGAGTACCCTGGTATTCCCGCCAGATAATTACATTATCATTAAAGTAAAGAGTAGCCCCAATGGCTATGCCCAACACTACCTGGCCAAAAACTTTAAACCAGGCTGCAAGTCCATCGTTACCCGCTTTTTTATACTCTAAACCTTTTTCATGTGCGAGCCTTTTAGACCGCAGTTTTAAATAGTCATCTATAAATCCAATTATTGCCAGCCATATTGTACTAAGAACCATCAGGCGTACGTACACTTTCTCCAGGTTGGCCAATAAAAGAGTGGGGATAAGTATTGCCAGAATAATAATAATGCCGCCCATGGTGGGTGTACCTTTTTTTATTTGCTCACCCGCCAGGCCAAGTTCCCTAACTGTTTCGCCTATTTGTCTGCGCTTAAGGATGTTTATTATTCTTTTTCCGATTAAGGTGGATATAATCAAAGACAGTATAACAGCCACTAACACCCGGAATGTTATAAACTGAAATAATGCACTTCCGGGGAACCGGTAGCCTTCAGCTTTAAACCATTCAAACAGGTGATACAGCATCGCTATGTACGATTTACGATTTTAAATTTTAGAATTACCCGCAACTATCATTTCTCTTTTGTCATCTACACCTTACTTTCCAAGCAATTCGAACATTTCCTTAAGCACTTCTTTATCATCAAAATGATTTTTTACGCCATTTACTTCCTGATATTTTTCATGTCCTTTACCAGCTATTAAAACAATATCTTCTGGTTGTGCTACGCTTACTGCTGTTTTAATGGCTTGTTTTCTATCTGGTATAGAAACATATTTTCTTTTTGCTGCAGTATTCAGTCCTGCTTCCATGTCTTTTATTATTTGAAATGGATCTTCTGTTCGTGGATTGTCGGAAGTAAAAATTACTCTATCACTATGCTCACAGCTTACCTGCCCCATTACAGGTCTTTTGGTTCTGTCTCTGTCGCCACCACAGCCAACTACAGTGATAACCTGTTCAAAGCCTTTTTTTAATTTTTTTATTGTGCCTAACACGTTCAGCAAGGCGTCGGGTGTATGTGCATAATCAACAATGCCAATTACTTTTTCTTTTGGTGAAATAGTATAATCAAATCTTCCTTCGGCACCTGTTAAACTACTTAAGCATTGCAATACCTGCTGCCTGGCTTCTCCTAAAGCAATAGCTGCAGCATAAACGGCCAGCAGGTTGTATGCATTAAATTCACCTATCAAAAGAAAATGAACTTCCTGATCATTAATGGTCATTACTAAACCTGAAAGGGTGTTTTCTAATATTTTCCCTTTGAAATCTGCAGCGGTGCGGAGGCTGTATGTATATTTTTTAGCCGCTGTATTTTGCAACATCACCATACCACGTTTATCATCCATGTTGGTGACTGCAAATGCTGCAGAAAGCAGAGTATCGAAAAATTGTTTTTTTGTTTTTATGTATTCGTCGAATGTTTTATGGTAATCTAAATGTTCATGGGTAATGTTGCTAAATATTGCGCCGGCAAACTCTATTCCTGCAATTCGCCTTTGATGTATAGCATGAGAGCTCACCTCCATAAAAACATGTGAGCACCCTTCATTGGCCATTTGCTTTAGTAATGCATTTAAACTAACAGCATCTGGGGTTGTATGGGTTGAAGAAATTGCTCTTCCCCCAATTCGGTTCTCAACTGTACTGATGAGGCCACATTTGTAACCAAGCGTTGTAAATAATTTATAGAGAAGCGTAGCAATAGTTGTCTTCCCGTTTGTTCCGGTTACCCCTGTTAATTTTAATTGGTGTGAAGGCTGGTCGAAATAATTATGTGCAATGTAACCAGCAGCCTCTGCGCTGTTATTGGTTTGCACATAGGTAACATTTGGAAGTTGACTATATGGCTGTGTTTCGCAAACAACAGCGGCAGCACCTTTCTGTATTGCTGCATCAATAAACAGATGACCATCAGATGCAGAACCTTTTACTGCAATAAACAAACTGCCCTGCTGTATTCTGCGTGAATCTATTTGTACATCAGACACGGTTATATCTGTACTGCCTGCAAGGGCAGTAATGTGTACTTTATATAATATGTCCGACAATTTTTTCACTAATTCAATAAAATAGTTACTGTTTGATTGTTTGTGACCGGAGTGCCGGGAGCAATAGTTTGTGTAACTACTTTTCCTTTTCCTTTAGCTACTACTTTTAACTTTCTGGTTTCTAAAATGTATAAGGCATCTTTTAAACTCATATTCATCAAATGAGGCATTGTAGTTTTAGAATAAAAATTGGCTTTTACAACAGGCTCCTGATAACTTGTTGTCATCCTACTCCATTGACTTCTTGCTGAAGAATCTTTGTAGTGCACTTGTAAAAAATTCAACACATTTTTTATATCCGTTGTACTTCCGGTGTAGGTATACAGCAAGCTATCCTGAACAGTTTGTAATGGTGTACTCTTTTTCTTCTGTACATACAAAGCATATAATTTATCCGCTACTTCCTTAAATACCGGTGCCGCTAACTGACCGCCATAATGTAAAGGAGCATGTGGTTTTGTTTTGATCAAAACGATACAGGAATATTCGGGCTGGTCAGCCGGGAAGTACCCTACAAAAGACGCCTGGTACACACCGTCATGATACTTCACATTGCCACCTGCTACGTGTGCAGTGCCCGTTTTGCCGGCAACAGAGTAAGGCGATCCTTCAAAAACTCTTTTTGCAGTGCCTTCCGTAACTACGGCTTCCATACATTGCCGGGCTGCTGCCACTACACCCGATTTGCAAATATTTTCTTCTATAACGGTGGGAGTAAATTCCTGAAGGGTTACCCCATTATTTTTAATACTATTTACCAGGTATGGCTGCATCTGCTTTCCATTGTTGGCTATAGCATTATAAAGCATCAATGTGTGCAATGGGCTTACTTCAATAGCATAGCCAAAACTCATAGTCACCATTGCATGTAAACCTTCTGTATTACGCTTCCATTTTGGTAAAACAGGCATCTCTTCACCAACTAGTCCAACACCGGTTCTTTTATTTAGCCCAAAGCGATGCAGATACTTTTTAAACTCGTCCGGCTCACTTGCAAAAGCTTTATACGCCAGTTTGCTCATGCCTACATTGGAGCTGTGTGCAAAACATTCTTTAACTGTTAATATTGGTTTTGGTGAACGCTCCGCATCTGTAACATTACGTACTCCTACATATGCATTACCTCTGGAGCCTACTTCTACTTCGTCATCTACTTTGCTGTTTCCTGATTCCAATACAGCAAGTAAAGTGGCCAGTTTCATAGTAGAACCTGGTTCTGTCGTCTGTAAAGCATAATTTAAGCTTTCATCATATTCACCATTAGCATTCCTTCCGAGGTTCGCAATAGCTTTAATTTTTCCAGTTTTGGTTTCCATCACGATGCAGGTGCCGTATTGAGATTCGCTCTGCACCATCATTTTCATCAGTGCATTTTCTGCAATGTCCTGTATGTTCACATCCAGTGTGGTATTAATGTCTTTTCCATTTTCCGGTTCAATTTCATATCCTTCAACAGGAACATAAGCACCGCCGGAAATAAATCGAACCAAACGCTTACCTGTAGTACCTTTTAATAATGTATCATAGGTTCTTTCCAGCCCCACATTCTGAGCATTCTCCCTGGAAAGACCAATAGTTCTTCTTGCCAATAATCCAAATGGATTTAGCCTTTTGCTTTTAACTTCTGCAATAACTCCGCTTTGATTGCGCCCTAATCTTGCTAAAGGAAATTCTCTGAAAACTTTATACTGTTCAAATGAAAGGCCTTTTCTGAGTAAGTAATAACGACTTTTTGCCGTGTAGCCTTTATTGAGGTCTCTTTTATACTCAGCAACAGTTTTATCATTAAAATAATTGGCAAGCGCAAGTGCAAATGAGTCAACATTTTTTTTAAACCTGCGGCCGTTTTTGTCTCTTAACCCTTCTGCAGCAAAGTCTATGTAAATATCAAAATAAGGAATTGATGTGCTAAGCATTTGTCCATCCTCGCTGTAAATAGTACCACGCTCTGCATCCAATTCTATAAATTTTTGATGCATACTGTCGCTCATATTACGCCAGTGCTCACCCTGAAACTTTTGAATGTAAAATGCCCTTCCTAAAACAAAAAAACTCAATAAAACAATTCCAATAAAACTCAGGTACACCCTCCATAATATGTCACGTTTTATTTCCATTGGAGTTGCTTATTTTGAATTTATATAATTATTGTCCAGTAATACTACCGGTGCTGTGGTTAGCTCCTTTAAACCCAATGGCTCAACAGCTTTAATTAATTCACTTTGCTTGCTTCTGAACAGCGCATCTCCTTTAACCATTTTATACTCGTACTGCAGCTCTTTTAATTCTTTGGAAGTTCTTGCAATGTCCCTGCTAAACCGGTCTGCGTAATGACCGTTATAGATGTAAAGTATTGCCAGCAATGCCAGGAATAAAAAGAAGGGAATTTGTTCAACAATTGACTGATAGTTCAGTACCCTTTTCCATCGGGAATGCAATTCTTTTTCATTTTTAGCAGTTGTAATCATTACAGTTGTTAAGGTTAATCAAAGAATATTGAGATTTTCATTCGTTCATAACTTTTCAGCTAATCGCAGTTTTGCACTGCGGGATCTTGGATTTTTGGTTTTTTCTTGTTCTGTAGCTTCAATGGGTTTTTTATTAATTGCTTTCATAGGGTTGGATATTTTCTGGTTTTCAAAAGGATTATCATTTTGTATATTGAAAGTTCCATCTCGGAAGAACCTTTTTACAAGTCTGTCTTCCAACGAGTGAAACGTAGTTATAGCTACTCTGCCGCCTGATTTTAGCACCTGTGGAATTTGTTCCAGTAAATCTTTTAAAGCTCCCAGTTCATCATTAACTTCTATTCTCAACGCCTGAAATACCTGTGCAAAATATTTGTTCGGATTTCCTTTTACCACGTAATGCACTGTCCTTTTAAATGCATCAATTGTTTGCAGTGGTTCGACCTGCCGGGCTTCTACAATTTTTTTTGCAAGTGTTTTAGCATTGGTTACTTCACCATATTGTTCAAACATTTTATGCAATTGTTGCTCTGTATAATTTTGAACCACCTCAAAAGCAGTAGTTGTTTGCCGCTGATCCATTCTCATATCCAGCTTAGCGTTGAACCGGGTAGAAAAACCCCGGTTGCTTTCATCTAACTGATGGCTGCTCACACCTAAATCCGCAAGTATTCCATCTACTTCATTTATCCCGTACAACTGCAAAAAGCGCTTCACATAACGGAAGTTGTGCGGTACAAACAACACGCGATCATCGTCTGGTATATTTTGTTTTGCATCTTCGTCCTGGTCAAAAGCTATTAATCGTCCATTAATATTTAACTTTTTTAGAATTGCTTTACTATGTCCTCCGCCGCCGAATGTGCAATCCACATAAATACCTTCTGGTTTAATATTTAGTCCTTCCAGCACCTCATTTAACAGAACCGGAATATGGTATCTGGTAGTTAGAGATTTGTCCGAAAGGCTTGACCTTTGCAGGAAATTGGCCCCCATAACTCCTTTTGGAGAAAAGTGAGAACGTGACTTCTCCTTTTTCTTTTTCATTTTAATCGTAGTTAGACTTACCTACCATTACCGTTTGCGCTAAGGCACTAAAATCTTCAGGTGAATAGTTTTCAAAGAACTTCTGATATTTTTTTGTATCCCATATCTCTATTTTATTAACCCCTGCCACCAGCACAATATCTCTTTCCAGACTTGCATAGCTTTTAAGATTTTGAGGAACCAGTATTCTGCCCGCAACGTCTGGCTCAACTTCTATTGCTCCATTCAAAAAAATTCTGGTAAACTCTCTTACTTTTGGATCAAATTGATTTAAGGTGCTTATCTGGTCGTAAAGTGGTTGCCAGCTTTGAATGGGGTAAAGGCTCAGGCATTTTTCAAAACCTCTGTTCATAACAAAACGGAGATTTTCCTGTTCGGGCAGTTGCCTTTTAAATCCTGCTGGTAAAAGAAAGCGTCCCTTTGCATCCAGAGTAGCTTCAAATTCTCCAAGAAAGCCTATCATTATGAATGAATTACGAGGTTTGTGGCTTAAAGTGACACAAATTAACACTTTTTACCACTTTTGTATTTTTTTCTTTAGCTTTTCTTTTTCCACAACCCGGATATTATCACGTAAGTCATGCCTGCTCTGCTTTTTCTTACTTCAGAATAAAAATTTAAATCGTTTTAACCTTAATGCGATGTGGATTGCTGTGGATTTCTGTGGATAACCGTCATGAAAAACCACTTGCAAAATATTTCCATTAAAGAATACAATTATGATTTATCACCACATTCTATTGCTAAGCATCCGACATCAGAAAGGGATGAATCCAGATTATTGATTTTCAGAAAAGGGAGAATTGAGGAAGATATATTCCAGAATTTAGATGATCATTTGCCTGCAGGCGCCACTTTGGTGTTGAACAATACTAAAGTAATTGAAGCGAGAATATTTTTTGCGAAACCTACTCGTGGTATTATCGAGATCTTCTGTCTGGCCCCTTACGAACCGTCAGAAATAGATGCGGCTATGCAACAGTCAGGTAAAGTAAAATGGAAGTGTTTGATTGGTGGTGCTTCAAAATGGAAACGAGGGCAATTATTAAAAAAAACGATTTTTCTGGATAAGCCTGTTGCATTGGCGGCACGGTTTATTGAAAAGCACCATGAAGATTCTGTAATTGAGTTCAGTTGGAATACGGAACATCCTTTTGCAGAGGTGTTACATGCAGCAGGAGTAGTTCCTTTACCACCTTATATTAAGAGAAGTGTTGAAGTTTCTGACTCATACAGATATCAGACAATTTTTGCTAAACTACAAGGTTCAGTAGCAGCACCTACAGCAGCATTACATTTTACAGAACGTGTTTTTATAAAATTATCTCATAAAAATATTTGTTGCGAGTATTTAACGTTGCATGTAGGTTCAGGAACATTTAAACCCGTAAAGTCCGCAACTATTGCAGAGCATTCCATGCATGCGGAAACATTTACTGTTTCTTTAAAAACTTTAAAAACTTTAGCAGGTGCAAATGAAATAATAGCAGTAGGAACTACTTCTCTACGCACCCTGGAAAGTTTACATTGGCTTGGAGTAAAATTTCGGCTAAATAAATCATCCTTTGATTACGCACTGCACCAGTGGGAGGCTTACGAGTTAGCCCATCATAATATCACTTTTACCGAAAGCCTAAATACACTTGTACAATTTATGGAGCAAACAAACCAGGATCAAATTTCTTGTCGTACCAGCCTTATGATTATACCCGGCTATTCGTTTAAATCTGCAAGAGGATTAATAACCAACTTTCACCAGCCAAAATCTACGTTATTGCTACTGGTAGCAGCTTTTATTGGAGAAGACCAGCCTACCGGTCAGGCAGGTTGGAAAGAAATATACAATTATGCATTGCAAAACAACTACCGCTTTTTAAGTTATGGCGATAGCAGCCTGTTGTGGAGAAACTTTTGATAGTTGACAGTTTTGGCAGCTGATACCTCATTAAATCGTACATCTAAAATGGTACTGCAGTTGGCAGTGATGGATGACAGTACATATACATCTACATCTACAATTGCACAATTACTTCAATGGAAGTTCTATGGTAAAGCTGCTGCCTTTACCTAAAGTACTGTCTGCCTTAATACTTCCATCATGTGCTTCTACAACTGTTTTAACATAACTCAACCCAAGTCCAAACCCTTTAACGTTATGAATATTGCCTGTGTGTGCCCTGTAAAATTTTTCAAATATTCTTTTTAAGGTTTCTCTATTCATGCCTATTCCATTATCTTCTATACGAAAAATAAATTTTTTGTTGCTGGAAAATGTGGTGATACATATTTTTGGAGGCAAGTTTTCCCTTGAATACTTTACTGCATTATCCATTAAATTATTAACGAGATTAGAAAAATGAACCTCATCAGCTTGTATCAGGTCATTGGAAGCATTCAATGATAATTCAAGCGATCCCTGTTTTTCCTGTAACCGCAGAAGAAAGTTATCAGCAACATCCTGTATTATTTCATGCGCATGCATATCTTTCAGATTTAACTGAACTTCCTGCCGGTCCATTAATGCAGATTTTAAAATAGTTTCCACCTGGCGATTCATTCTCTGGTTCTCTTCTTTAATGATAGTGCTGAAATAAGACATTTTTTGCCGGTCATTAATCACCTTCTCATTTTTTAAAGCATCCACTGCAAGAGAAATTGTAGCTATAGGTGTTTTAAATTCGTGCGTCATATTATTAATAAAATCATTTTTTATTTCGCTCATCTTTTTTTGGCGCAGCATGGTACGTACAGTTAAAAAGAATGCTGTAAAAATCACCAGAGTGAAAATAATGGCAATAAGAATATTGGGTCGCAAACCTTTAACAACAATATTTTTAGGGATAATAATCGTCAGCACTTCATCAACTGCAAGGTTTTCTGCAGCGCTGCCACTTGGAGGAGTCAACACAGAATGAAACGGATCATAATGCGTTGAATCTACATCCCACATTGCAAAATTTGCAGATTGTCTTTGATATTCTAATACTCCGTTTCTAACTGTTGCCAATCCAAATTCAAATGGAACATCTTCAAGCCCCTGTGTTAAAAATGCCTGATGAACTTTTTCATTAAGCTCCTGTGCAGTAAAACGTTGTGCTACACTGTGTGGCTTCAAATACTCTAAAGTAAAATCATCGCCAAAAGACGGAAAGCCCTTACCTGGTGTTGCAGTTGAAGATCCTTTATACTGAGCCAGTTCCTCACCCACCATTTCAGTAGCATTCCTCACTCGTTGTCTTACCTGGTCTTCCCTCAATAAAAGCATGTTTTTGAGCCAGGAGATTTGAATGAAAATAATGCCAATAAGAGACACTGTTACCAGTATGAGAATTATAGGAAAAATTCGTTTCACAACTTAATTAAAAGGTGGTTACAAAAATATTGCGCAGTAATCAATAACTATGGCATAAGTTTATTATCAGGAAAAATTCAGGTATTACATACCTGATTTAACTATACGTTTAAATATATGAAAGAACCGGCACCAGGAGTACTTTTAATTGCAGACCCTTTTTTAAAGGATCCAAACTTTATGCGCACAGTGGTTTTTTTAGCGGAACATCGCGAAGAAGGTACTGTAGGATTTGTATTAAACCGCCAATATGAGAATACATTGGATGAGTTGATCCCGGAGATTGCAGGATTTAAGCTGCCGGTATATTATGGCGGACCGGTACAAATGAACACAGTTCATTTTTTACATTCCTATCCAAAGCAAATTCCTGGTGGTATTGAAGTAGTAAAAGGTATTTTCTGGGGCGGTGAATTTGATAGCGTCATAGATTTAGTAAACAGCGGTAAAGCAGACATTAACAAAATACGTTTTTTCATCGGGTACTCGGGCTGGGGAACAGGCCAATTAGAAAGTGAAATGGCTGAAAAAACGTGGCTAACAGTAGAGGCTACCCGAAAACTTATCTTTCACAGCAAGGCTGAAAATGTATGGAAAGATTCATTAAAACACCTTGGAGGGGATTACGAGATGATGATTAATTTTCCCATTGACCCGCAGTTGAATTAGTGGCCCCCTTTTCCCCTCCGAAAGAGTCCGGAGTCCTTCGGACCGGTGGGGGAACTTAAATTGTTATTCACTTATATTATATAATCACTCTAAACTTTAGAACTTAGTTCCGGTACTATTGAAGTATGCCACTA
>JBHENB010000006.1:0-500 GCA_046262255.1 Chitinophagaceae bacterium
GGATGCGCGGCGTACCTATGCCCGTGTAATGAAGTTTTTTGTTATTACCTGCTGCTTTTGCTTTTTGGGAGTGGTACTTTTCCTGGATATATGGAAATATTTTATGGGTGTAAGACATCCCGAATATTACCTGGGGTTAAAAATTGTTCCTGTACTTATGCTTGCAAAACTTTTTCTTGGAATCTATTATAATCTTTCTATCTGGTATAAACTCACAAACCGCAACCTTACCGGCGCATGGATTACACTTGGCGGCACATTAATAACAATTTTATTCAACTGGTTTTTTATACCAATTTGGGGTTATATGGCTTGTGCAATTGCAACCCTTCTTTGCTATGGATTTATGATGGCAGTAAGTTATTGGCTGGGACAGAAACACTATCCTGTGCCTTACGCATGGCGAAAAATACTGGCATATATTACTATTTGTATTTTAATATTCGGCATACATCAAATGGTTACCACTTATTCTGCTTCTGTCTGGATTAATCATTTAG
>JBHENB010000006.1:510-61491 GCA_046262255.1 Chitinophagaceae bacterium
CTATAGAAGCAAACGTGCCCGGGAGAATGACCGGGAGTAAATAGTATTTGGAGCACATCGTGCCCTAATCTTATTACATCCTTTTCATCTATAAATTTTAATTCCCCGTCATAATTATCAAAGGGTAATTGCCACATTTGGCCTGTTGCAGGACCAAAATCTAAAACTTGTTTTTCCAGTTGATGCAAATGCAAAATCAGTCCATATTTTTTGTGAATAAAGCGATTACCGAAAATATGATCCAGGTGACAATGTGTATTGAGTAAGTAAACTGGTACTAAATCATTGCTTTTAACAAAATCTTGTAACTCTTTCTCTTCGCTTGCAAAATAACAGCCCGGGTCTATAATACAGCACTCTTTTGCTTCATTATAAACTATGTAAGTATTTTCCTGAACGGGATTAAATGTAAAGCCCTTAACTTTTAGCATGCAGGTTTTTTGTATTTTTAGTTCGCAATTTACTTTCAAATAAAGCTTCTCACCAGAAACTGTATCATACTTTATGAATAAATATTTTGGCAGATGTGCCGGAAGTGTTTTCTTTTTGCTGCTTCTCTTCACTTCCAGAGCACAGGTTAGTTCCGTGGAGTTTGGTAAAAACCGGGTTCAATACCAAAAGTTTAAATGGCAGTATTACCAGACCAATAACTTCAATTCATATTTTAGTCAGGAGGGTCAGGAACTTGGCAAATATGTAGCACAAATTGCTGAAAGTGAATTACCGGAACTGGAAACTTTTGTTGAATATGGTTTACAGCGCCGCGCCAATATTGTTATCTATAACAATTTCAACGAAATGGAGCAATCCAATATTGGATTAGGTATTGACTGGCAAAATACAGGTGGTGTAACGAAATTAGTGAACAATAAAATGCTGGTGTATTTTGATGCTAACCGCAACAATTTACGCCGGCAGGTAAGGCAGGGTATTGCACAGGTGCTTGTTCAAAATTTACTTTTTGGAGATGACCTTGGTGAGTTTGCTGCTAATCAAACATTATTGGATCTGCCCAAATGGTTAACTGAGGGTTACATAGCCTATGCAGCAGAGACATGGAGTCCCGAACTGGACAATCAACTGAAAAGCGCATTACTTAGCGGCAAATACAATAATTTTTACCAGTTTGCTTTTGAGCAGCCATTGCTTGCAGGACATTCTTTCTGGCACTATTTCGGTAATAAGTACGGCCGCAGCAAAACAACTTACCTGTTATACTTATCACGTATTTACCGCAATCTTAATAACGGATCTCAAAAAATTGCTAAAAAGAAATTTAAAGATGTGCTTCGCGATTTTATGACCGAGCAATCACAAGTGTACTTTAAAGACATACGTGGTAGAAGAACTGTACCCAAGGGCCAATTATCTGTTACAGAAGAAATAGGTAAAAGAGATTTTATCCGCTTCAACGCCAACCCACAGCCCCGCAGCTTTACTTATGCTGTAGTTGAATATAAGCAAGGCAAATACAGTGTTGTGCTGCATGAAAATTTTGTAGACCGCAAAGTGTTATTGAATTTTGGCACACGATCAAGACAAGATGAGGTGAATCCGAATTATCCTATACTTGCATGGGATGGTAAGGGAACCCGGTTGGCTGTGGTATACAGCGAAAAAGGCAAAATAAAACTGTTTGTATATGATGTTGTAAACCGGGTAAAAGCTGTAGATCAGGAGCTGCCAATGTTTGACCAGGTGCAGGATATGAAGTATATGCTGAACCCAGGTACTTTAATTTTTAGTGCTGTAAAAAATGGCCAAACAGATGTCTTTGTTTATACTATTGGCAGTTTAACAGCAGAACAAATTACCAATGATGTATATGATGACCTGGATGCATCTTTTGTAGCATTCCCGGGTAAAACAGGTATTATCTTTTCCAGCAATCGTCCTTCAGCCGAAGCAGTTAGCAGCGATACTTCCATGCCATCTGCGCATTACAATATATTTCTGGTAGACAACTGGAACAAAACAGAATTTAAACAGATATCGCAATTAACAAATGTTAGGTTTGGTAATGCCCGTTTCCCTTCCCAATACAACACCTCGCATTTTACTTTTGTAAGTGATGAAAATGGTATCAATAACCGCTATGCAGGCTTTTTCAGAACGGAACGTGCAGGCCTGGATACTCTGATTTATATTGGTGACGAAATCATGAGAAATCCACCGGAAAAAGAAGTGGATAGTTTATTAAAAGAATTAAACAAGACAGACATTGACTCTATCAGCTACTTTTCTGTTACCAATGATTCCTCTTACATATTTCCGTTAACCAATTACCAGGCAAGCCTTTTAGAAACACGTACTGCAGGTGATAATACACTGGTAAGCGAAGTGATTCGCCAGGGTGATTTTAAATTTTTATATCGCTTACGTGTAGATGAAAATGCATTACGCCGCCGCAATGTAACAGCACGTCCCACAGAGTTTATGAAAAAAATAATGTCAGAAGAAAAACTTGCAACCGGCAAGGCTACCATGTACCAACCAGTTGATACATCTCAAAAAAATAAAGAGGATGTGTTTCAGAATGAATTTGATGATGAAAAAAAAGATAGTGTTCAAACAGAAAATGTTTTAGAAGCAGAAGAAATCAGTACTGTAGAACCAATATTAAGAAGAGCAAAGTTGTTTGAATACCGTCCACCTAAATTCTTTAATGATTACGTGGTGGCGGGGCTTAATAACACCGCATTTGTGCCAAGTAAATACATGCCTTATGCAGGTGGTGCAGGCCCAATTGACCCTGCAAACGGCAACGAGTTGAATGGTTTGATACGAATGGGAACTACGGATTTATTTGAAGACTATAAATTATCAGGAGGCTTTAGAATAGCACCCAATTTAAGAGATAATGACGTTTTGTTTGAAATTACGAACCTGCGCAAACGGCTTGATATTGGCTTTACGTACTACCGAAGCACCAGCACAGTAGACGCAGTAGACACCGCTTTCAATGTGGCATTTCCCGCTAAGTCTTACGCCAATTATTATCTGGTGCGTTTAAGGCATGCAATTGATAGGGTGAGAAGTGTACGGGCTACAATAGGACCAAGGTTTGACAATCTTGTTTTTACCTCTGGTGACAGAATTTCTTTAGGCTTACCAAATCGAAAGAAAACTTACGGTCAATTAGGTCTGGAATACGTTCATGATAATACGCTTAATCCTACATTGAACATATGGAATGGATTACGATGGAAAACGTACGTTGACTGGTTTACACAAATAAGTAAGGTGCGTACTACTGAAGGCAGATTTGTATTTAATGCAGGGGTAGATGCAAGGCATTATTTACCTATTTACCGGAATGTTATCTGGGCTGTTCGGGGCGCTGCCGATTTTTCGTGGGGGAATCAAAAAGTTATTTATTATTTAGGAGGAGTGGATGGATGGCTTAAGCTGAGGGACAACATTAAAACAGATGAAAACAACCAGGTATCAGGATACCGCTATTTTGAGGGAGGCGAAGCTAACCGCCCAGATCCGGATGCAAACTATGCTTATCAGTCTCTCGCTGTTAATCTAAGAGGTTTCAAACAAAATGTAGCCAATGGAAATAATGCGGTTGTTATTAACAGTGAAATTAGAATGCCTGTTTTTAGCACTTTTTTAAACCGTCCTATTAACAACGCACTTTTACGCAATTTTCAATTAGTGCAATTTGTGGATTTAGGAGCTGCGTGGAATGGTGCATACGATAAAATAGAACGACCGTCTGTTGCTTATGGCGAACCAGGAAATCCTGTAGCTGTACGTATAAAGGCTGGCGGTATTGGACCGTTTGCCGGTGGTTATGGCTTTGGTGCCCGAAGCACTTTATTGGGATACTTCGTTCGGTTTGATGCAGCATGGGAAATGAATGGCGTGTTTAAAGGAAAACCACAATTGTACGTGGCATTAGGATTGGATTTTTAGAGCAAATCATATCTCCATTATTATAAATTCATTTTATTTGTTTTTTTTTAATAAAAAAGTACTTTGTACTTCAAAGTAAGATGTCAAAAAAATTGCTATTTCATGTTTTTAATCATCTTTCCCAGTGCTCCAATGTGTTCATTAAATACTTTTTCTCCTGCACGTGTAATGGAGTAAGTGGTGTTGGTTTTTCTGCCAACAAAACCTTTATGTACCTTGATAAGCCCTGCTTCTTCGAGTGTAATCAAATGAGTAGCCAGGTTTCCATCAGTTACCTCCAACAATTGCTTTAGGTCATTAAAACTTATTTCTTCATTCATTATCAAAATGCTCATTACACCAAGACGGATCCTGTTATCAAAAATCTTGTTTAATCCATTGATCGGGTTTTTCATTTCTACCCCACTGCGTTTATATTACGTTCGTACCTGTTCCACATTACAATACCATAAATAATATGCAACACACCAAATCCCGCTGCCCAGAAGTAAAGTCCATATCCTATCATCCATAAATTAATGATCCCAAAAATTAGTTGCCCATAACCTAAATACCTGACTTCCGGTAATGTGTATTTACTTGCATTGATTAATCCAAGGCCGTAAAAAATCAGGCATGCAGGAGCAATAAGACCATAAAAGCCAATGTCCATCATTCGCCAGATGAAAACGCCGCCAACAATCATTGGAACGGCAACATTAATCAACACCCTTCTTGCAGTATGGCCCCAAATAGGAACGCCGTTTTTTTTGCTGCGTAAATAAGTAAACAAGAAAGCTAGTGTTGAAGCAACAAAAAAAGTAACCAGGGCAACAAATAAGAGTGTTGATTTTAAATTAAGGCTGCCGTCATCAATTATCCTTTCAAACTCGCAGTCTCCCCTCCTCCAGCACTCTATTCTTGTTGCTGTGTATACTGCTGCTGCCAAAGCACAACATCCTGCTGCAATACCGCTCCATCCGCTAAGGCTGATGAAACGACTGCTTTTATGCATTAGCTGCTTAATATCTTCCAGGGCCTCTAAATGTTGATTTTGTTCACTCATAGAAAGTGCTTTGTATTGCAAAGTAAGTATAAATAACTGGTTTTACAAGTGTGGCGGATAAATTATTTTATAGACGAAAGTATGATTTCGGAAGCGGATTGAATTTGCTCCTGTGAAATAACCAATGGTGGAGAAATCCGTAAACAATTTGGTGCAAAAAGAAACCAGTCAGTAAATACACTTCCTGAGCCTGACGAAGGGGCAAGACAGTTGTTAACTACTTTTTTGCAGGTTCCCAAACTATCAAATTCAACAGCTAACCAAAGACCACAGGTGCGAAGCGATTTAATTTTTGGATGCACAAGCAAGCTTATAAATAAATCTTCTTTTTCTTTTATGTTATCCATCAATGCTTCATCCAGTAAAACCTTTAATGCCGCCATTCCTGCAACACAACAAACAGGGTGACCTCCGAATGTTGTCATATGGCCTAACTCAGGATTAGTAGCTAAGCAATCCATTAATCTTTTATCCGCTATAAAAGCTCCTAATGGCATTCCACCTCCTAAGGCTTTGCCTAAAAGCAGCACATCCGGTACAACATTAAAATGTTCAAATGCCCATAGCTTGCCGGTTCTGCCAAAAGCAGTTTGTACTTCATCAAATATTAATAATGCACCTGTTTGTTCACAACGTTGCCGCAACGCCTGCATCCACTCTGTTTCTGGTGAAATAACGCCTGCCTCCGCTTGTACTGGCTCAACAATTACACAAGCTGTATTCTGCGTAATCATTTCCAGGCCTGGAAAAGAATTATACTCCAGGTGCTTAATGCCCGGTAAGAGAGGCCGAAAACCATTCCTCCAATACTCATCTCCAAAAATGCTCAATGCGCCTTGCGTAGAACCATGATACGATTTATTAAATGCAACTATTTCTGTCCGTCCGGTTACTTTTTTTGCCAGCTTCATTGCTCCCTCCACAGCTTCTGACCCTGAGTTGGTGAAATAAACAGAATTAAGTGATGGAGGCAGATGGTCGGTTAACATTTTAGCATATTGTACCTGGGGAGATTGTACCACTTCACCATAAACCATTATATGCAGATATTTCTCCAGTTGTTCCTGAATAGCCCGAATAACCTTTGGATGCCTGTGACCAACATTTGCTACACTGATACCGCCGATAAGGTCAATGTATTTTTTACCGGATGCATCCCACAATTCACAACCTTCTGCTTTTGTAATTTCTAAAGTAATTGGTGAAGGAGATGTTTGGCCAAGGTGCTGCAGAAAAAGTTGGCGGTTGTTCATGAAGCCAAAAATAATCAGGAATAAACCAGCTCATCCATAGATAAAAGTAATTTTGTAAAGATTAATTTGAAATGCGCCACCATACATAAAGTTGGTTCACAAATCAAAAATCTAAAGTCAAAATTTCATGGCACTCATCTTACCAGTTGAAAATGTTCTTCCTCAATGGGGTGAAAACTGTTTTATTGCACCTAATGCAACTATTGTCGGCGATGTAGTAATGGGGAACGAATGCAGTGTGTGGTTTAATACTGTACTTCGGGGAGACGTGAACAGCATTAGAATTGGTAATAAAGTAAACGTACAGGATGGAGCTGTAATTCATTGCACTTTTAAGAAATCAAAAGCTATAATCGGAGATAATGTATCCATTGGTCACAATGCAATTGTACATGGATGCACAGTTCATAGCAATGTGCTTATTGGCATGGGCGCTATTGTAATGGATAATGCTGTTGTACACAGCAACACAATTATTGCAGCAGGAGCCGTTGTGCTGGAAGGAAGTGTTTGTGAAGGCAATGCTATCTATGCAGGAGTGCCCGCAAAAAAAATTAAAGTCATTGAGCCCGAAAAGGTGGAAGGCGATATAAACCGCATTGCCAATAATTATATAGGTTACGCCAAATGGTTTAACAATATAAATGCAGCAAAATCAGCAATTATTTAGAAATTATTCCGTTCTTTACAATATGCCAAATAGGAAAATATTACGTGTATCTGTGGCAGTTTTAGCCTTTTCCTTTCTTGTCTCTTCCTGCAGTTTATTCAAGCCAAAGTATGGCTGTAAAAGCGATGGTAAAAATGTTGGTGCAGAAAGAGTTTTAAGCGGGGAAGATCTCCCGAAAGCAAAAAAATTTAAGTCTTAACAATAGTTGATGCAGCGGAAAAGACTCATTTACTGTCTTACAGTAAATCCGTTCAATGAGCCTTACCCTACGTAATACTCTTGGCTTTACAGAAGCAGTAATTGATGATGATGGCGGCTTGAAAAGGTTTTACCAGATTGCGAATATTCTTACAGATTTTCTCAATATCAGGTTCACCAACAAAGAGGATGATTTTGATGCCATCAATTGGAATTTCTCCTTTGGCCATCATCAATTGACATTACACTACAGTATTTATAATGGTATTTCTGTTTTCCCTACAAAAACAAAAGACGCAAAAAAAACCGACAACAAAGCTGTTGTAGAATTTGCAAATGTGCTGGAAGGAAAACTAATTAATACTGATGTAAGTCGTCAGTCTGCTTAAACTGTTTAATTCTTCTTTGATACTTTTTGGCATTGCCCCAAAAAGTATCCAAAAAACTATAGGACAACCCAAACGGCTCCGCCTGTTTGTCCGGCCAGCGCAAAAGAGGCACTCCGGTTTGCACAGAAATTTCCTTTAAATAGCCTTTTCTGTAGGTGTTACCGCATTACTCGATGTTTAAGAAAATCTGTTGCGCCTTATTCCGCAGTAGCTATGTAACCTGCTGCAGTGAGATAAGATTAGCGGAATACAGCGCCTGCAGTATTTACGGGTATCAGCAATAGCAACCCACACGAACTACGAATTAGTTTTAGGGCAACTAAATAGGAGAAAGACAAATTGGTCAGTACTTTTTACTTAAGTGCGGAGTACCTCTTGTGCGTTAGCTTGGCAAAACAGCGGAGCATTTATTTTGCCTGTCGTTTTCTTTGCCTCTTTCTTTTGGACAAGCAAAAGAAAGAGGAATAGAAATCAATCTCGAAAAAAGTAGAGTTAATCACCACTGTCGTTCTTCAATACTGTCTAAAATATTATAATAGCTCACGTACCGGTCTTCATGAACATCACCATTATTAACTGCATCCTTAACAGCACAACCAGGTTCATTAATGTGTAAACAATTATTAAATTGGCAATTATTCAATCGTTCTTTCATTTCCGGAAAATACCCTGATAGCTCCTGTTTTTCTATGCCTATTAACCCAAACTCCTTCATTCCCGGAGTATCAATAACTCTTCCCTCCCAAGGCTCCGGAAGCTCGTGCATTTCAGCAAATGTAGTAGTATGCTGCCCTTTACCGCTCCACCCGCTAACATCCTTTGTACGAATAGCTAAAGCAGGAACGATAAGGTTAATAAAGGTTGATTTACCTACCCCGCTATGGCCGCTGAAGAGTGTGGTTTTACCTTTTAGTTTTTCTCTGATGTCTTCAATTCCCTGATTTTTCTTTATGCTGATGAGAAAAACTTTATAACCAATGTTTTCATACATGTCTTTAATTTCCTGGTACTTTTCCAATTCCTTTTGCCGGTAGATATCTGCTTTATTAAAAACAATGATAGCAGGAATGTGGTACATTTCGCAGGCAACTAAAAAACGGTCTATAAAGCCTTGTGAAGTACGTGGTTCCTTTAACGTGGCAATCAAAAGGGACTGATCAATATTGGCAGCAACAATATGTTGCTGGCTTTTGATCCGGGGTGACTGGCGGTTAATGTAGTTACTACGGTCATGTATTTTTGTAATAACAACAGAACTCTCTTTTTCATTTTCAAGGTTAAACTCTACTACATCTCCAACAGCAACAGGATTGGTCGAAGTAATATCATCTAATTTAAAAATCCCTTTCATGCGTGCATTCCAGAATCTTCCACCTTCCTCTTTTAAGGTGTACCAACTACCTGTCGACTTGTAAACAATGCCTTGCATGATTAGGGGAATGTACGCAATAATGTATAACGCAAAAGTATTTCAAGTGTCAAAAAAAGGAGCGCAGCAATCAGGAGGTAAATAAATTGATCGTCGTATCTTGTTTTGGTGGTTACTTCCACTTTTGACTTCTCCAGCCGGTCTATTTGTCCATATATTTCCTGTAAGCTTTCTTTGTCTTTTGCACGGAAATATTCACCGCCGGTTTGTATAGCAATCCGGCGCAGGAGGGTTTCATCTATGAAAGCTGTATTGCGGTCGAAAGCTTTTCTTTTCTTCATTTCACTAACCGGCACTGCGTTTTCTGATCCCATGCCTATTGTATACACCTTAACACCCTTTGCTTTTGCAATTTCCAGTGCTGTAGCGGGATCCACCAACCTTGTATCCGGCGCCTCTTCTTTTCCATCTGTAAGTAAGATAACAACTTTACTTTTTGATTTGCCCGCTGATAATCTTTGAACTGAAGTAGCAAGACCTTCACCTATCAAAGTACCATCTTCAAGCATTCCACTTTTAATACCTCTTATCTGCTGCAGCAAACTCTCATGGTCTGTAGAAATTGGAAATTGTGTAAAGCTTTCGCCTGAAAAAATCACCAACCCTATCTGATCTACAGGACGTGATCTTACGAATTCGGCCGCCATCTCTTTTGCAACTTCCAGCCGGTTTGGATGAAAATCCCTTGAGAGCATACTACCACTTACATCCATGCAAAGTATAATGTCAATTCCTTCTCCTTTAGTTTGATTTTTTGCATTTTTAACTTGTGGTCTTGCCAGCGCAAGAATAACACAGCCAATTGTCAGCATGCGCAACCAGAAAGGAAAATGAATCCATGTATTTTTCCCTGTACGTACTTTAAAGGCATCTGCACTGGTTACAGCAAAAGAAGACTTTACCGATGACGACCTTCTGTAATGAAGCCAAATGAGAACAGGCAGCATGCCCAAAAAAGGCAACACCCATTTATTTGCAAATTCCATATGTTGAAACCATTCGTACAGCATTATTTTAAGTTCTCTATAGCAATAATATTTTGTTTAATGGTTTCAATGGATTTTTCATTTTCTGGTATCTCTGTTTGATACTGGGCAAATTTTACAAGATCACTTAACCGTAAAGTTTGTAATAATGGCGAGAACAAATGTTCTGATAAATTCAACTGCTTTATCTGTATGCCCAAATCATCTGATGTTTTAGAGAAAGATTGTATATTTTTTCTCTTGTGCAGGTAATCACGATAAATGTGAATTAGTTCTGTGTAAAAGGATTTATTATCTGTCCGGGCAATATTTTCTTTTAGTTTCTCCAACTTTTCTAAAGACGTTTTATAAATATTTGCATCATAAACAACTGTTGATGTAACCTTTTTTTTTCTTGATGGGAAGAGTAAAATAAAGAGTAAAAGCAGAAGGCAGGCACCAATTACATACCAATGCCATTGGGTTTGTTTCTGGCGTGTTACTTCAAGTATATCTTTTATGTCGTGGTAATCTTGTTTAGGATCAAAGGGGCTATAAGATACTGAGATGGCAATAGGTTTAGTTTTGTTGGATCTTTTTAAAAAAAAAGGGGGCAATTGCCACTTCCCCGAATCCCAGCTGGTTAATATAATGGTTTGCTTTATGGTTAATATGTTTCCTGCTAAACCCGAATCAATCTTATTTCTTTTCAATACTTCAAAATGCGGAATTGTATCAATTGAAAACCATTGAACAAATGTGCTTCTTGGAAAAGAAGCTTGTAATGTAAGCTGAAATTGCTCGCCAATAAGTATTTGCCTTTTATCTGTTGCCGCAACTATTGATACTGGCTGTGAAAAAGCAATTTGGTTAAAAAGCGCAAGCAGTACAACTAAAAATACACGCCTTTTCATTATTTATTTCTGCTGATAAAAAAATGCTGCAGCACTTTCACGTAATCTTCATCGGTGCGTATGTGCAATAGATCGCAGCCTGCTTTTTTAAAAACCTGGTTACTGTAATCAGTTGTACGAAAGAACTCTTTTTCATATTCATACCGCACCAGCTTACTGCCGGTATCTACCCACTTTTGTTTTCCTGTTTCAATATCTTCAGTACGCAAAATGCCGGCGTTTGGCAATTGCATATCCATTTTATCATAAAGTTTAATGCCAATAATATCGTGTTTATTACCTGCAATACGTAATGCATCCTGATAATTTGCATCAATAAAATCGCTTAAAATAAATGCTATGCTTTTTTGACGTGTAGTATTATTAAACAAACGCAGTGCTGTACTCAACCGCGTGCCCTTTTTTTCCGATTCTACTGAAAGCAATTCACGTACAATAAACAGAGCATGTTGTTTCCCTTTTTTCGGCGGAACGTATTTTTCAATTTTATTACTGTAAAAAATAACTCCAACCTTATCGCCATTATTTACAGCAGAGAAAGCCAATACTGCAGCTATTTCTGTGGCAATATCTTTTTTGGAGCTATTTACAGTACCAAAAAGAGAGCTGGCGCTAACATCCACTAATAACATCAATGTTAATT
Source organism: Chitinophagaceae bacterium (assembly GCA_046262255.1). Taxonomy (GTDB): domain Bacteria; phylum Bacteroidota; class Bacteroidia; order Chitinophagales; family Chitinophagaceae; genus Flavisolibacter. The sequence goes on from JBHENB010000006.1 coordinate 11,941, forward strand.
CTCTTTCTTCTTCAAATACTTTACTAAACAGGTGCCCGAAACGTGCCGAAACATTCCAGTCAATAAACCGAATGTCATCTCCCGCATAATACTCACGTACTTCTTTGAAGGACATGCCCTTACCTTTAAAAGCACTGTGGTACTCCCCTGTAAAGAGATCGGATGTAAGCCTTTTGCTTTTAATCTCCAGTTGCCGGACTTTTTTTAATATTTCAGTGGTTGTAAGCAAAATAGAGGCCTCACCCTCATTCCCTCTCCAACGGAGAGAGAGGTCGAGCTTTTAATGATATTTTTCAACTTTTGTACTGACCCATCAACCAAGTGCAGAATCAAACTTGTGGCTCTGTGCTGTGGCTGTCTTCCCCCGTTGGGGGAGTTAGAGGGGGCTTTATGGTAAACTAATCTTCCCAAGTACCTGCTCAATTATATTCTCTACAGTAACATTTTCTGCTTCTGCTTCATAAGTTAAACCGAGCCGGTGCCGCAAAACATCATTACAGATACTGCGCACATCTTCAGGAATTACATAGCCCCGTTTATTCAGGAAGGCCTGTGCTTTTGCTGCAATGGCAAGGTTTATACTTCCACGAGGAGAAGAACCATAAGAAATTAGTGGCTTTAATTTTTCAAGGTTATATTTCTCGGGTGTGCGGGTGGCAAATACGATGTCCAGGATGTAATGCTCCACCTTTTCATCCATATAAATATCTTTTACCAGTTGCCGTGCAGTGAAGATTTCCTGTATGGATACTACTGAATTCACAGTCGGCATTGCTATGCCTTGTACATTTTGCCTAATAATTAATTGTTCCTCCTTTTTAGAAGGGTACCCAACAACTACTTTCATAATAAACCTATCTACCTGCGCTTCCGGCAAAGGATATGTACCTTCTTGTTCCAGAGGGTTTTGTGTTGCTAATACTAAAAAGGGATCATCCAATTTATAAGTGGTATCGCCAATGGTAACCTGGCGCTCCTGCATAGCTTCCAGTAAAGCACTTTGTACTTTTGCAGGTGCCCTGTTAATTTCATCTGCTAAAATAAAGTTTGCAAAAATGGGCCCTTTACGAACTACAAAGTCATTACGCTGCTGATTATAAATCATAGTTCCAATTACGTCAGCAGGTAATAAATCCGGAGTAAATTGTATGCGACTGAATTTTGTATGAACGGCTTGAGCTAAAGATTTTATAGTTAAAGTCTTGGCCAGGCCCGGTACTCCTTCCAATAATACGTGCCCATTACTTAACAAGCCAATCAATAAACGATCAAGCATGTATGTTTGACCAATAATTACCTTTCCAACCTCACTACGTAATACATCCATAAACCTGCCTGCATAGGAAACCCTGTCATTTAACTGACGAATATCTTCAGCCGATCTTGTCTGAACCATAACGAACTATGATTAAGTGATTAAAAGGATTTGTGTGAGCAATAATTTTCAATTTCTGTTCCAATTAGTTGTTTGTTTTAAACTTTTCAAGTGACGTAGTAAATACTTTTCCTATAGCCTTCATTAAGAAAATAAAAGTTTATGATAAATATTTAGCCACTATAGGCAGTCTTCTACCTACACCAAAAGCTTTATAACTTACGCGTATTATAGGACAAAACTGGTTGCGTTTATACTCGTTTGTGTTTACCAGTTTTAAAATTCTTGAAACAATTGCGGGATCATAGCCCTCTGCTATGATTTCTTTTGGTCCCTTACGGAGTTCAATGTACTGATATAAAATTTTATCTAAAATGGGGTACTCCGGCAAGCTGTCGCTGTCCTTTTGATCGGAACGTAGTTCTGCAGATGGTGCTTTTATCAAGATGTTATCTGGTATTATTTCCCCGTTCTTATTTATGTATTTTGCTAATGCATACACCTGCATTTTATAAACATCTCCCAACACTCCCAGGCCTCCGGCCATATCTCCATATAAAGTTCCATAACCAGTAGCTAACTCGCTTTTGTTGGAGGTATTCAACAAGATGTAATTGAATTTATTAGCAACAGCCATTAACAAATTTCCTCTCGTACGGCTTTGAATATTTTCTTCAGCAATACTAAAAGGTAAATCTTTAAAGATTGGCTTTAGTGTTTTCAGAAATGAATTATAAACTCCTTTGATAGGAACAATATCATACGGGTTACCTAAATTTTTAGAAAGTTGCTCTGCATCTGCAACAGAATGCGAGGTTGAAAATTCAGATGGCATTAATAAAGCCCGTACATTTTCTTTTCCTAATGCTTCTACAGCTAAATACTGAACTAAGGCACTGTCTATTCCGCCGCTTGAACCTAAAATAGCTTTTGTAAAACCCATTTTTTTAAAGTAGTCCCTGATACCCAACATAAGGGCCTGATGAATTTCCCCAACATTTTTATCATCTGTTAGATAATGAAGTATATCCACATCTCTGCCTACTTCTGTTGCAGAGTAATAATAGGTCTCCCCGGAAGAAGTTGAGGTCTGAGCAACACCTTGATCTTCATTGTTCGGTAATGAACCCACTATAGTCATTTGCGCCTTCTCAAATCGGTTCATCCGTTTATGAACTGTTGAAGATTTTTCTTCGGACAATTTTTCTAAATCAAACAATGCATAATCTTCTTTGAAATACTCCATTTCCTTTACCAGCTTGCCATTAATATCATACACCAGACTACCACCATCAAATACAATTTCTGTTTGGGAGCCAACTGCATTACAATACAAGATGGGAAGGCTGTATTTGGCAACATGAGCTTCCATTATGCTTCTGCGCACAACATCTGCAGCATAATTGTATGGTGAAGCGGATAAATTGAGCATTACATCAGGTTGCTGCTTAATTAATTCTTCCATTGGAGTAACACGGTATAATGGATTATCTCCAAGGTTCCAAATGTCTTCACAGATGGTAACAGCTAATCTTTTTCCCTTGAATTCAATTACCTTCCAATCAAATGCAGGTTCAAAATAGCGGTATTCATCAAATACGTCATAATTTGGCAACAGTGTTTTATGTATCTCCTTTTTTATTTGTTTTTGGTATAAGAAGAAGGCAGCATTAAATAGATCCTTGCCTTCCTTTTTTAGATTTCTTGCCGGGCTCCCGACAAGTACACCAATATCATCAGTAAATTCTTTTACTACATTAATAGTTTCATAGCATTTATTGATGAAATCCTCAAACTCCAAAAAATCTCTCGGCGGGTAGCCGCAAATGCATAATTCAGAAAACAATACGAGGTCTGCACCGTGTTCTTTTGCTTTATTGATTCCTTCTATAATTTTTTGGGCATTGTGTTCAAAATTCCCAATATGATAATTTTGCTGCGCCAGGAATATTTTCATAAGTATAGTTAACTATTGCCTCTCTGTTTTCAAAGTTCTGTAATAAATCACTAACTCATTCGTTTTAACGCCTATGTTCAGAATGTATTTTGTTACAATTGTTATTTTGATAAGTGCATGCACTAATGACAATAGACAACCTGATGTTTCCGACATAAAAGTGGATGTAAAAATAGAACGGTTTGAACAAAGTTTTTTTAGTATTGATACCAACAATTTAACTACCAGCTTAAATGATGTTCGTAAAAGATTCCCTGCATTTTACCCCGTATTTATGCTACATATCTTAGGCCTGAATGAAAAAGATCCATCCGGTGTTTTTATAATAAGAAATGTTGTTTCCAGCTATGGAAACATTAATGATCAAATTGAAAAAAAATACAACAATCTCAAGTGGCTCCAGAAAGAACTAACACAAAATCTTAAGTATGTAAAATATTATTACCCGCAATATCCGATCCCCCGCTTTATTACGTTTATAGGAACTTTGGATGCACCGGGCATTGTACTTACTCATCAATATTTAGGAATTGGTTTACACCAATTTGCAGGGAAAGATTTTCCTGTATATAAAACCCAGGAGCTGCAACAGTTGTATCCTGCATATATTTCACGTCGGTTTGATAAAGAATACATTACCCCTAACTGCTTCAAAGCAATAGCAGATGATATTTACCCGGATAAGAGTATAGGCAAACCATTGATTGAACAAATGGTTGAAAAAGGAAAGCAATGGTACCTGTTAGATCATTTTCTACCGGATACACATGATACTTTAAAAACCGGCTACACAAACAAGCAATTAGATTGGATAACTGCAAATGAAGGAAATGTTTGGAGCTATCTTATAAAGAATGAAAATATTTATTCAATTGAGCCGCATGTAATACAAACTTACATTGGTGAAGCACCATTCACACAGGGAATGCCTGAAATTTCTCCGGGTAACGTTGGACAATGGATTGGCTGGCGTATAATAAAAAATTTCGCTGAGGACAATGAAAAGTTAACATTGCAACAGGTTTTGCAAACTCCTGCAAAAACTATTTTTCAGGAAGCGAAGTACAGGCCGAAGTAAAAGCGGCCCACCTAAATCCCTCACCGAAGAGCTAAATAATATTTCAATTCATCTGGTCTGTGCGTTGCAAGTCCTCCCTTCGGGAGCCTGCTTGTCGGCAGACTTAGCCTTGTGTGATAGATGGTCTTCCCCTCGGGAAGGTCGGGATGGGCATCTGGGTCTGTACAATGGGTCACTCCCCCTTTCGGGGGTGCCGTAGGGGGAGGGTCTCTTAATTATACTTGAAAGGTGCAATCATTTCAAAAGCGGGAATATTTACTTCAAACAATTGTTTGTTATGCAGATTTTCCATTAAATATGTCCCATGCATGCGGCCTATTTCTGTGTGTAAATTACAGCCGCTTACATACTCATAATCTTCACCGGAATTAATTACCGGCTGCATTCCTACCACACCTTCGCCTTCCACTTCACGTTTTTCGCCATTACTATCCAATATGTACCAATGCCGGCTTAGCAGCTTTACCGGGAAACTGTTATGATTTTCAATGGTAATGCGGTATGCAAACATGAACTCAGATTGCAGTGGATTAGAATAATCCTGCTGGTAAAAGGTTTCTACACTTATTTTAACGCCTTCCGAAATTTTGCTTATCATACAGCAATTTTTGTAAATGTAATCAAAGTTTACACCATTATTAAATAACGTAATTAGGGTAATAATAGATTTTTACAACCCCTAATTTTACGCCATAAACCTTAAACATGAAAATAGCTGTTGCAAAAGGAGATGGAATAGGACCGGAAATAATGGAATCAGTACTTAATATTTTTAAAGCCAATGAGTTAAACCTGGATTATGAATTTGTAGACATGGGTAAATGGGTTTTTGATAAAGGCTTTTCTAATGGTATGACGCCTGAAGCACAGCAAACCATTGAGCAACTGGGAATTTTGTTTAAAGGACCAATGGAAACACCTAAGGGTAAAGGAGTTAAAAGCGTAAACGTAACTGCCCGTAAAACATGGAACACTTATGCTAACCACAGAGTTTTTCAAACCCTTGATGGCGTAGATACAGTTTTTTCCAAAGCAGGAATTCCTATTGATATTACCATTGTCCGTGAAAATATTGAAGATACTTATGGTGGAATTGAGCATATGTTGACCCACGATGTAGCATTAAGTCGGCGGTTTATTACCCGCCCGGGAAGTTTACAGGTAATAAAATATGCCTTTGAAATGGCTAAAAAGAAAGGTACAAGCCGCATTACCTGCGGGCATAAGGCTAATATTATGAAGCTCACTGATGGCTTGTTCCTGGAATGTTTTTATGAAGTAGCCAAAGAATATCCGCAACTGAAAGCTGATGATGTAATTGTGGATGATCTATGCATGAAACTGGTTACACGTCCGGATGCTTTTGATGTTATTGTTTTAACCAATTTGCAGGGTGATATTGTTTCAGACTTGTGTGCAGGTTTGGTGGGCGGGTTAGGTTTTGCACCCTCTGCAAATATTGGCGACCATATTTCCATTTTTGAAGCTGTTCATGGAACAGCGCCGGACATTGCAGGCAAAAATATTGCAAACCCCACTGCTTTATTATTGAGCGGTTTAGCTATGCTACGCCATTTAGGATTTATGCAAAATGCAGCTACTATTGAAAATGCATTGCTATACACATTAGAAAGTGGTGTACATACAGGTGATTTTGGCGATAAAAGCAAGCCTGGCGTAAACACAACCCAATTTTCCGAAACGATTATTAGCAACTTTGGAAAAGCACCGCAGCACGGAGCCAAACCTATGCTTCCTAATCAGCCCGCCACACCTACTGTTTTTAAGTTGGAAAAAAATCCAATGATGGAGTCAAAGGAAGGAGAACAGGAAAAAATTGTTGGCGTTGATATGTTCATAGAAAGCAATGAACAACCAGAACGTATTGCACAAAAGTGCCTGCATCATGGTGGCATTAAGTTCAAGCTCATTAACATCAGCAACCGCGGTACACAGGTGTGGCCAACGGGCTCAAAATATACCAATCTTGTTAACCAGTGTAATCTCCGCTTTGAGGGGTTGAATGATCAATCTCTTACGCAGCAGGATATTATTGGTTTATACGTAAGCCTTAGTGCAGATTTTAAAATCTGCTCACTTGAATTACTAAACATGTGGGGAGATAAAAAAGCGTATTCTCTTGCACAAGGGCAGTAAGAGTTTATTGCTTGTAGTTTTAGTTTTTGGTTAAACAGCTGAAAATCTCTGTGAACCTTTTGTTGCATCGCACGGCGAAACCAATTTGATGATTAAACTTTCTTTGCGTTTTTATACCCATTCTTCACCAACCACTGCAGCACTTTTTCCCGGCTATCTCCCTGAATAAGTATTTCACCGTCTTTTGCAGAGCCGCCGGTGCCGCAAAAGTTTTTTAATTGCTTTGCAAATTGCTGCAAATCTTCTTCTTTGCCCGTAAACCCTTGCACCAATGTTACTATTTTACCGCCGCGGTGTTTCGTTTCTAATTTAATTTTTAATCTCTGTTCTTGTGGCGGAAGTGTTTCCGTTGATTCCCGTTCTTCATTTACATAGTTGAAGTTTGGATCAGTACTGTACACAAATCCGTGTTCATCAGTTACATTTTTCTTCCCCATAATTCGTGTAATTCGTTCAAATTAGTGTATAACTGCTTTTAAGCTTAAATCAAGACTTTTTGCCTGGTGAATCAATCCTCCCACGCTGACAAAATCAACTCCGGTTTCGGCATATTGCTGTATTGTATCCAAATTAATTCCCCCACTTGCTTCTGTTTCAAAAATACCGCCAATGATTGCTAACGCCGCTTTTATCTCTGCTGGCTTAAAATTATCCAACATCACTCTAAAAACTTTTCCAGCACCTGCCTGCACTACTTTCTTCACTTCTCCAATGCTTCTTGTTTCTACTTCAATTTTTAAGTATGGCTTATGCCGCTGCACATAATCATATGCCTTTGTTATAGCTTCTTCAATACCGCCGCAGAAATCAATATGATTATCCTTCAGCATAATCATATCAAATAAACCAGACCTGTGATTAATGCCACCACCAATGCGCACTGCCTCTTTTTCCAACAACCGGAAGTTTGGTGTTGTTTTTCGCGTATCCAGTAGTTTGGTTTTGTAACCGTTCAGTTTATTAGTAAACTGTTTGGTATGGGTGGCAATACCGCTCATGCGCTGCATACAATTCAATACCAACCTTTCGCATTGCAAAATAGTGTGTACATCCGTACTTACTTCAAAAGCAACTTCTCCCTGCTTCATTTCTTCGCCATCTTTTTTATGCCTTGTAAATTCTGCCGAAGAGTTTTTGTATTTGAAAATCTTTTCAGCTACATCAACACCTGCAAGAATACCATCCTGTTTTATTTTCAAAACTGCTTTGCCTTTTGCATCAACAGGTATGCAACACAAGGTAGAGTGGTCGCCTTCTCCAACATCTTCCATAAATGCAGCATCTACAAGCATATTTAGTTTTGCATTGAATTCTTCCATAGAACAAAAATAAAAAACCCGCCAATGGCGGGAGTGCAAAATAGTAAAGAAACTTACAGGGCCTGAAAGCCAATTTGCTTTATCTCCTGCCGCCCGTTTTTTGTTCTCATGAACACGGTTGTCCTGAATAGTCCCGATCTTGTATTTAACGTGCCGATGCAGAACTGGCTGCCCCCATTATCCCCCTTATGCTTCAATTCAAATGATTTTACCGTATTGTTGTTGAAAAAGTCCTGAAGGATAATTACAGTCTGTGCTTTGCTATAACTGCCTGTTTTATCCGGTAATGATATTTCTACATTACCATCTATATATTTCGCTAATTCGTTTGCATTGCCTGAACGTATTGCATTGATTACCTCTTCTATACCTGAATTCTTTTTTTTAAAAGAAACAAGAGCCAAAGCGAGTAAAGCAAAAATAATTGTTGAAAATTTTTGCATTTATTGGTGTTTTCATTTAATTAAAATCGAAAAATGTGCCATAGTTTAAATTAGCCTGTTCTGTTACTTTAAACAGACAAACCCTTTACGTTGTTTTAGCTTTACAACTTTAATTAACTGAAGCATTATCAATGCCATCAAGAAAAGTTATTTTAATTATTATGGATGGATGGGGTTTGGGGAAATTCAAAAAATCGGACGCCATACAAAATGCAAAAACACCTTTTGTTTCGTCCTTGTATGAATTATATCCAAATACCACCCTTAACACCTGTGGTGAAGCAGTAGGGCTGCCAGAAGGCCAGATGGGCAATTCAGAAGTAGGCCATTTAAATTTAGGCGCCGGAAGAATAGTGTACCAGGAGCTGCAAAGAATTAATGTTGCTGTAAAGGAAGGTTTTTTTAAAAAGAACCCACAATTACTCCAGTCTGTATTATATGCTAAAGAAAACAATAAGCCATTGCATTTAATTGGTTTGGTTAGTGATGGAGGCGTGCATTCTCATATCAATCATTTAAAGGCAATTCTGGATGTATGTGCAGACTCAGATTTAAAGGAGGTATATATTCATGCTTTTACGGACGGAAGAGATTGTGACCCTAAAAGCGGGTTAGGCTTTATTACAGAACTGCAACATCATCTAAATAGATCTACAGGTAAAATTGCAACCGTTAGCGGCAGGTATTATGCAATGGATAGAGATAATCGCTGGGAACGGATAAAGCTGGCGTATGATGCCCTGGTAAATGCAAAAGGAAAGGTTGCAAATAATGCATCAGAGGCAATTGAAAATTCTTACAGTCAAAACACAACTGATGAATTTATAAAACCAACACTAATCAAGGATAGTACTAATTTACCGATAGCTACAATAAAAAACGGTGATGCCGTTATATGCTTCAACTTCCGAACTGACCGCTGCAGGGAAATTACAAAGGTGTTAACACAGGCCGATTTTCCAAATTATGATATGCAAAAACTGCTATTACATTATACCACAATGACGGAGTATGATGCAACATTCCAGAATGTGCACATTATTTTTGAAACAGATAATTTAATCAATACTCTTGGCGAAGTACTACAACAGCACAGTAAAAAACAAATACGCATTTCCGAAACAGAAAAATATCCTCATGTAACTTTCTTTTTTAGTGGTGGCAGGGAACTCCCATTTGAAGGTGAACGACGCATCATGATTGCTTCACCCAGAGTTGCAACATACGATCTGAAACCAGAAATGAGTGCTTATGAAGTAACTGATGCGCTGATACCTGAAATACTAAATGGTGAAGCTGATTTTATTTGCTTAAATTATGCCAATGCAGATATGGTGGGACATACAGGTTTTTGGAGTGCAGTAATAAAAGCAGTACAGACTGTGGATACCTGCGTGCAAAGAATTGTAACTGCTGCATTGCAAAAAAATTATATTGTGTTTTTAACTGCAGATCATGGCAATGCAGATTATATGATTAATGAAGATGGTACTCCTAACACTGCACATACTCTAAATCCTGTTCCATTTTTCATAATTGATAATGAATGGAGAGGCAGTATAAAAAAAGGTAAATTGGGAGATATTGCTCCTACCATTTTAACTATGATGAATTTGCCTGTACCAACCGAAATGACAGGAGAAATATTGATCTGAAAAACTTATGAAAATCCAATTTTGTTGGTTTATTCTTTTTATTACATTCCTTGCTAATGTGGCAGCACAGGAAGATACATCCCTTGCAGAAAAAAAGCTAGATGAGGTGATTGTCTTTTCTAACAAGTTTGCTGAACGAAGAAAAAATATTGTTCAAAAAATTGATGTTATTTCCGCACACCGTATAGCTCAGCTCAACGCACAAAATATCGGTGACTTACTTGCAAATAGCGGGAATGTATTTGTGCAGAAAAGCCAGCAAGGCGGTAGCAGCCCTGTTATTCGCGGGTTTGAAGCAAGCCGCGTATTGCTGGTAATTGATGGCATACGAATGAACAATGCCATTTACCGTTCCGGCCATTTACAAAATTTAATTACAGTAGATCAAAACATGCTGGAACGTGTAGAGGTTTTATATGGCCCTGCATCCACACTATATGGAAGTGATGCATTAGGTGGTGTAGTGCACCTGCGTACTAAAATGCCAAAGCTTTCAGTGAATAACAAAACGTTGTGGACTGGCTCTGCTTTTGTACGGTACAGCAGTGCCAATAAAGAAAGAACGGGACATTTTGATGTGAGCATCGGGGGGAAAAAATTTGCATGGCTTCAATCTTATAATTACAGCAATTTTAGCGATTTGAAAATGGGTAATAAATACCCAAAAGAGTATCCCGATTTCGGGAGAAGATCAGAATACATAACAACAATTAATGGCATTGATACCATTTTGAAGAATCCGGATGACCGGGTTCAGCTTTTTTCAGGTTATAAACAATGGGATATTATTCAAAAGCTATTATTTAAGCAGTCGGACAAAATTTCTCATTCAGTTAATCTGCAATATTCCAATTCAGGTAATGTCCCCCGCTACGACCGTCTGCAGGACGTTAGAAATGGCGTGCTTCGTTATGCTGAGTGGTATTACGGGCCACAGCAAAGAGAGCTTGCAGCTTACGAAATGAATATAAATCCTTTGGCTTTCTTCAATGAGCTACGATCTGTTGTTAGCTATCAACACGTAAAAGAAAGCAGGCACACAAGAGAATATAAAAGATACGACCAACTGGACAACAGGCTGGAAAATCTAAAGGTTTGGGGATTAACCATAGACGGAAGAAAACTATGGACTAAGAATGAACTCACTGTTGGTTTTGACGGGCAATGGAATAGTGTGCAATCCACTGCTTTCAGACAAAATATAAATACAGGTGCTATTACCAATTTAGACACCCGATATCCGAACGGGGATAACAACATGAATTATTTTGCTGTTTACGGGCAGCACCTTCTAAAAATAAATGGAGGAAAAATTGTTTTGAATGATGGCTTAAGGATGCAAACCGTTTCTATGCGTTCTACTATTGCAGATAATTTTTTTTTCAATTTCCCTTTCAGTGAGATAAAACAGAATAATGTAGCAGTTACGGGAAATATTGGTTTCATTTATATGCCTGATGATAATACACGCTTTAATACAGGTTTTTCCTCCGGCTTTAGAGCACCAAATATTGATGATGCTGCTAAAATTTTTGAATCGAACACTGCATCCGGGCAGGTAATAGTACCAAATCCGAATATTAAACCGGAGTACACCTATAATGTTGATGCAGGGTTTTCACAAGCTATTGGTGATATTGTTAAGCTAGAAATAATAGGTTTTTATACGTGGTTAAAAAATGCAATTGCTTTAGCTCCTTTTCAATTTAACGGGAAGGATTCTATTAATTTCAATGGCAGCAACAGCAGAGTTTATGCAAACCAAAACATCAATCAGGCCTACTTATATGGTTTTAATGCAAATGCAAGTGTGAATGTAATAAAACAGGTTCAATTGACTTCCGCTATTAATTATACTTATGGCAGATTGAAGCCGCCAGGCAAAGCAACAGTCCCTTTAGATCATGTCCCACCTGTTTTTGGAAAAACAAGTTTATCATATGTTTCGGATGGTTTAAATGCAGAAGTGTATTTCTTATTTAATGGATGGAAGCGAATGGAAGATTATAATCCCAGCGGAGAGGACAATGCTCAATACTCTACCCTGGAGGGAACTCCATCCTGGAGCACTTTAAACTTCAAATCAACCATAAAAGTGGCAAAATATATGTCGCTCCAGGTTGGTATTGAAAATATTTTTGACCGCAATTACAGGTATTTTGCTTCCGGATTTTCTGCTCCGGGCAGAAATTTTATTCTGGCAATCCGCAGCTCTTTCTAATCGGAGTGTAAAATTTCTGGCTTTGCCAGGTTTTTACCATTATTTTTTGGGTCAATGCAGCATCTCATGGAAAAAAATGTCTAAATTACAGGCTACCACACGGAGAAAATATATATGACCGAGGAGGCCCTTCTACAAGGCTGTTTACAAAATAACGCTGTAGCACAAAAACAATTGTACGAAAAGTACAGTAATAAGATGCTTGCAGTTTGTTATCGGTATGCACATAACCGCGAGGATGCCGAAGATATGTTGCAGGAAGGTTTTATAAAGGTGTTTACTCAAATACACACTTTTGCAAACCGTGGCGCACTGGAGGGATGGATACGTAGAATAATGGTGCACACCTGCATTAATAACTTAAAAAAGAACAAGAAGTTCAATGAAAGTGTAGAAATGATTCATGCTACCAGCTTTCATGTTCGTGAGGAAAGTATTCCTTCAATTGTTCAGGCAAAGCAGGTGGTAGAGTGCATATGTTTATTGCCGGTTGGCTATAGAACGGTTTTAAACTTATATGCAATTGAAGGTTTTTCGCATAAGGAGATTTCGCATATGCTGGGTGTTGAAGAAAGTACAAGCAGGAGCCAATATACTAGAGCTAAAGCTATGCTGGAAGAAATATTGATAAAGAAAAAAATTTTACATCGGCCGAAAGAGCAGGTATTTATCACGGCTTTGGGGTCGAAATAGTACCAATCCAAACCCTTAATTGCTGACTGACAATGGAGAAGAATTTTACGAATGACAACTTTGAGAGGTTTCTAAAACAAACTGCAGATCAATTCCGGATGCGTCCCTCCGATAATGTGTGGGAAGGGATTTTTAAAGATTTAAATAAACGCAGGTGGAGAGTTGGTTTTGCATCAGGTGCTTTGTTATTTATAGCTTCTCTTTTAGGATATTTCCTAATTGATAGTACTAAAAGTATAACCAGGCCTGTTGCATCAGCATCGGCCTATGCAGAAACAGAAAAAATAGTAAAACAGCCTGCTGCAGCCACACCTGTAGCTTCAGCAAAGATCAGGCACTTACCATCCTCCTTTAAAAATACTACTAGCTCAAATCTTCCCCTTCAAAAAACAAGGAATGTCACCATTAATTCTGCCAATGCTATTAATCAGGATATAGTTTCGCCAAATCAACAGGAAAATAACAACATAACATCTATACCTAATACTGTAACATCCGCTACTGACGTAAATTCAGATCCTGTTGTTGAAGAAAATACTATTGAAGCTCCTTCTTCCCAAAGCAGTATTAATGATCTGCAAAACAGCACTCCTGATTTATTAACTATCGAGAGTGTAACCAACCTATATAGAGGTACGCGTAAAAAGCCCAGGCTTAGTTATCAAATATATTTTACGCCAACTGTTAGCTACCGAAAACTAACTGAGAATAAATCATATCTGAGAGCTGTTCCGCAGTCAAGTGCCGCACCAACTTATGGAGCTTTATACGATATTAATAATGTGGTAACACATAAACCAGATATTGGATTAGAACTGGGTTTTGCCGCAAAGTATCCTGTTACAAAGAATATTAAAGCCCGTGGCGGCCTTCAGTTTAATATCAACCGGTATGACATCAAGGCTTTCAATTATTCGCCTGAAGTAGCAACTATTGCATTAAACCACAGCGGCGGCGGTGTTGATTCATTAAACACAGTAACCCGTTATCGTAATTTTAATGGCTACAAAGCAAATTGGTTACAAAACTTTTACTTTCAAATATCTGCTCCAATTGGTGTAGAATTTAAAGTAGCAGGTAATGACAAGATAAATTTAGGCATTGCCAGCACAGTTCAACCAACATATATTCTTGGTGACAGGGCATATTTGCTTTCTGCCGATTATAAAAATTATTCAGAAGTGCCATGGCTAATCCGCAGATGGAACGTAAATACAAACCTTGAAACTTTTGTTTCTTATTCTACAGGAAAAATAAACTGGCAGGTAGGGCCGCAGGTACGGTATCAACTTCTTTCCAGCTTTGTTTCTGAATATCCTGTTAAAGAAAATCTTTTTGATTATGGGTTAAAAGTTGGCGTTTCTCTTAAAAACGACAAAAAATAAGCCTGACTAATTGCTTTTAAGTGCCCTGCAATAGTATTGCGGGGCTTTTGTTTTTAATGAGTGCTTAATTTTATTAAATGAACAAGTTTTTGGTACTTGCTGTTGTTACTGTTTCCATTTATTCCTGTAAAAGCAAACAAGATAAACAGGATACCGGAAGCAGCTTTTTTCCTGTACTTTCTTTTATAAACAGCCAGATTGCACAAGTAGATACCTCGTTGTACGGAATAATCAGGATTACAAAAACCGGCAGTTTATCTGATACACAGTATATTAAGAGAGAAGAATTTAGAAAAACAGCGCAAGAGTTTTTGGACATTCCAGACATTACATCCAGTAAGCTGCGTAATGAGTATGTAGAGCAAAAGATATTTGATGAGTCCTTAAATAAAGTTATTTTAAACTATACAACTAAAGATACTGGTGCAGAAATTCTAAGACAGGAAGTATTGATACAACCCAACCCGATGGGTGATGAAGTAAAAACAATTTTTATTGATCGTGTGCAACGCTTTAATGACAGTACAGTTCAAAAAAAAATGTCGTGGCAGGTAAATAAATGGTTTCAGGTAACTACAATCACTCAAAAAGGTAAACAACCGGAAAAAGTGCAAACTGTGGAAGTAATCTGGAATGATATTTCTTCAGCAGAATAAGAATAGTGAAGAATGACACAAGCTGAATTTCAACATATAGCTTCATCAATACCTGGTTTGCCGGGCATATATAAATATTTTGATGCGAAAAGCCATTTGCTTTATGTTGGAAAAGCAAAGAACCTCAGGAAACGTATCAATTCTTATTTTATCAAAACCTTTACCGGCTATAAAACCTATGAGCTTGTAAAACGTATTAGCAGAGTAGAGTTTACAATAGTTAATTCCGAACAAGATGCTTTTTTACTCGAAAATTCCCTGATAAAAGAATATCAGCCAATTTTTAACATCAATCTTAAAGACGATAAAAGTTATCCATACATTGTAATTAAAAATGAACCCTTCCCACGGGTATATCTAACTCGTCAGAAAATAGCGGATGGATCCCAGTATTTTGGCCCATATACATCTGTAAATAAAGTAAGAGACTTACTGAATTTCATCAGGCAAACGATCCCATTACGTACATGCCCGCTAAACCTGAGTGAAAGAAATATAGAAAAGGGGAAATTTAAGGTTTGCCTGGAATACCACTTAGGTAATTGTAAAGGACCCTGCGAAAAATATCAATCTCTGGAAAACTACAATGAAAATCTAGCACAAATAAAAAACTTATTACGTGGAAATCTTGGGCCTGTTATTCAGCATTTTAAAAAAGAAATGAAAAATTGTATAGAGGCACTCGAATTTGAAAAAGCTGAATACATACATAAAAAAATAAAGTTTCTGGAGAACTATCAATCTAGGTCTATTGTAGTTAGTTCCACATTGCACAACCTGGACGCTTTTTACATTATCAAAGAAAACGAAATAGCTTTTGTAAATTTTTTAATGGTTCAGAACGGGGTAGTGATACAAACAAAAACAACAAAGGTAGAAAGCCGGTTAGATGAAAGTATAGAAGAAATTTTATGCTTTGTAATAGCTCAATTACGCACTACATTCAACAGTGAGGCAAAAGAGATTATTGTACCATTTGAATTAAATTACGACGAAGCTGATGTAATAGTGACTGTGCCAAAGGGTGGTGATAAAAAAAAGCTGCTGGAACTATCTGAAAAAAACGTGCAACATTTTATAAATGATTTACGGAGCAAAGAAAGGCTTAAGCTTGGAGTTAAGGATGCAGATAAGTACAATGTTTTGCTGGAAATGCAGAAAGATTTACAGCTACCAAAGATTCCTGTGCATATTGAATGTTTTGACAATTCCAACTTACAGGGGAGTAACCCTGTAGCAGCAATGGTTTGCTTTAAAAATGGGGAGCCAAATAAAAAAGATTACAGGCATTTTAATATCAAAACAGTACAGGGTATAAACGACTTTGCCTCTATAAAAGAAATTGTTTCAAGGCGATATAAACGTCTGGCAGAGCAAAACGAACCACTTCCTCAACTGGTAATAATTGATGGTGGTAAAGGCCAGTTAAATGCAGCAAATGAAGCTATTGAAGAATTACAGTTAGGCGGTTCAATGACGCTTATAGGTTTGGCAAAAAATGAAGAGGAGATTTTTTTTGTTAAAGATAAAGAACCTCTAAAGCTGCCTTACGACAGCGAAAGTCATAAATTAATTCGTAGAATACGGGATGAAGTGCACCGGTTTGGGTTAAACTTTCATAGAAATAAACGAAGTAAAAGCACCTTTAAAAATGAACTGCAGGAAATAAAAGGAATCGGTACGGGTATTGCTAACTTGCTTCTAAAAACTTACCGGTCCGTAAATAATATAAAACAGCAGCCGGTAGAAGAATTAGCTAAGGTAATAGGAATAGCAAAAGCAAAAGTTGTAAAATCATACTTCGAACCGTATGAGAAGATAAAAATCCATGAAGAACTGGAGTTGGTAAAAAAACAAGATGGACCAGTATGAAGGTATTCAGGAATTTAAACGCAAGTACAAACACATACCTACTTTTTGCAGATTTAAATAAAAATCCCGCAATTAGCGGGATGATAGATTAATAAAGCAAAGCATAGCTTTTTTAATACGACCACAAATCCTGCTCGTAATTAAAAATACGATCTTTAATATTTTCTCCCTCCAGCAATCGAAGAATTGGGTCTCTGATTAAACCCTTGATATCTCTATTATAAGGATTGTCTAAAGTAGATTTTACAATATAGCTGCTGAACATCCTTGCTTCAAATAATTCTTCCCAGGTCATGCGTCCAATACCCATATTTTTTGGATTATATACTTCATAGTTTGCCAGTATAGGTCGCAGGTCAGGATAGTAAATCCAAAACATAGGTACTGCCCCTCTTTCGCTGCCATCCTGTCTGTAAGAAGTTCTTAAAGGTGCAATCCCTAAAATACGAACAAACATACGGCTGGCCTCGCGGTCAAAAACCCACTCTTCTTTAATGCGGATTTTCATTACATCATCGGGGTTAAAAGAAGTTGAGGTAACTACGTACTTATCAATTTTAGTAGGATCATCAAGGTTATATACTGCAGTTGTATCATTGGTTGCACTTCCGGAGATTGTTATATTAACACCTGCCGAGTCTAAAGGGGTAGTAAAACGGTCATCAACATCAGCAAAAGCTGTAACCTTACCGCTTTTTACTGCACTTAGTAAAATATTTACAAATTTCTGGCTTCCAAAATCATCTTCTGCAGCAGAACGAAAAGGCTGGTTCATCTTTTCACGCAGGTCCAGCTCTCTCCAAACTCTTTCCACATACAATGCATCATCTGCACGTAAGTGCTCATATGCAAGAGGCGTACGCTCTGAACCTACCAACGTTCTGTCAGTTGCTCCGTCGGGCCGTAAAGATTTCCTTACACTGTCACTATAACCTCCTACCGCAGGGGCGGCTTCAATAGGCACATTTCCATAAGGATTATAAACAGGAGATTGGGAGTTGTTGTTCTGCTGCTGCTGATTTTGACCCTGCGGTTGCGTTGTAGGTGTGGTGCTACCTCTGCGGCGGCTGCGTCTTTGTGCATCTACATCCATGCAAAAAGTTGTTATTAAAACCACTAAACAACAAACTTTTATTAAAAGGTTTTTCATCTATGTCTATTTGATATTATAATAAATACTTGGCAACTTCCTGCTTCTTCCATCAGGGCCTACTGCACGTATCTCTTCTATTGTTACAATTGATCCTGGCCTAACGCGGTTTACAATTGCCTGCGCCTGCCCTCCCCATGCTGCCCCACTATTGGCTGATTCCATAAAGTCATCACCAAAACCTTCCCCTTCTCCTATAATACGGAAACCGGTAACTCTAAATTGTGTTTCGTAAAAGAAATTTTCCAAAATTGCTCTTACACCCGCCTGGCTTCTAAATGCACCGGCAGCCATATTGCTACCACTCTTATTAACACCTACCATGGGCGTAGGGTCTGGGATGGTACGAACACGGAAGGGAAAACTTGATGATTTTCCTTCTGAGGTTACATTTATATTAGCCTGACCTTCGCTGCTTACCCGTGCAATATACCGGCCAGGGCCAACCCTGGCTAAGGATCCCTGGCTAATACCCGCACTTACTTTATTGATATCGCCGCTTGCAGAAACAGTAACCGGGTTATCAACGCCAATAAACAAAACATTCATTTTGTCCAAAGCTACTGCTGCAGAGGTTTGACCAACAATGTATTCGATTGTTTTATTTACCGTTTGAACCTTCCCAAAAATATCTTTAAATGTTATGCTTACTGGTACTGCATGTGAACCAACTCCGCCACCCGCCAACTTCAACCTTGCCACACCATCTTCTCCAATTGAAACACCTGTTCCGCCAATAGTTATTTGTGGTGCGACCTTTTTATTGAATGCACCAACGCCGGCAGTTATCTCAATTTGCTGCCCAGGTGTCAAATAAGATGTACTTTGGCCAACAATAGCAGCATAGGTATCCGGGATAAGTTCAACTCTTCCAATTTTATTATGCAAAAAAGTTATTACCCTATTTTCAGTGGTTTTAACATCATTTTGAAACTTACTTAACATGGTTAGTGCAGCAACTGTTGGAACCATTCGGAAATAAGCTGCTTCCCACGTACGATTTCCTTTGCTTTGGGTTCTGGGCATAGTAAGGTCAATAGGTAAAGAATTTTTAAATTCCCCGCCAACTGTGGGATCAAGAGCTAAAATATTTTTTTGATATTGCTCCAACTCTCTGTACAACTTTTTGCCTTCGCCTTTCTCTACCATCAGACGGGTAGAAATATCCAGGTTGTCTTCTCTTTTTATTTCTCCCGTGGTTGGGTTATATCCGGCAGCTTCGCGAATCCTTTTTTTCAAATTGTCTATATAATCATACAAAGCAGTTGAAGTAGCCGCCGCCTGCTCTGCTTTAGGGTACCATAGCCTTGCCTGTTCCTGGGAGCCGGGATCGGTAAGCTTTCGCCTAAACGACTCCATTACATTAGATGTGGATGCTTGTACAACCGTATTTGTTTTTTCTAAGCTGTTATTTACGGTTTTAAAGGCATTAAGGATCTCTGCTGATACATTCAGTGCTAACAATGCTGTTAACACCAGGTACATCATATTGATCATCTTTTGCCGCGGCGGACGAGGTAAAGCCATTGTTTATCTATCGTTTAAAAAGTTAATGGTATTTTTGATAAATTATTTGATTATGCGTTCACCTGGCGTCCTTGCATAGCACTAATCATGTTACCATAAATGCCATTTAACCGGCCCAGATTATTTGCAAGGTTTGATATTTGCTCATGAGCTCTTCTTGCATCCTCAGCACTTCCGTGCATAGCATCTGCCGCCTCTACCAAATTGCCATAAAAGCGATTCATTGCCTTTAAATGATTGTTGGTATCCTGCAATTCCAACTCATAAATTGCATTGAGTGATGAAAGGTTTTTTGTAAGTACCTGTACCTGCTCATGAAACTGCCTTGTACCTTCTGCTGCATTATTAAAATGCTGCATAGTTTGTGCGGCACCTGTATAAGCTTGTGTCATTTGCGCCATTGCATTTGTTGCTTCACGGGTTCTTGCAGTATAATCACCTGTTGTTGCCACCACGTCAGTAATGTCAGTCATTCTTTCTACAGTAGTGCCTAATTTTCTAAAATTGTCGCTGAGGCGGGTTAATGAGTGCTGATTTATATCGGCATCATCAAGCATTTTATTGAATTGTTGTGTGTTATTTGTTTGTCCGTTATTGAAGCTGATAGGTGTAACTTCAAACTTTCCGGTACGGGCCTTTTCTACATCAGGGTGTTCTGTTATATTGGGATAGTATCTTTCCCAATATGCTTCTTCTGGTGGTGGAACGAAAAAAGCATAAATTAAAAATACAACTACCTCTGCTAATAATCCTACTGTAATTGCAAGATCGGCACCTTCCCAGTGACGGATTTTAAAAAGTGCGCCTAAAATAACGACAGCAGCAAAAAAGCTAAATAAAAAGTTGAGGACAACCTGGCCTCTTTTTGTTTTAAAGAACAGCATAATTATTCCGGGTTTTCAATTTTAAAAGTAATAAAGAGTAGAATTTGTCTATAAGAAAAAGAGTCCGTAAGACCTCGTTTATACGTTTATATTAGTATTATTTGCGACGTCCTTTCTTCGTTTGCACTGGTAAATCAATTACCGTACGGAAACCAATATAAGATTTTGCAGAATCCTGGTATTCGTAGGTACGAGTACCGGTTTGCAGGTAATATCCTACATCTTTCCAGCTACCGCCGCGAAGTACTTTACGTTTCATTTTGGGGGGATCCGAGTCTTTTGCATTCCAACGAACTGAGGGGTTCATATCATGTTGGAAAGTATAAGACCCTTCATAATAAATGGAGTTTGTCCATTCAGCCACGTTGCCCGATACATTATACAAACCAAAGTCGTTTGGCCAGTATGCATCAGCACGAACAGTATAAAAACCTCCATCTTCAGGATAGTTTCCACGACCAGGCTTGAAGTTGGCCAATAAACAGCCTTTTTTATTTCTTAGATAATAGTTACCCCATGGAAACATAGATTGAGAGTGGCCGCCACGGGCTGCATACTCCCACTGAGCTTCCGTTGGAAGACGGAAGTCTGATTCCTGGGTTGCTTTTTTACTTTCAAGGAAAGAATTTAAAAGGTGCGTCCTCCATTCGGAGAAGATATTTGCCTGCTGCCAGCTTACCCCTACTACAGGATAATTACCATAAGCAGGATGTGAAAAATATCTTTTGGTCATTGGTTCATTATAAGAGTAAGAGAAATCACGCATCCATACCAATGTATCCGGATATGCCTTTACATCTTTTTTTACAATGAACGCAGAACGCGGCTTTCCTGCATTTTCTCTTTTAGCTGCTTCTGCAAGGTCAAATGTTTCTGAATGATAGACAATTTTAGAAGCATCAATTTCTTTTTTACCAAAAATGCGGTCTTCGGGAGAAAGAATGATATCAGTTTGGCCTAATTGTTCTATTACTTTGGGATCTCCCCAGTTAAGTGTTCTCATTTTCGCCTGGTCAACATATTCTATTCCATCAGGCCCTGCTTTGACATACCCAAGCCTTTTTGCTACAATAGAATCACGAACCCATATTACAAACTGGCGGTATTCATTATTTGTTATTTCGGTAGCATCCATCCAAAAACCACTTATCGAAATTGAACGATTACGGGCACTAAATGCATACGCAGGATCTTCATCGCTTGGCCCCATATGAAAAGTTCCCTGAGGAACATACACCATGCCTGGAGGTTTTGATAAATTATACCACTTGCCTGGGGCAACGCCATGCAACATACCATCATTTGGTAAACCTTTATCTCTTTTACCAAATACTCCGCAACTTGCTAGTGAGAAGCAGGCAAGAGCTAATAAAATGGAATGGTTTTTCATTTTCATACAGTAGTGTATTGAGCAAAAATAGAGTTTCAGGGTGAACGAAGATACAAGGTTAACGTTAATTTCTTTCATTTGCAAGCCAAATTTTGGCGTACCAACTTTAACGGAGGCCGTTTAAGTTTATTGTATGGATGTGTTTTTTTGTTTACAAAGATTTTTTTAATTCTTCTATGGAGGTTACAGGCTGTTGGCAGGCGTAATTTTTACATACGTAAAAAAGTGTTTTCCCATTGGTAGTCTTGTCCTTTAACAACGGAAATTCTGAACCATTTGTGGTAGCCATAATTATTTTATGAGGAATATAAAAGCCTAATACCTCTGTTAACTTCACTATGGACTGCTGCCCTACAATGGCTATTTCATTTGTACCAAAAATAAACTGGAATAAGGCACATAACCAAACCCCGAAGGATGTAGGGTATTTTACCGGCACGTCTCCTAAGGAATTAAGCATGTTTTCAGCATGCTGTTTCCATTGTTTATTATCAAAAAGAATAGATAAGTTATATAAATTTATAGCCATTACCGCATTTCCCGAAGGAGTGGCTCCATCGTAAATTTCTTTTTTTCTAACCAATATATCTGTTTGAAAGTCCGGTGAATACAGGAAGTAGGGAGAATCTTTATCTGCAAAATGCTCCAGCACAATTTCTGTAATTTCTCTTGCTTTATATAGCCATTGATAATCAGCGGTAATTTGTGCTAATTCCACCAGGGCTGCAATAAGGTATGCATAGTCATCTAAAAATGCCGGGTGCTTTGCTTGTTTATCTTTCCATGTATGGTAAAAGGTGGCATTGTCTGCTTTCAAATTCTGCATTAAAAATTCCATGTTTTTCAGGGCTACCTGCCGGAAATGCTCGTTTCCTGTAGCAGCATAAGCTTTGCTGTAACCAATGTTCATTAAAGCATTCCAGCTAAGTAATATTTTATCATCTAATAGCGGTCTTGTTCTCTTTGTACGTGCCTGAAGGAGTTTTTTCTTGCCTTCTTTAATTATTTTCTGGAGTTCCTGTTCGTCGTTAATACCGTTCTCACTTGAAAACTGTTTCAATGAAGTTTTCATCCATAATATATTTTTCCCTTCCCAGTTACCAGCCTCGGTAATATCAAAATAGCGGCAAAAAAGATCAGCATCATTTCCTAAAACCTCTTTTACTTCACTAGAGGACCAGACGTAAAATTTACCCTCCTCTCCTTCACTGTCAGCATCTAAAGCACTATAAAACCCTTGTTCCTCTTGCATCATTTCTCTTTCAATAAACTCCAGCGTTTCTTCAATTACATCTTTATAAACCTCATTATTAGTTATTTGAAAGGCTTCTGCTAATGTTGTTACAAGCAGCGCATTATCGTATAACATTTTTTCAAAATGGGGCACTAACCATTCTGTATCAGTAGAGTACCTGGCGAACCCGCCACCTAAGTGGTCATAAAGGCCGCCCTGAATCATTTTATTCAAACTAAGTAATGCCTGGTCTAAAGCGTCATAACCTTGCTCTTTGTCCAAAACAGAAGAGGAATTTTTCTGCACCAAATAGTGATACCTCAGAAGAAATTGAATAGTAAAGCTTTGTGGAAATTTTGGCGCTTTGCCAAAACCGCCCCACTGCATGTCTGCCTGCTTCATTGCATTCCGAAAGGCCTCATCTATTTTTCCGGCATCAAAAACTTGTTTGTTGGCAGACGCAATACCGAACTCATTGGATACCTTTAGATGGTCTGTAAGATTTTCCGCCTGCATCTGAATTTCCTCTCTTTTTTCGTGGTAAGCACTGGTAATAGCTGCCAATACTTCTCTCCACGAAGCCCGATTGAAAGTACGCTGTGGAGGAAAATAGGTGCCCCCGTAAAAAGGTTTACCATCAGGTGTTAAAAAAACATTTAATGGCCAACCGCCTTGCCCGGATATAGCCTGCACCGCATCCATATAAATATGATCTACATCGGGACGCTCTTCTCTATCTACTTTTATATTCACAAAATGTTCATTCATAATGGCTGCAACATCCGTGTCTTCAAAACTTTCCCTCTCCATAACATGGCACCAATGGCACGCTGAATAACCAATACTTACCAGCACCGGTTTATCTTCTTTTTTTGCCTTTTCAAAAGCTTCATTGCCCCACGGATACCAATCTACAGGATTATGTGCATGCTGTAATAAATAAGGACTGGTTTCATGAATGAGGCGGTTACCCCCGTTAGAAAAAGAAGAGTTTTGATGCTTCTGTTTATTAATAAGTTCCTTATAGGGTTCACTCATCCTTAAAAGTAGTTTAATAGAAACAATTTAACAGACAAGTTTTTATATCCGCTGAAGTGTTTTTTGATTATTGAGGGATAATACTTTCCTCTTAGTTTTTACTTGTAAAGGAGGTAAAGGCGAGTTATTTCTTTTTATTTTCTGTAGCAAGGAATTGTTCCAATGCCGCTACCATGGAAGGGGCCTGAGGTTGAGGAGCCTTGATAGTTACTTTTAAACCTGCATCCTCTACTGCTTTTGACGTATTATTACCAAATGCTCCAATGACGGTGCCGTTTGGTTTGAACTTTGGAAAATTATCGAACAAGCTTTTTACTCCGCTGGGAGTGAAAAAGCAAATAATATCGTATTCTGTTCTGGATAAGATATCTTTTACATCTGTACTTGCGGTGCGATACATAAATGCCAGGCAGAATTCGCAACCATTAGACTTTAACCACCCGGTAATTTCATTATCCTGTTGATTTTCGGAACATACGTACAAAAGCTTTTCATTGCTTTTATGTTTGTTAATTACATCAAACAGACTTTTGTTGCTGCCATCAGCACCGTAGAACACTTTGCGTTTGCGGTATAAAATAAATTTTTGCAGATATAATGCCACGGCTTCTGTAATGCAGAAATATTTAGTATCCTGAGAGATGTTTATCCGCATTTCCTCACAAATACGGAAGAAGTGGTCAATAGCATTGCGACTGGTAAAAATTACCGCAGTATGATTTTGTATATCAATTTTTTGCTTACGAAATTCTTTGGCTGAAATGGGCTCTAATTTAATAAATGGCTGAAAATCAAGTTGTACATTAAACCTCCGGCACAATTCAAAATAAGGTGATTTATCGCTATCGGGCTTAGGTTGTGTAATTAAGATTTTTTTCCCCATTTTTATAGAAGCACCAACCTTCAAAACCTCATTTTTCACCATAATAGGGTAGCTAAAGTGGAGCAAAGTTAAGGACTTTCTGTAAAATACGTAAATAACAGTTTGTTAATCAACAGTAATGGAGCAATCTCAAATGCACATAAGTAAATAATAAAATGGAGAAGGTTTAGTTTCACCAGCCTGTGGATAGCAGCATAAGACAAGTAGAAACGGTAGATAAACATTGCTGCAATAAGAAGAAGACACCCGGTAAAAACTACCTGGTTCATCAAGCCATTAGTGAATATCAATAGAACTATAAATGGTAAAAGCAGTATCCCTATAATTTTATTAGTTGTAAATACAATGAATGTGTAAGCATCTGTAGCTCCCTTTAGCCGAAACAGCCACCCACACATTCTAAGAGTTAGAAACTTAACCAGATAAATACCTGATAGTCCTGCTATACAATATAAATACAACAACAAAAAACCATGCTCAATTCCCCAGCCAAGACGTTGAAACAGGAGCGTTAGAAATAATGCGCCGCTTAAAATAAAGAAGATGTTCAATAATAACGACGGCAGCGGTGCCTGCATTAATTGATCTTTAATTTGGCGCTGCCTCAGCGTGGCTCGAAAAAAAAGCCGAAAAATATCGTGCAGGTATTTACTGAAGCCATTTTTTACCGACGCAAAAAAAATGAGTAATGCCACTGTTATATAAAAATATACTTCCTTACCCTGCCATGTTCTTTCTGATGTTACCCGCTGCACCGGGTTAGTAAACCGGTAGAAGGGATGTTTGGAATAAAGAATACTATCGAAGTTTATTGCAGGTTTATGCATTGCAATGCCTGATGAATCCTGGTTTGGATGTACAGATAAAGAAGTGTCTGCCCGCTTTAGAGCATCCGTTTGCGCATTTACACAAACACCAAACAGCAATAATATTATAGACAAGAGCAGCTTCAATTTTTAAATTAATTCGCAAAGATCCTTTAAGAGTTTATTGTACCCTTAGAAATAATTAGCAAATCCAAAATGCACTTTTGAACCTCTTAAATTTAATTCTGTATCATCCCTTTTACCCACAGCCCACATTAAATTAAAAATACCTGCTTTTGTTTCAAATGAAATCCCCATGCCTGCTCCAAAATAAGTATGATTGTTTGTAAACAGTGTATGGTGCTTGCCCCAGCCGCCATCTGTAAAAACAAAAAAATTAGAGTTGCGGCCTATTAAATAGCGGTATTCAACTGTAGCAATTACATACCGGGACACATACTGGCTTTCTTCATCAAAACCTCTCAACAGCCTGTAGCCACCAATCTGAAATAATTCATTTCGGAAGGTATTCTCACTTTGATAGATACCGGCATTGATTGCAGTTTTTACAGCACTTTGCCTGCCAAGAGGAAAATAATGAGCAGCAAGCCCATGCACTCTGAATTGATATCCTTTTAATTTAATGGTATCATACAAGCTTTCAAATTTAAATGCGGGATCATTTGGGTCTTGCAACTCCAGAATCTGATTATTTCTTTTAATTTTCTTTGTACCTCCAGATGAAGTAAATACGAGCTCACTACCTTTCTGAGGATTAAAGCGATAGTTTGTATTGTTAAACTCGTAGGTGAAACCCAAATTCAAAGAACTTACATCTGCTTCCTGTGGAAGCCGTTTAAAATTAACTACATCTGCTATGTTTATTCCATTTACAATACTTTGCCAACGTTGCAGAAATACTGTGGCAGTTTTTGCTGCATTGGGTTTATAACTTGCGCCAATATTTGCATTAATGGTAAGAAAAGTGCTGTCCTGCCGAAACATATTAAATTGAAAATTGAAACCAAATGGCGAGTGAAATATATATGGATGCTCATACAGTATATTTAACCGGGGAGATTGTTGCTGTAGTTGCTGCCAGTTAAGACCAATTGTTTCACCACCACTTAACGCATTACGCAATAAAATATTTGCCTCACCACTAACCTGAAATCTTTTTGTTGCTGTTGGATCCGGGTTTGGTAAAAAACCAATTAAAACATTAAACTGGCTGCTTTTTTTTTGTTTCAGATAAAGGTTTAGTACAGAACCTGTTCCTAAAAGTGTAAGGTCGGAAGGCTTTTCCTCCTGGAGGTATAATAGCTCAGAAATTTTGTTACTTACATCCTGCAGCTTTTTTTTGCTATAAATACTACCGTTCCCTATTTCTAAATGGCGTTGTAAAAGTTCTTTACTCACTTTAGCATCACCATACACACGAATGCTATCAATTTTATATACAGACCCCCGGTCTATTTTTAATGCAGCCTCTACATCATTTTCATATAATTGTATGCTATCTAAATATATTTTCGCAAAAGGATATCCATTTTCCTCCAGATAGTTTAATATCTTTTCCTGCCAACTCTGAACCTGATTGAAATATAACGCAGAATTAAAAAATTCTTTTTCATTCCACTTTACCGCTTCCAAAATTTCTTTGTCTGCTGATGCTGTTTTAATTTTTGTCCATTTGTACGGTTTCCCCAAATAAAGATGAACTGTTGCGAAAAGAGAATCATATTTTACGGTATCAACAGATGCGGTTACATAACCCCGGGATTGCAATAAAGTTGGAAGTTTTGCAATGTATTCCGCTGCATTATTGCGGGCAGCAAAAACGGTTTGCAGCTCTATTTTATCTTTTAGGTTAACAGAATCTGCAATTGTATAATAAACAGGGTAGGTAGTTTGTGAAGATACCGTTAGATGCGTAATTAGTGTAACCGCTACTATTACTGCTGCCTGTTTTAACTTTGTCATTCCTTACCGCAAAGTTATTTTATTCAACACCACTCATTAATAACGCAATTTGGCAGGAATTTATTTGCATATACCCTTTTGTAAACAGGCTTGTAATTATTGCAATTTCCATTTCACCACTTCTATGCATTATAAGCAGGAATTAGTGCAGGCCCTATGTGAAGAAATAGATCTACAGAAAGAATATCTGGGTGGTGAGACGATCCATACTATTTATTTTGGAGGAGGCACGCCAAGCTTATTGCAGATTGCAGATTGCCAATTACTGATTGATCACATTCAATCAATTTTTCCCATAGCCATAAATGCTGAAATAACGCTGGAAGCTAACCCTGATGATATTACTTCTGAAAAACTGAAGGGATGGAAAAATGCAGGAATAAACCGTTTAAGTATCGGTATTCAATCTTTTTTTGAAAGAGACCTGCGGTGGATGAACAGAGCACATAATGCAAAGCAGTCAACAGGCAATTTGCATTTAGCATTAGAATATTTTGATAACATTAGTATTGATCTTATTTACGGCTCCCCATTATTTACTGACGAAATGTGGCAGCAAAATGTGCAAACTGCTTTATCCTATAATATTCCCCATCTTTCCTGTTATGCATTAACGGTGGAAGAAAAAACACCACTACACAAACAAATTTCATTAAAACAAAACACAGATGTTGACAACGACACACAGGCACATCAATTTACACTTTTAATGCAATGGCTTAGAAATGAAGGGTATGAACATTATGAAGTTTCCAACTTCGCAAAGGCGGGTTACCGGAGCAGGCATAACTCAATGTATTGGAGCGGAGAAAAATATTTAGGGTTGGGACCATCGGCACATTCGTACGATGGCAGCAGCAGGCAATGGAATGTTGCTAATAACTCCATTTATATTAGTTCTATAAGCAACGGAAGGGTTCCTTGTGAAATGGAGGTTTTGACAGAAACACAAAAATTAAATGAACATATTATGATCTCTTTACGAACTATAGAGGGACTGGATTTGCAGTTAATAGAAAATAAATGGGGAAGGGAAATGAGAGAAACAATTGCAAAAAACCTGCAACGTTTTAATAATAAATTTTCACTGAGTGATTCAGTGATACAACTGACAGATGAAGGAATTCTGATAGCGGATGGAATTGCTGCAGAGCTATTTATCCATAATTGAAAAAAAATAATTTATACATAGTTAACTTTCCCGACAGCAGAAATATCGGTTATATTAACACCTCTTCAATTCCTGAAAATCCCTCTGAAGGTGGGAGCCGTTCCCAAAGTATTTTAAATATTGTCTGCGCAATTGGCATTTCAGCACCTATGTTTTTATTGATATTATAAATGCATTTAGATGCATTGTAGCCTTCAGCCACCATATTCATTTCCAACTGTGCAGATTGGACTGAATACCCTTTGCCAATCATATTCCCAAAAGTGCGATTGCGACTGTATAAAGAATAACAAGTTACCAACAGGTCTCCAAGATAAACAGAGGCTGCATAATTGGGCTGTCTTTTATGTAAGGGTGAGACCTTTTCATGTTCACCAACAACAATATGCTTAATACCAGCCTTTCTTAAAAAGCCGGCCATTTCATCTGCGCTGTTGGCAATAAGCACGCTTAAAAAGTTATCTCCATAATCAAGCCCATGAGCAATACCGGCACCCAATGCATAAATATTTTTTAGTACTGCAGCATATTGAACACCCAGAATATCGTTGTTGGTAATGGTATTTATATAGTGAGTTGCAAAATAACCGGCCAATTTCTCTGTTGCTGGTGCATCAATGCCAGAAAAGGTAAGGTAGGATAACTTTTCTGCAGCCACTTCTTCTGCGTGGCAAGGACCTAATACTGCAAAATAATTTTGCAGAGGAATATGAAAATTCTGTAGTAAATATTCATTTAGCAATACATCAGCGCCGGGCACAATTCCTTTGATAGCAGAAATGATCTTTTTGTTCTTAAATGCTCCGTTATTTACTTGTTCTAAAACCTGCTGAATGTAAGCAGAAGGCACAGCCAATATCAATATATCTGACCTTTCAATTACATTATTTAAATCGTCTGAAACACTAAGTAAGGCAACATCAAAATAAGCTGAACTGAGGTATTGTGGATTATGCCTTCGGCTTTTAATGTAAGGAATGATACTTGTATTCCGGACCCACCAATTGATAGGATGTTTATTATCTGATAAAACTTTTACTAATGCCGTAGCCCAACTGCCGCTGCCGATAACACCAAACTTCTGAGACATAAACTTTGGAAATTAAAAATTATCTATGATAGTGAAGATTTACTGAAAATAAACTACGCATGCTATATTTCAATAGCACAAGATCACTGTTCTACTTCTCAAACAATTTATCCTTTTCCACCACTGTTACTTTTGTACCGGTACGCAGTGTTTTGCTGATTGCATTATATGGTGCGGAAACCACTTCTTCGCTGGTTTTTAAACCTGTGACTACTTCTATATAATTAATGTCTTGTATTCCCGTGGTTACTACCCGCTTTTCTACTTTGTCGTCGTTTTTTAAAACAAACACCACTTCCTCCATTTCGTCGCCAATTACATCTTCTATATTTTCTTGTTCCTCTTCAATTTGCTTTTTCTGTTCCTTCTTTTTTTCATCCATATTCTGGTCGCTGCCCTTAACACGTGCAGCTACGGATGTAATAGGCACAGCAACAACATTGTCTTTTCTTGTTGTTTTAATATCAGCACTGGCATTCATACCAGGACGGAATGGAAATTTTTTTGGCTTGGAGGGATCCATAAGATCCTGGTAGGATGCAGGATCAAGTCTTATGTGTACCTGGTAATTAGTAACATCATTTGCAGTTAATGCACCGGTTGTAGTTCTTGTGGTGCTGCTGGCAATTTTAGTAACCACTCCTCTAAACTTTCGGTTATTGTATGCATCCACCTCTACATCCGCAGAGTCACCAATGGTTACTTTTACAATATCATTCTCCCCTACATCTACTCTTACTTCCAGTGCACTCATATCTGCAACCCGCATCATTTCTGTACCAGCCATTTGTGCCGTACCTACTACCCTTTCACCTTCTTTTACATTCAGCATAGAAACAATTCCATTCATTGGCGCAACAATAGTTGTTCTTCCTAAATTTTTATTCGCCATTTGTAAACCTGTTCTTGCACTTTGCACGCCTGCCTGTGCACTGCGTATGTTTTGTATTGCAGCATTATAATTAGCCTGAGCTGCACGGTATTGTGTTTCATATTGCTCCAGCTCAGCCTTTGAAACTACTTTTTCATCATACAAGCTTTTGTTCCTGTAGTATGTTTGTTTTGCCTGGTTTAGTTGTGCCCTTAACGCTTCTGTTCCAGCAGTTGTATTAGCAGCACCTGCATGTGACTGATTTACTCTGGCAAGTGCCTCATCCCGCTGAGATGCATAAATATCTGCATAAATACGTGCAAGTATTTGTCCCTTTTTTACACTATCCCCTTCTTCCACATTTAATTCGATTATTTCACCTGAGATATCCGGACTAACTTTTACTTCCACCTCAGGATATATTTTTCCACTTGCATTAACTGTTTCTATAATAGTACGCTTTGAGGCTTTTTCTACTGCCACTTTTAGTCCTGTTTCTGAACGGCCAGCCAGAAGCTTACCTGCAATTAGAAGAACAATCAAAGCGCCTAATGCAATTAATATCCATTTAACTGTTTTATTCATATTGCCTCCACCACCTAAGGGGATTTTAGTCCGAGTCTTTTTATTTTTTATGTTTCAGCTACATAAACCTATTCAACTTTTGTTGCCCGCCCGGATGAACCGTTCGGACGGGCGTCGCACACTGCATCGTTCTGTAATCCTACTCATCGTGTTCTACTCTTAAAGCCGATAAAGTATTTTTATCTTTTACCATTATTTAGAAATATTCGACTCCTATGGAGTCGGCAAACCTGTTTAACATCTTCTACAAACATTTGTCTCCTGCTGAGACCCATCTGTCATCTATCTTCAGCCATCTATCATCTATCTTCAGCCATCTATCATCTAAAGCTTCATCCCCTGGCCTTTATAAAATTCCAGCAACTTCAATTTAAATACATAATCAAATTGTGCCGATAGCATTTCTATCCTTGCACGTAATAAATTATTTTGACTGTTTAATAGTTCAAAAGTGGAGGTTAAATTCACATCATATCGCTTCTGTGCAAAATCATATGCCTTCTGAGCCGCTTCCACGCTTTTTCTACTTGCATTAAATTTTTGAATAGCTGCCACTGCATCTGTGTATGCCGAGTATATATCCTGTTTAAGTACCTGGTTATCGTTCTCAATCTGTAATTGAGATTGGCGCACATTCAGTTTGCTCCTTTCCCAGTTGGTGCGCAATTCGCCGCCATTAAATATGGGAACATTTAAACTTAAGCCTACATTCTGCCCAAAGTTGTTTTGAAATTGTCTGCCCAAAGGCGTTTGTATTTCCCGGCCTGTTGGTACAATACCAGGCCGTAACACCTGGTATTCTATGCCATTTACAAACACGGTGGCACCGGTTGTTTCTTTAGGGCCCGGGAGAAATTCAGGGAAGCCAATATTAACATAGTTACTGCCCAAGCTTGCATATGCGGAAATTGATGGATACATGCCTGCACGAGCTGCTTTTACCACTTCCTCATTTGATTGCATTCTTAATTTATTTACTTTCTGCAATGGCAGGTTCTGTAGCGCAGATTGATATACCACTTCCGGTTGCAGGTCCGCTAAATTCTCCAACGGTATCATTTCAACAGGTGGTGCTTCAATATCAAAGGGAGCTGCTGCATCCAAATTCAAAACAGCTTTTAACTGAAGCAGCAATTGCTGCAGGTTAGATTGTGCTGAAACATAAGTTGATGAATCTCGTGCCAGCTGAGCCTCTAATTCGGCCGCATTCAATTCAGGTAACGCACCTGCATTTACCCGTTTGCGGGTTACTTCTAATTGTGCCCGGGTTTGATCTACCTGTACTGCGGAAATATTTATTTGTTCTTTTGCTAGCAATGCCTGCAAGTAAGCCACTGCTACATTCAATGCTACATCATCCTGAACTTTTTTTACCTGTGCGAGGTCTGCTTCATGCTCTAACCTTGAAGCGTGGATGCTGTACTTTTTAGAAAACCAGTCGAATAAAGAAACATTGCTTTGCAAACCAAATCCAGTATTAAAGAAATTATTGTCTTCTAAAATACCCGTTGCCGGATTTTCACTCCGCCCAAACCGGTAACCTGCGTTTGTTTGAAGATTGAGATTTGGATAAGCAGATAATTTATTTTGTTGCAACTGAAGCGCTGAAAAACGACTTTGGAGATCAGCCTGTTTTACAGAAATGTTATTAGCTATTGCATATTCTACACACCGTTTCAAATCCCATTTTTCCTGGGCCAAAAGAATTTGAACAAATGATAATGTAAGGAATAAGCAGATAATTGGTCGCTTCATCAGGCAAAATTAATTGAATGGATGCAGCCTAAATGTTATTTAACGCTTGTTTTAAGTCCTCAATTAAATATTCAGCTTCTTCCAAACCCACATACATGCGTATGTATTGATGTTCCTGATTACCTCCATCAAATGACGCAGAATCTATGGATGCACATTTCGGAAGTATAAGAGATTCATGTCCGCCCCAGCTTACAGCCATTAGTATGTGTCTCAACGATTCACAAAATGTGGTAATTGACTTTGCTGTTCCATTTTTTAAAGTAAAAGTGAATAATCCACAAGCACCTTTCATTTGTTCTTTTGCTAAACTTATCTGCAAAAATGATTCATCTAAAGGAAAAATAGTTTGTTCTATTTTAGGATGTTGCTTAAGGAAATCCAGCACCTCTTTAGTTGTTCGGGTTATTCTTTCCAGCCGTGCAGGTAATGTGCGCAAGCCCCTGACAAGAAGCCATGCATTAAAAGGGGAAATACCGCTGCCGACATTCAAATATTCGCTATCAAATATTTTTTTAATTAAAGAATGAGAACCTGTTAAGACTCCACCCAATGTATCACTATGGCCACCAATATATTTCGTTGCTGTTTGCATAGCCAGATCAATGCCCATTTCAATGGGCATTTGAAACAAAGGAGTGCAATAGCTATTATCAATAAGAGTGGTGATGTTATTTTCCTTCGCAAATGTGGCTACGTCTGCAATTGGCTGTAGTTCGAACGTCCAGGAGGTTGGAGATTCAAGGTATATAAAAGATGTATTTGGCTGAAGTGCTTTTTTAAAATTTTCAATTTGTCTTCCATCAACATAAGTAGTAGTTACTCCAAAGCGTGGAAGTATAACATCAAACATCCTCTGTGCCCAGGTATAAGCATTGCGGACAGAGATTATGTGATCACCGGCTTTTACATTTGCTAAAACGCCTGCAAAAATTGCTGCTGCCCCATTTCCAAAAACAAGACAGTCTTCAGCACCATCCAAAGCAGCTAGTTTTTTCCTTAAAATATCAACAGTAGGGTTTAAGCCCCTGCTGTATAAATAGCCACTCATCTCATCTTCAAACACGTTGCGCAGGTCATCTACCTTCCTAAAAGCAAAATTGCTGGTTTGAATGATTGGTGGGGCAATGGCGTTATAATAATTTTCCCTCTCTTCGCCTAACTCATTAAGTATGTAAGAAAGTTCACCTGGAGTCATAAGCCCGTTATTTAATCTGTATTCTTTTCGCTTAGTAAACCACTTCTTTCAATAGATTTTTTCTTTACACCCATCACTAAAAAATAAATAATCAGGAATGCAGCAAACACAGCGATACCTGTCCACGCAAGTTCAGGAGTATTAACCCAAATGCTGATACCTACAAAAATATAAGCAGCAATAAAAATTACAGGAAGCAATGGATACAAACTCATCTTATAAATACCCGTTCCATCCAAATGTTTAGTTCGCTTACGTAATATAAAAATGGTAGCAGCTGAAGTGGCCATGCCAATAGAATCTAAAAAAATAGTAAATCCCAATATCTTATCAAATGTTTTAGCAAAAAACAACACAACAATACCTATGGCAGCAAATGCAGTAAGACTTATTGTTAGTACATCTTTTTTTTCGTTACGCTGTTTAAAAGCTGCAGGTAAAATTCCATCTTTACTCATTGCATACATTACTCTTGGATTGCTCAACAACAACACATTTACATAGGCAAGCACAGCAATAAATAATAAAATAGAAGAAACATAGCGGCCTGTTGCACCAAACATTTTTTCAGCTACTATTGAAGCAATACCCCGTGAGGTTTTGAGGTTTTCAAAACCTATCGCGTTATAATAAGCAAAGGATAC
The DNA here is from genome assembly GCA_046262255.1 of Chitinophagaceae bacterium. Lineage (GTDB taxonomy): Bacteria > Bacteroidota > Bacteroidia > Chitinophagales > Chitinophagaceae > Flavisolibacter. The sequence continues at coordinate 46,961 of JBHENB010000006.1, forward strand.
TGCCAGGTATAAAGTAATGATAAGAAGAATACCAATGAAAATACCCCGGGGAATTGTTCTACGGGGCTTATCAACTTCTTCACCAAAATTGATGGTTTGCTGATAACCCCCATAAGTGAATGAAACTGCAATGAGTGCCACCCCGAAAGATTTTATGTAATCTCCCCAGCTATATTCTTTTGCTATTACTGTAGGAGTTTGCAAATCCGCATTAACAGGAAAAAATATAGAGGTGATCAAAAGCACTACCATTCCTATTTTTATTATCATCAGAACATTTTGGGTTTTAGCACTCATGCGTAGGCCCATGAGGTTTATACCGTAAAAGATTAGGATTGGAATCATTGCAATCACAGCTTTTGCCACCGCTTCCGGATCTGTTTTAAAAATAACAGGTGAAATATATTCACTCCCTATTAATGCTACACCCGACATAGATGCTGCATTAGAAATAAGAATAATGCAGTTAATGGCAAAAGCAATTGAAGGATGATAACATTCTGCAAACACCTTGTAGTAACCTCCGGTTACAGGAAACCTGGAGCCAATTTCCGCATAGGTTAATGCGCCGCATAAAGCAATTAACCCACCTGCAGCCCACGCAATAAAAAAGACGGAAGGAGTAATAGCAGCATTGGCAGCATCAGATGAGGTGCGAAAGATACCCATACCAATTACCAATCCCACCACAATCATCGTGAGATCAAACAAGCCAAGCTTTGGTTTTTCTGTCATGTGTTGAAAATAGTTTTCAAATTTAGAATTGAACAATGGAGAATTGAGAATTTTTTTGCTCAGTAGAATTACCGAACCTGCCCCGCCGGCAGGCAGGCGTACAAGTGAGTTATGCCCGCCTGAATGACCTTGATCGGCAGGCTTCGACTTGCTCAGCACCGGCTGCACTGACGATGATAGTAAAATCAGTTGATAACATAAAAATTTCAGTCATCATGTACTTCATTACATTTGCAACATGTAATTGGTTTCCGACAAAATCGGAATGAAAATGGGAAGCCGGTGCAAGTCCGGCGCTATCCCCGTAGCTGTAAAGCCCCTAATCCCCCGAAGGGGGAATTAGAAAACTTCTTAATTCTCTTGCCACTGTTTAAAAGACGGGAAGGCTATTAAGTAAGGCGAAGCCAGAAGACCTGCCAATTATAATTTTCCATCAATGCTTTCGGGTGAAAAGCAAAAGGTGTTTATGCTTTAACGCTTCACATCTTTTTCATTCAGAAGGCTCATTGTCTTTTTTTAAATTTTAAGCTATGAGCAAGTTCAGTTTAGTTGTTTTTATCTTATGCATTTCATTAGCCGGTACTTCGCAAGTTCTGCCTCGTGAGCACGAAGACACTATAACCCAATTAGCCGAAGTGGTCATTACCGCTAACAAATACTTTAAAAAGCAATCCGAGACAGGTAAAGTAATCACAGTAATTGACCAGCAACTGTTGCGGCAGATGGGTAGCAGAACCCTTGGTGAAGTTTTAAATACAGTTTCAGGGGTTACTATCAATGGTGCAAATAACAATTTAGGTACTAACCAGGGAATAAGCATTCGTGGTGCTGCATTTGGGAATGCATTAGTATTAATTGATGGTATTCCGGTGAACGATCCATCAGTGATAAGTAATTACTTTGATATCAACTTTATACACCCGGATGATATAGAGAAAATAGAAATTTTAAAAGGTGGGCAATCCACTTTATATGGGTCTGATGCTGTTGCCGGAGTAATAAACATCATAACAAAAAAAGCAAATGATAACCCTTTTGCATTTAATGCTTCATTGAGTGCTGGAAGTTATAACACTTTCAAAGTAACAGCAGGCATAAATGGAAGAGCTAACAAGTTTAGTTACAAATTGCAGCAAACCGCAATTAGATCGGCAGGTTTTTCCTCTGCACACGACTCTACAGGAAGCGCCTCATTCGATAATGATAGCTACAAGCAGAACATGGTGGATGGCAGATTAGTTTATGCATTTAATCCATCACTTCTTTTTAACGTTACAGGAATGTACAGCAGGTACAAAACAGAAATTGATGCGGCGGCGTTTACAGATGATAATGATTTTTCTGCCACTAATAAAAATTATCAGGCAGGTATTGGATTTAATTTAAAAAACAGGGGAAACGTTCTTTTTAATTATCACTTTAATTACCTCGACAGGTTGTATCTGGATGACTCTGCTGACAGAGGTAATTCTTTTGCCTATTACTCCCGCAGCAAATACATTGGGAGAACACATTTTGCAGAACTGTATCAAACCTTAAAATGGACTAATTGGGAGCTTTTAGCAGGCGCAGATTACCGTTATAATAATACCAATCAAAGGTTTTTTTCTGTAGGTTCATTTGGGCCATTTGAAACATCTTTAAATGATTCAGCAGCACATTCATCGCAACTAAGCCCTTATGCTTCTGTTGCCTATAACAACAATCAATTTAATGTTGAACTTGGTGGAAGGTATAATTTTCATAGTGAATATGGGACCTATACGTTCAACCCAAGCTATCTCTTTAATAATAAACTAAAATTGTTTGCAAATATTTCTTCTGCGTTTAAAGCTCCATCGCTATACCAGTTATACGACGCATACGCAGGAAACAATGATTTGGAGCCTGAAACTGCAACAATAATAGAAGGTGGTGCAGCAATTTACTACAGAAACAATGTAGGGCTTCGGCTTACATACTTTCACCGCAAAACAGATAATGCTATTCAATACATTATAGTTAATCCTGCCACATTTGAAGCAAAGTATCAAAACATTAATAAGCAGGAAAATAATGGCATTGAAGCAGAACTTAAAGGGCATTGGAATAAATGGAGTGTTCATGCTAATTATACTTACACTAAGGCACGTATTACTTCCAGTCATGGTGAAAGCGGCTTTGCATTAGGAAAAGACACATCTTACAACAACTTATATCGTGTACCAAAGCATGCATTCAACACTTTTGTTTCTTTCCAGGTGAGTGATAAATTAACCTTCAGCACATTGATAAAAATAATTGGTAAACGTTATGAACCTGTATATTTATCTGTCCCTAAAGAGCTGGACAGCTACCACACAATTGACTTTTCAACGAGTTATTCATTAAACAAAAAGCTCCGAGTATTTGCTGACTTAAAAAATATTACTAACCAGCAGTACTTTGATATAATAGGTTATAACAGCAGGGGGTTTAATTTTACTGCAGGAATTACTTTGCAATTATAGCTACCCCTCCTCATGAACCTGAACCTGAAGAACATCTGACGGTAACATTCACATTGTTGCTGTAATTGATATTGTAGGTGCTGTGCCTGACGCCAGTCTGACGGCAATAGTACGAGTCTTCAAAATCTACGGCAATAGCCTCTCTATTTATTAATCTATTTTGGATTTGAGTAATTTTGAAGAACAATGGCCTCGTAGTACAATGGATAGTATATGAGTCTCCGGAACTCAGGATCCGCGTTCGATTCGCGGCGAGGCTACTTTATCCAACAATCTACCTGATTCTAAAACTCTATCTCAAGTATCTTTGTACCATTGTCATTTTCCCCGGAATGATAGGGAGTTGCAAAGGGAATGCTATATTAAACCTTTAGCACATGTTTAAAAGGATAATGCCTTTGCTGAATATAAAACCCGCTGAAGCAAGTCTTGTAAAACACCTTTTTATCATACAATTCTTATTAGGCATTGCTACTGCTTTTTTATCTATCAGTTCTTTAACCTTATTTCTATCTTCTTTCTCAGTTAAAGATTTCCCAAAAGTTTTAATCCTGTCTGCTTTATTAATATTATTCTCAAACAAAGTATATGCTTATTTCGAAAAAAAATACTCTTCTTCTGAGTTGTTATATCAGGTGATATTATTTTCACTTGCGTCAACCTCTCTTTTTTGGGTATTTATTTTAGTATTTGACAGTACGTGGCTAAAGCTTGTACTTATTGCATGGAATGCACTTATATATATGCTGGTTGGTTATGCATTCTGGGGGGTGTCTGCTTTGTTGTTCAATGTCAGGGAAAGCAAACGGGTGTTTTCCATAGTTGGCTCCGGTGATATACCTGCTAAAATACTGGGGTACTCATTAGTTTATCTACTGGTCTATCAGATAGGCCCCCTAAACCTTTTATGGGTAACCATGATTGCATTTTTAGCAGCATTAGCTTTTATTAAAAAATTAGATAAGCAAATACAAGCTTCCAGCACACATATAACTCATTTAAAAGACCATCATTCAGCACAACATAAATACCATTTATCTTTTACAGATGTGCTGGAACGTTTGTTTCAAAGCAAGCTCGTTTTCTTTATTTCCTTATCTTCTTTTATTGCCTACATCATTTTTTCATTTGTTGACTTTACTTTTCTGGCTGAAATAAAAGTAAAATATAAGAATGAGAAGCAGCTTGCATCTTTCATTACAATATTTTTTGCAGTGGGAAGGATTTTTGCAATTATTATTAAACTTCTTTTTAGCAGCAGAATGATTGCCAGAATTGGTCTTATGAATTCTCTTTTAATCACTCCGATACTATTGTTGCTCATAAACTCTGTTGTACTGTTTTTCGGGGACTCACTAAACTCGTTGCTGTATATTTTTGGTACAATGGTAATACTAATTGAAGTGTTGCGGTCAGCTGTTCAGGAGCCGGTTTTCTTTATTCTTTTCCAGCCATTAAATCCGCATGATCGCTTAAAAGGACATTTGATTGCAAAAGGATATACCCTGCCGATTGCTCTTTTAGGTGTAGGTATTTTTTTAATTTTTTACCAACAAAGCCATAATGCTATATCTATACTGTATATATCGAAACTGATAATTATTTTTCTTCTTTTATGGATAAGCATTGTGGTCCTTATTAAGCATGAATATCTGCAAACACTAATCAATTCTATAAAGAAAGGATACTTCACCGGTTCAGAATTATTTTTGAACGACACTTCAGTATTTAATTTATTAATTGAAAAAACAAAAAGCCAGAAACCATTAGAAGTAATACATGCATTGAACCTTTTAGAACGATCGGGCTATCTGGACATCTTTAAGATCTTGCTGGACTTTCTGCGCCATAATAACAATTACCAGGTAAGAGAATATATTCTGGAAAGAGTAATTTCTAACAATATGACCAGCGCATTGCCCATTATAAAAAAGTTGGTTAACCAGGGAGATGCCACCCAGGCGCCCTTATATAAAGCCTTGTATTTTTTAGAAGATGAAGCTGAAAAAACATCCCTGGACTCTTTGAACAGAGAGAATAAAACGGCGGCTTTAACCGGATTACTTTTAAAAAAAGACACTCAGGAAAAGAGTTTAGTAAAAAACGAACTTTTGCTTTTAGCAACCAGCAGTAATGTTGATGATAATAAATTGGCTATTGAAGTAATAACAGCAGCGGGTGAAGGGAGCTTTACAGAAATATTGCAGGTGTTGCTGCAAAATTCTTCTGCCAGTATTTATCAGAAGGCGATAGAGATTGCAGGAAAAGTAAAAGATTTTTCACTTTTCAATGATGTGCTAACTGTTGCGCAGGAAAGAAATGCATATTTTTCTTTAGAAAGAGCTTTGGTTAATTATGGTGACCCCATTTTTGATGAATCCTATTTGCCTGATAAAAGTCCTTCTGAAAAATTATTCAGTCATATTATAAAGGCCGCATCCAAAGTGAAAGGAGATAAGTCGGATAAGTACCTTTTAAATTTGTTGGGTAAAGGAGAAAAGGATCAGGATTGCATTATTGAAGCTATGTGGCAGAAGAAGGCTTCTCTCCTACAAAATAGTAAATTAATAGAGGAGTGGATTATTGGAAAGTTAGAAAATATGAAAACCAAGGTAAATTGTTTCTTGAATTTACATCACAACAAACAGGCATACCTTTTAGAATCTGCACTTATCTCGGAAATAGAACAAAATGTAGAAACAGTTTTAAAAGCTTTTGCTCTTATTTATGAGAAAGATCAAATACAACGTTTTATTGAAGTTTATAAGTTAGACAATCCTTCCAAAGTAGCAAATGCAATGGAACTTTTGGAGTTAACGTTACCCAGAAAATATTTCGTCTCATTGATTTACTTTATTGAATTGAGCCAGGATTTAAAGAAAGAACAAGTGATATTGCAGGATAATAAAGTTATTTCTGCTGCTGGCATAGTAAAAGAAGTTATTACTAATTCTAATGCTCACTTTAATACATGGAGCAGGTCTGTTGCACTTTATTTATTACCTAAATTGTACAGCAAAGACCTGGCTATAGACCTAGCTACTTATACTCAAAAAGAGGAAGATATATTAGTAAAAGAAACCAGGGACTATGTTTTGTCGGTATTAAAATAACGATAATGCTGCTGATAGAGAAAGTTTTGATTTTAAAGTCTTCATCTATTTTTCAGGATACCCCTGAAAACCAGTTGGTAGAGTTAGCTGGCATTTTGCAGGAAGAATTTTTTGAACCCAGCAGCACCATTTTTTTCAAAGGAGACGTTGGCAATTGCATGTATTTTATTTACAAGGGTAAAATCAGCATTCATGATGGAGAACACATTTTTGCAATTTTGGAAGATAATGATATAGTAGGCGAGTTATCAATTTTAGATGCAGAAACCCGATCTGCAAGCGCAACTACGCTGGAAGAATGCATTTTATTAAAACTGGAGCAGGAGCCATTCTATGAAATTATTATGAATAACGCCGGTGTTTTGAAAGGCATTTTAAAAACTCTATGCAAGCGGTTAAGAGCAACTAATTTAAAAAATATTAGCGTTAAGGACTTAAGCTCCTGATTGTACCTTCCTCCTGATTTCGTTTAAATGTTGTTGCTTAAGAGCTTCTCTTTTTAATTTACTGCTTTTTGTAAAATACGTGTGATTTTCCAAAAAACGCACTTGTACCAGGTTCCATTCTAATTCATTCTTTACTATTTTTTGATGAAAAAACTCTTTGAATAACCCTTCGCCAATTTCATAAAAATCTTGCCTTCCCAGGTAATCTAAATCAGCATCGCAAATAATCTGCTCTAAAACTGTTTTAGGACTTTGTGGAATTCTTGTAGCTCTTATCATCCCGCATATACATTTTACTATCTTCTCATCAACACCAAAGCTGGCAAGTTCTTCCATTGCTATTTCACAGCTTTTTTCTTCGTGACCCTTATATAAATAAATAAATCCTGTATCGTGATACAGTGCGGCCACTTTAATTAAAAACATATCTTCCAGGGAGTTAATACCTTCCTCACCTGCTATAACAACAGCCTGTTTCAGTACATCCAATGTATGATTTACATTATGATAAATTAGGTACGTTGGTAAACTGTATTTCAGCCTTTGCAGTATATGATTTTTGATTTGTGCAAAATCAACCATAAAAAGGTAGTAATCGCATAAATATAGAGGTTAAAGAAAAAATATATTATTGACTTTTAAAAATTTTTACTGTTTGCCGCTTGTACATACCTTATCAGTTACTGCTGAAAATGTTATTAATTTCACCATTCAAATAGTTGCATGCCATCATCTCGCCAGCTTGCTGTTATATTATTTTCTGATATTGTTGGCTATACAGCATTGATGGGTGAAGATGAAGAAAAAGCTTTTGAAATATTGGATAAGAGTAGGGATATTCACAAATCACGTGTTGAACAATATAATGGCAAATGGGTGAAAGAAATGGGCGATGGTGTGCTTGCCAGTTTTTCTACAGTCAGCGATGCAGTTTGGGCAGCTTGCTCTATTAAAAAAGCCTGTGAACAAGTTCCGGATCTTCAATTGAGAATAGGAATTCACCTGGGTGAAGTAATATTTGATCATGATGATGTGTATGGGGATGGAGTAAATATAGCTTCCAGATTACAGGCATTGGCGCCAGTTGATGCTATTTGGGTGTCGGAATCCGTGCACAATAACATCTCCAACAAAAGAGGAATAGAAAGTTATTTTGTAAAAGAAGAAAAGCTAAAGAATGTAAAAGACACTGTGCGTATTTACGAGGTGCGTATGATTCCCATAGAAACGTCTGAGCCTGTTCTGCAACTTTATGAAAAAGAATCTCCTAAACCTGTTGCAGAAAAAAGTATTGCAGTGCTGCCATTTGTAAATATGAGTAATGATCCGGAGCAGGAATATTTTAGTGATGGGATGGCCGAAGAGATTCTCAATTCTATTGCACATTTAAAAGAGCTGAAAGTTGCAGGCCGTACTTCCTCTTTTCAATTTAAAGGAACCAAGGTAGATCTGCGTGAAGTGGGAGAGAAACTGGGTGTAAAAACTGTATTGGAAGGAAGTGTACGCAAACAGGGAAACAGGCTTAGAGTTACCGCCCAGTTGGTGAATGTAGAGGATGGTTTTCATATCTGGTCAGAGCGATACGACAGGGATATGGATAATATTTTTGCTATTCAGGATGAAATTGCATTATCTATTACAGAAAGGCTTAAGATTACTTTATTAAAAAAGGAGATAGCATTTATTAATAAAAAATCAACAAACAATAAACAAGCATATCAGTTATATTTAAAAGGAAGGTTCTTTTGTAATAAACGTGGCCCTGGTATTCAAAAAGGAATGCAATATTTTCAACAGGCGATTGATGTAGATCCGGATTTTGCTCTTGCTCATGCGGGCATCGGTGATGCCTATGCATTATTAGGTTTTTATGAAATCATGCCTCCTCTTTTAGCAATGCCAAAAGCAAGAAAAGCGGCAGAAAGGGCAATTTGGATTGATTCCCTGGTTGTAGAAGCTCATTCCACCCTTGCATTAGTAAGTACATTTTTCGATTGGAACTGGATCGAGGCAAAAAAGCATTTTAAACGTGCCTTTTTGATTAATCCTTCTTACGCTCCTGCTCACTTTTGGTATAGCATGTTTTTATCCTGGGTAGAAGGCAAGTGTGATGATGCTGTAGTTGAAGCGAATAAAGCAGTAGACTTTGAACCATTGGTGCCCACATCACACAATGTTAAAGCAATATCTTTATTATGTTCTCACAAGTTTGAAGAGGCGCTACAAGCAAGTCAACTGGCAATAGACCTGGATGCAAATTCTTTTTTATCCTATAGAAATATGGGCACAAGCCATCTGGGACTAGAGCAATACCCGGAGGCTATTGAAGCCCTTGAAACGGCAGCAAAGCTTTCTAACCGTCATCCATGGGCCCTTGCTGACCTTAGCATGGTATATGCATCAGCTGGTGGAGAAGAAAAAGCTCAAAAAATATTTGATGAACTGATTATACGATCTGAAAAAGAATTTATTTCAGGAATGAATTTGTTTATCGCTGGTTATTTTTCTAAAAACTATACCCGTGCGTTTGAATTTTTAGAACAGGCATTTGAGCAACGGGACTCTGTATTAGTTATTTCCAAAGTATGGCCTTTTTTCGCCGTATTAAGAAAAGATTCTCGTTTCCAGGCTTTCATACAAAAAATGAACTTCCCCAGCCAGTAAGCCTGGAACTTATTATAAGTTGGTACAGTATCTGATATAATCTTGAAAAAGGTATGGGAAAGTTTAACGAAGTAATTAATTCGGATAAGCCTGTACTAGTAGATTTTTTTGCGCAATGGTGTGGTCCCTGCAAAATGATGGCACCTATTCTGAAGCAAACCAAAGATTCATTAGGAGATAAAGTACGAATAATAAAGGTGGATATTGATAAGAATCGTGAGGCAGCAGAACATTATCAGATTCAGGGCGTACCGACTATAATTTTATTCAAAAATGGACAGGTTAGGTGGCGCCAATCTGGTGTGGTTCCGGCTAATACTTTAGTGGAGGTAGTAAATCAATACAACTGATTTTTATAATGGATAACTAAATTAAAAACCTCAGCACTTGCTGAGGTTTTTTGTGACGATAACGTGATTCCCCCGAAGGTTATGTCTCGACTTTATTTTGGTTCCTGTATTGCTGATGCCACCAGGTTTCAATAGCAGGAAAAGCCAGTTTAAACCAGGATGAAAATTTATGTGGTTGCTCCTGCATGCTCCACTTTATTTCCTGTAGATCTTTATAACAAAAATCAGAAACCTCGAGTGGATTTACATTTATTGCACCATCATATTCTCCCGCAAACACATGATCAAATTCATGTTCAATTAAATTATTTTCTACTTCTGAGTGGTATAAAAACTCAAATACTTTTTCAAGAGAAGTTGTAAATCCAAGTTCTTCAAACAATCTTCTGCCAGCTGCATTTTCAGTAGATTCATGAGGTAGGGGATGACTACAGCAGGCATTTGTCCATAATCCTGCACCATGATATTTTTGCTGCGAACGCTGCTGTATCAGCATTCTTCCTTTATTATCGAAAATAAAAACGCTAAAAGCCCTATGGAGCAAGCCTTTTTGATGGGCCTCTAGTTTTTCCATCACACCAACGGTCTGATCCTCTTTATTAACTAAAATCACTTGCTCCGTGGTCATTTTTAGATAAGCAACATCAATCAGGATAATTATAGAAAGTGATTTTTCACCTGGTCTGATGCCTTTAACCTCCTATAGATTGATGAAGAAACAAGTTTTTGCAGTAAGTCAAGTTGCTTAGAATTGTTTACCCCCATATATATCCAAAATATCGGGGTGAAAATAGCTGGTTATTTGTTATTACTTTTTATTACCAGGTTTTTTCAAATGAACTCTTTTCAAATATTTTGTTAGAATCAGTAAAATATGTATGATATTTCTTTGATAGAAGCAAAGTATCCTTTTTGAAAAGTTTTGAAATCAATGACAATGGAAACAGAATTAGGAAAAAGACAATACTTAAGAGAATGTTGGGCACTATGAAGCTCAATATTTTAGCTAATTTCATCCATAGAAAAGCTATTATCGAGCTTAAAAAAGGGGAGATTATGCCTATGATGCCGATAGCTAATGCTGCTATTATTGACCATTTCCAATGAAATATCAGATACAGCGCTATAAGCCCCGTTGAAATGGTTAACAAGGTCATTTTGGTATCTGGAACTGCTTCGCCTTTATGCATTATTAAAACAGAGTATAAATAAAGGGTGCAAGAGCACTGCCACCGCCAAACACTATTAGTATTCCCAGAAGCAATAATATAATTATCACAGGAGCGAGCCAGAACTTTTTACGCTCTTTCATAAATAGCCAAAGGTCCTTCAAAAAATCCATGTATTCAATACTTTATTTATCAAATTCAAAGTTACTCGACAATTACGTTTTCTTAAAATTTATCTTTCAAAGCATGGAACAGGTAATCACCTATCTTTTTAGCTCCGGTGGGCTTAGTATGTCTAAAATCATAAAAATCCTCTGTCTTCAAAACGTTAGCATTAGCTAAATGTAAGCACAAAGCATTGTTCTTTCTGCTTACAGAACATGTGACATTATTTAACTCCCGCATCATGTAAAAGTAGTCAACCCCGTTTATTTTCATGCCGCATACTTCCGTAGTCTCGGTTGCACCTTCTAGAATTCCATTGTTAAACCGGTGCATAGCCGTAGGCTGCGTGATAAATATTGGCTCAGAACCAATCTGCCTGGTTTTAGCAACTAAAATGTTTAAACGTTCTGAGTAATTCCTTAACTTTTCCTTCCAGCAGGTATTTTCATACGCAGTATACAAACGTTTTGTAGTATAGGTTATTTCAGAAAAGTTTACTAAACTATGTCCTAGGTTATGCACTTTTTCTGCTTTATATGTTCCTTTGAGCTTTCTGTAAGTATCTATTATTACACTATGCTCTTTCACAAACTTCCATAAAGAGGCTTCTTTTGTAGCAACAACATCAAAGTCAGATGGTCCATCCTTATAGAAGTCGTTGATTCCAGCATAAAAGAGAATATATTTTGGTTTTAAATCCGGAATGGTAGGAAACCACCAGTCGAAATTTTTAATATGCCCGTAAGTAGATTGGCCATCAATGCCGGCATTAGCTATTTTGACATCTTTATCAACAGATAAGAAATTTTGCCTTAGATAATCTTGCCAAGTTTCACCGTCAGCAAGCGTTCTTTGGTCAGTGGTGCTTCCACCAATGGTTAAAATTTGAATTTCTTTTGGATGTTTGTACGAATTGCCTCTTAACCCGTACTGATCTCGGTAATATACAATGGTCGGAGGATTACGTGGATATAAATGAGAGACATCAAATGTGATAGTTCTTGACCTTATTATATTTATTTTCGAAATATCGTTTTTTTTATTGATCCAGCTTCCAAAGAAAAGTTCAAGGATTATTATACCAATTAATATAATCAGTAAATTAATGGTGATAGTTTTTGAAATTTTCCTGATTTGGTTTCTCATTTCTAATCTTCCTTAAACTTTACCAACCATTTCTCTTTATTTTCCCAATCAGGTTGATCCGTTTTACTAAAAATATAATCGTTGATAACCAAATAATCCATTTCAGTACTCATAAAGCATCTATATGCATCATTAGGTGTACAAACAATAGGCTCTCCACGTACATTGAAACTGGTATTAACAATCAAACTATATCCTGTTATTCCTTTAAAAGCATTTATCAATTTCCAATAACGTTCATTTGTTTCTTTATGTACAGTTTGTATTCTCGCAGAGAAATCTAAATGCGTTATGGATTGGACATCGCTTCTTTGGAAATACAATCTATCCCATAATGGGAGTTCGTAATAATTGTCCGGTAATAGATTCCTTCTTTCTTTTTTTACATCCGCAATTAAAAGCATATAAGGAGAAGTAGTATCCAAATTAAAATACTCCTGTGTGTCTTCATAAAGAACGGACGGAGCAAAAGGTCTGAAACCCTCCCTATATTTAATTTTCAGGTTAAGCTTTCTTTGCATCTCCGGATTTCTTGCATCTCCAAGGATGCTTCTATTGCCTAATGCCCTGGGGCCAAATTCCATCCTTCCCTGGAACCAACCAATTACATTTCCCTGTGCGATTAGCCCTGCAATTTGATCTGCTAACAAATTAAAATTCGTTTGTTTCTTAAATACTGCTTTAAGTTTTCTACAGGTTAATTCAATCTCTTTATCAGAATAATCAGGCCCTAAATAAGAACCTTCCATTTCGTCCATTTCACCATTTATCTGCCTGCTATGTGCAAAATACATATAGTGAATGGCCAATGCAGAACCAACAGCTCCACCTGCATCGCCTGCTGCAGGCTGTATATAAATGTTTTCAAAAATTTTAGCTCTGAGTAATTTGCCGTTTGCAACACAGTTGAGAGCAACACCACCTGCCATACATAAATTAGCGCAATTAGTAAGTCGTTTCGCTTCTTCGGCCATCTTCAAAATTATTTCCTCAGTGACAACTTGAATGGCTAAAGCTAAATTACAGTGATGCTGTTGTAATTCTTCTTTTGGCGCTCTCCTTGAAAAACTGAAAAGCTCCTTCCACATGTTATCTTTTACCATTCGTAAACCAGTTGCATAATTAAAGTAATCCTGGTTCAGCCAAATGGATCCATCTTCTTTTATCGTTACCAGGTTGTCCTTGATGATACTAATAAATCTTTTAGTTTCCCCTGAATTTGGATTGCCATAAGGGGCCAAACCCATTAGTTTGTATTCACCAGAATTTACGGTAAAGCCTAAATAGTATGTGAAAGCAGAATATAATAATCCAACAGAATGAGGAAATTTTAATTCTTTTATGATTGAAATTTTATTGTCTTTACCATGGCTTATTGAAGCAGTAGCCCATTCTCCTACTCCGTCAATCGTTAAAATGGCAGCCTCCTGAAAAGGAGATGGAAAGAAAGCGCTGGCAGCATGGGATAAATGGTGTTCCGGGAAAAGTAATTTGACCTTTTTTTTATTATAAGGTTCTATTTCACCAAGCTTATCATACAGCATTTTTTTAAGAAACAATTTATCATGTATCCATACAGGCATTGCCTTCAGAAAGGAAGGAAGTCCTTTTGGAGCAAAAGCGTAATATGTCTCTAACAACCTTTCAAATTTTAAAAGGGGTTTGTCATAAAATACAATTGCGTCAAGTTCGTCAATACTTAAACCAGCGTATTCCAAACAGTATTTAACAGCATTTGTAGGAAAGTCCGGGGTATGTTTCTCTCTTGTAAATCTTTCTTCCTGTGCAGCAGCAATAATTTTTCCATCTACAGAAATTGCAGCAGCTGAATCGTGGTAAAAAGATGAAATACCTAAAATTTTTCTCATAATAGTCCGGATGTGGGCAGAACAATAGTAAAAGTGTGCGAAGATATAGAATCTACTATTTTAATTAATGAACAGGGTATTAATATATCTGGCGTATAACGTAAAAGTCAGCTATATTAAAGCAATCTATTTTTAAGTTTATCAGAATCTTTTAAACGGGAATATGCGGTAGTTGTTGTTATTTTTAGTAATGCATCTATTTGTTTGGGGTGGTGCAGATCTGTACCTGCATAATCGTAATACTCATGTCTAATCAGGTAATCTGCTACTTCTTGTACAGCCTTCCCATAATACCCTGAAAGAGAAAGTAAATTAATTTGAAACAAACAATCTGCACTTTTAAGATCTTCAAAAAAATTAAATCTATTATTTAAATAAATATAGCG
>JBHENB010000007.1:0-61077 GCA_046262255.1 Chitinophagaceae bacterium
ATTACCTGGGGTAAGCTGGATATTCATACACCAAAATACATTATTGAAAGTGATGCTACCATTGTTGCCCCGCTGGTATTTGCGTGGGTATTAGGATGGTGATTTTTCATTCAAGGAATATCTAGTTAAATACATTCATAAATGTTTGCTTTTTACATAAGTTTAACTAACCTCTTGATAAAAAGATCATTGTGTGCCATTCAAAGTGTGAACCATTTTTTTCCACGTTAACCCCTTAAAGTTCGTAAGGTAATGGAGTAGCGGGTTTCTTTCACAGGAGAAGTGCTGTGTTGCCACTCATTTCTGGCTTCTCCTTGCATAATATAAAGTGAACGCCGCCTTACGGGAAAAGAAATTATAGCACCCCTGTTTTGTTTAGCTTTTTCCTGAGGCCGTAAACGAAAGATGCAGTCAGACATAAGAGAAATTCCTGCAATAAGATCGAATGGAGGAGCATCCCGGTGCCAATTGATCACTGATGCCACCGGGTATTCCGTAACCAGCAATTCTATAAATTCATCAGATTTAATAGAAAGATGCTTTGAAACTTTTTCGATGAGAGGACCGAATATTGGGGGAATATCTTTTCCTTTTGAAAGGCTTCTTTTATCAAAATTATAGTCGTAGCCAAAGCTTGCTACTTTTCTTTTTGCAGTAAATCCCTGGAAATTAAATTCATGCAGTTGAATTTTTTTAATCTCCTTGCATAATTCCATTTCCTCATCCTCGCTCAAAAAATCGGGAAAGTATTTAAGGCCTTCAGGGAAGCCAGGCTCTATCGAAAATAAAGTATTCATAAGAAGAAGCAGGTGCAAGCTCAGTATCTATAAAATCAATTTGAACAGAATGATACCGGAAAATTACCTGCGGGGCGCCGGCAATGGAAGATCTCTTTTCACCATTTCATTTCTATTAGCCATTTCCCATGCTGTATAAAATACAAGTTGTGCCCGTTTACGCAACAACTCATAATTTATTTTGTCAGGTGCATCTGTTGGCGTGTGATAATCGGCCCCTAACATAGATGCCTGGAGTAAAACAAGTAACAATAGAAATCTGTTCATTGAGATATGTGATGTTCGTTATGTGGTTTTATATAGTGTCAATTTTTTGGAGCCTTCTTTCATGGCGACCTCCTTCAAAAGCTGTATCCAGAAAAATGTTTACCATCTCCTCTGCCTCAGGTGCCGGAACAAAACGCGATGGAATACAAATAATGTTTGCATTGTTATGCTGGCGCGAAAGACGTGCTATTTCTTTGGCCCAGCAAACTGCAGCACGAACTTTTTTGTGTTTATTAGCAGCTATTGCCACACCATTTGCACTGCCGCAAACCAAAATTCCTAACCCACATTCATTATTTTCAACTGCTTCTGCTACAGGGTGTGCAAAGTCGGGGTAATCTACAGAATCCATACTATCCGTACCAAAGTTTTTTACTTTAAATCCCTTATTTTCGAGGAGATCAATAATTACAGTTTTGTATTCATATCCTGCATGATCTGCACCTACCGCAATTGGCTTGTTCAAATCAAAAATTGATTTCATAACTATTGTTTTTACAAAGGTAAATAGAAGAAGGGCAAAATCGCTGTCAGTAAGCGGGTAGCCCTGTAATAATGAAGTTTAACTCCATTCCAATTTCTCTTTCACATTTTCTCTTTCTACCCTTGCGCTAATCCGGATGCTAATCTCGTAAAGCAGTAATAATGGAACGGAAACAATTATCTGGCTAACTACGTCTGGGGGTGTAATTACACCAGCAACAACAACAATAACAACAATAGCATACTTACGCACCTTACGCAGGTAAGCTGCAGTTACCACACCCACCTTAGCAAGAAAAAACATCACCAGTGGTAACTGAAAAGCCAGGCCAGAGCCAAGGATCAGCGGAGTTAAAGTTTCAATATAACTGGTAATTGTCCAGCGATTTTCAATGTTTTCATCTAATTGAAAGTTGGCAAAAAAATTAATAGTGTATGGGGCTATTACAAAGTAGCCGAACAACACTCCGGAAAAAAATAAAAAAGAAACCCAAAAAATTACTCCCCGGGTCTTGTGCAACTCCTTTTTTGTTAATCCCGGTTTTATAAACTTCCAGAATTCCCAAAAAACATAGGGAAAAGCGATGATAAATCCTCCAATAAATACTACGGTAAACCACATGCTAAACTGGCCGCTAACAGTAGTGCTTTGCATTTTCAGACCTATTTCATCCATGCACAATGCATTGCCAAGGCCTACTTTATTGGATGCTTTACATAACCATGAATATGTTGGGAAATCGCTGTGGGTAGGACCCATTAAAACTCTTTTTACAAAGAAATTATTGTAAATAGCTATTACAACACCACCTGCTACAATGGCTATCAGGCTTCTGAACAAGTGACCCCGAAGTACCTCCAGATGGTCAATAAAAGACATTTCTGCCTGATCTGTAATTATCCTATTTCGTCTGAAAAATGCCATTGATTTTAAAAAAGTGCGGCAAAGATAGTAAGTAACAACGCCTTCTTAAGGGCTACCGAAGCAGGTATATACGATTAGTGGTGGCAAACTGGTTTTAATGCAGCATACATATAGAGGTAACGAACAAAAATAAGACCCTGCAATAGGTTATTTCAGAACCTTCAATTTTACCATTTCAATTCTTGTATCGCTTACGTCTAATACGTCAAATTCGTAATCATCTATAATAATTCGTTCCTTTTGGCGTGGAATGGTTTCATGATGATTAATAATGTAGCCGGATAGTGTTTCGGATTCGTCATCAGGGAAATCCAAGTCATATTTTTTAATCAAATAATCCAGCTCCAACCTGCCTGAAAAAATGTATTCATTCCCGGATAATTGTTTTTCTACAAATTCCTCGCTATCGTATTCGTCATGAATTTCTCCAAAGATTTCTTCCAGCACGTCTTCCATGGTTACAATGCCTGCAGTACCCCCAAATTCATCAACCACCCAGGCAATGCTTTTTCGTTCTTTAGTTAACTTATTTATCAGACCAATTGCATTCATGGTTTCAGGGACTGCAGGTATAGGCAATAAAATATCCTGCACGATTTGAGCATTTCTAAAAAGGTCTAGCTGATGAACATATCCAATAATATTATCAATGGTGTTATCATACACAACCAGCTTGCTTAGTTTAGTATCTATAAATTTTTGTCTTACATCTTCCATAGACACTTTGCTGTCGATGCCAATTATTTCTTTTCGCGGCACCAGGCATTCACGAATTTTTACTTTAGAAAGCTCCAGTACATTTTCAAATAATTCTGTATTCATATCCTCTGGCTCAAACTCATCATTCTGACTCTGATGAAACAGTGTTTCCAGGTCACCGCGGCTAAATACATCTTTATGTTCATTCATCCGTACATTAAAAACATATTTTAAAAACCATGTAGAAAGACCAATAAAGGCTGATGCGACCGGTTGCAATAACTGATAAAAAACATTGATGATCCACACAAGGCGTGAAAGCAAAAAATTACTACGTGCCCGAAACGCAGCACGTGGTATAAACTCTGCAAATATCAATACTATAAACGTAGATAAAGCTATGTTCAACCCAAGCCGAACACCATCATTATGTAAGTTAATGAAGTTCCAAACCGGTTCCATTACAAGATCGAAAAGCAAAACAAAGCACACCAAAAACAATGTAAAACCCAGAACAGCAGTACCTAAAAATTTTTCCGGAAATTCAAAAAGTTGAGACAGTAATTGTGCACCAGGCCTTCCTTGCTTTTTTTTTAGCTTAATGCCAAAACGGTTTGCGCTGTAGAAAGCCATTTCAATACCAGCAAAAAAGGCCATCATTAAAATGGTAACAAAAAACCAGGTCAGCACCTTTGTACTAATCATTAAAAGTAAAGATAATAAAAGTGGTTATGAGCTTTCAATAAACTCCCTAACAACTGTTTCTGCTTCCTGAAATGCCTGTTCGAGATTTTTGTTGATAATTACATGATCGAAAGAATGTTGAAACGAAATTTCATACGCAGCTTTACTTATGCGTGCCTGCATGGATTCTGTTTTTTCGGAACCTCTTAAAGTAAGACGTTTTTGGAGCTCATCTATGGAGGGGGGTTCAATAAAAATAGAAAGTGCATTATCCGGCGATTGCTGCTGTATGTGGATAGCACCTTTTACATCCACATCGAGAAGGGGAATTTTATTTTTGCTCCAGATGCGCTGTAATTCCGATTTCAAAGTGCCGTAATATTTGCCTTCATACACCATTTCCCATTCTACAAATTCCTCGTGCTGTATCTTATGAGTAAATTCTTTCTGGCTCATAAAATAATAGTCTATTCCGTTTTGCTCATATTTCCTGGGTTCCCTGGTTGTAGCAGAAACAGAGAATATTAGTTCATCCGGAAATTTTTTGAGCAAGTGCCGGGTAATACTTGTTTTCCCCGCACCAGAAGGAGCGGTAATGATGATTAATTTATGAGAGGGATCAATTATCATCAACCATTGGTTTCGTTTGGGTTGCGAAGTTAGGCTTGAAGAGGTAAAGTTTATTTGTTATTAGTAAATGGTATTCTTCTCCAGGAAGGTCTTCGGACAAGGATGCATGGTTAAATGAATTAAATTAGAAAACAGCAGTAACTTAATCTTCCTATTAGCTTAACAGCAACACGCAACATGCCTGAAGGTCCTTCCATAATTATTTTGAAAGAAGCAGTGCAGCAGTTTAAAGGAAAAAAAGTTTTGGAAGTAACCGGTAATTCTAAACAGGACATTAATCGCTTGTTGAACAAAAAGATTGTTGATTTTAAAACCTGGGGCAAGCACTTTCTAATCTGTTTCGAAGTTTTTTCTGTTCGTATTCACTTTCTGCTTTTTGGATCGTATCGTATTAATGAAAAAAAAGAGGCAGCACCGCGCCTTCATTTAAAATTTAGAAATGGAGAATTGAATTTCTATAGCTGTTCCGTAAAATTTATTGAAACCAACCTGGATGAAATTTATGAATGGAGTTCAGATGTGTTGAGTGATGTATGGGATGCTGGTAAAACAAAACAAAAATTGAAAAACCAGCCGGAGACTTTAGTTTGTGATGCGTTGCTGGATCAGCAGATTTTTTCCGGTGTTGGCAATATCATTAAAAATGAAGTTTTATACCGAATAAAAGTGCATCCGGAAAGTAAAGTCGGAAAATTGCCTGTTAAGCAATTGAATGATCTTATTAAAGAAGCTCGTAATTACAGTTTTGATTTTTTAGAATGGAAAAAAGCATATGTTCTAAAGAAACACTGGCTGGCACATAAACAAAAGATCTGTAAACGGGATAAAAATCCCATTCTGAAAAAATACTTAGGTAAAACCAACCGAAGAACTTTTTTTTGCGAAGCATGCCAGGTGAAGTATTAATAATTTCTTTGTTACCATCTACTGAATGTCTATTAGCTGCTGCGTCGCTCACCCTAACGTTCTGATTCCTTCAGCTTTTAATTGAGCTGTTAACTTCAATAAAACTCTGCAATATAGAAATTGTATTTCACCCAACTGCTGAAAATTCAATACATCGTATTCACGCTTTACAGCCGAAGAAGTAATGAAGGCAAATTCTCAGAAGTAAAACGATACAATCAAGATTATTTTCTGCCTTTTCAAGTGAATCTTAAATTCATGATTTATTAACATTTACCTTAAAGTTTTTATAAACAATTTTTATCAGCGATGCGATAGAAATACTTTTACTACTTTTATATTCAGCCTCAAATTAAAATTCTTCCACCAGGTTCCCTTTTAGCAACAAAAAAATTTTTAATGCCTAAAGTATCATTCAACAACAACAGTGCAACGTTTTATCAAGCAGTCAAAAAATCGGTTGAAGAATATTTCCAGGCTAACGGTTTAAAAAAAACAGGTAACTGGAAGCTTTATTTGAAAACAGCTATACTTATTCCTGCAGCAATTGCTATTTATATCATTTTATTAACAGTCCAGATGCCTGCAGCATTAAGCTTAAGCTTGTGCGGTGTATTAGGAATTGTTTTATCCAGTATCGGTTTCAATGTAATGCATGATGCGTGTCATGGGAGTTATTCCAGCAAAAAATGGGTTAATAATACTTTGGGACTCAGTTTAAATGCAATGGGTGGCAATGCTTTTTTCTGGAAGCAAAAACATAACATTATTCATCATACATACACAAATATTGAGGGTGTTGATGATGATATTGCACAAAGTAAACTATTAAGGCAAAGTCCAACTCAGGAGTGGATGCCGATTCATCGTTTTCAACACATATATCTACCTATAGCTTATTCTTTTACAATTTTTATGTGGGTAGGGTTAAGAGATTTCGATAAGTACTTCAAAAGGAAAATCCACAATACGCCAATCCCAAAAATGGAGCCAAAAGAACATTGGATCTTTTGGCTAAGTAAAATCTTTTATGCAGCTTTCTATATTGTTATTCCTATTCTTGTTGTTGGATTTATACCCTGGTTGATAGGTTTTCTGGTAATGGGGGTTATCATGGGAATAGTCCTTTCTTTTGTTTTTCAATTAGCTCACGCTGTTGAAGGCCCTGAATTTGATTCTGTTGGAATAGACGACAAATTTATTGAATCTGAATGGGCGGCACACCAGGTAAAAACGACGGCCAACTTTGCACCTAAAAACAAAGTTGTTTCATGGTTAGTGGGTGGCTTAAATTACCAGATCGAGCACCATTTATTTCCACGCATCAGTCATATACATTATCCTGCATTGAGCAAAATAGTGAAAGCACATTGTGAAGAGTTCGATTTACCCTATCATTCATTTCCTACAGTAAGGCAGGCTGTTTCATCTCATATACGTACAATGAAACTATTCGGTCAGAAGAATTATTCACCTCAGTATAATTATGTGTCTAACTCTTCGGCCTCATAAAAAGGCTTTATGTATTTATTGACAAAGGTGCCTGAAGATCTTCCTTCTTCAATCCATGCTTTGTATTCTTCCCACTTTTCCAATTCAAGATCTAAATAATGATATACTTTGTTGTTTTCTCTAAATTCAACCTCAAGTATTAGTGAATCCTCGGAATAAT
Organism: Chitinophagaceae bacterium; assembly: GCA_046262255.1. GTDB lineage: Bacteria > Bacteroidota > Bacteroidia > Chitinophagales > Chitinophagaceae > Flavisolibacter. Next base: position 7,064 of record JBHENB010000007.1, read on the forward strand.
TAATCAGTACAGTTGTACCAGATGTTGGAGTATAGATTGCAGTTCGTCTGCTAAGCCTTTTATGAGATTTTTTTTTCGCCATCAGCATTACATATTTCGTCTATACTGGCCACCTACATCATATAGCGCATGTGTTATTTGTCCGAGAGAACAATATTTCACAGTCTCCATTAATTCCAAAAATAAATTTCTATTCTCAATAGCTGCACGTTTCAACTTTTCCAGCATTTCAACAGACTTGCTTTCATTGCGTTTACAGAATGACTGCAGGTTTTTTATCTGCTGTTCTTTTTCTTCAGTTGTACTGCGAATGACTTCCCCGGGTAAAATGGTAGGACTTCCTTTTTTATTCAAAAATGTATTCACTCCAATTAACGGCAATTCACCAGTATGTTTCAGATGCTCGTAGTGTAAACTTTCTTCCTGTATTTTGTTGCGCTGATACATTCTTTCCATTGCTCCCAATACACCACCTCTTTCTGTAATTCTGTTGAACTCTATCATTACTGCTTCTTCAACCAGATCAGTTAATTCTTCAATTAAAAAAGAACCCTGATTTGGATTTTCGTTCTTTGCAGTTCCCAACTCACGATTAATAATCAATTGAATGGCCATTGCCCTTCGAACACTTTCTTCAGTGGGTGTGGTAATAGCTTCATCATATGCATTAGTGTGCAGGGAATTACAATTATCGTAAATAGCATAGAGTGCCTGCAGCGTTGTGCGTATATCATTAAAATCAATTTCCTGTGCATGCAAACTTCTGCCAGATGTTTGAATGTGGTACTTTAGCATCTGGCTGCGTTTGTTGGCCTTGTACTTATACTTCATTGCCTTTGCCCAAATGCGTCTTGCCACACGGCCAATTACAGAGTATTCGGCATCCATTCCATTGCTAAAAAAGAAGGAAAGATTTGGTGCAAAGTCATCAATGTTCATTCCGCGGCTGAGGTAGTATTCAACATAGGTAAAACCATTTGATAAAGTGAATGCTAATTGCGTTATTGGATTAGCACCTGCTTCTGCAATATGATAACCACTAATGGAAACGCTATAGAAATTCCGTACTTCATTATTGATAAAATAATCCTGCACATCTCCCATTAGCTTCAATGCAAATTCAGTAGAAAAGATGCAGGTATTTTGCGCCTGGTCCTCTTTTAAAATATCTGCTTGCACAGTGCCACGTACCTGAGATAGAGCTTTCGCTTTTATTTTTTCATAAATCTCTGCGGGTAAAACATCAGAACCAGACAAGCCAAGCAATCGTAAACCTAACCCGCTGTTCCCATTTGGTAAAGCCCCCTCTAAATCTCCCCCAACTGGGGAGACTTGCTTACCATCAATACCTGTATATTTTGGGAGTTCGTCTATATTATATTTAGCTTCTATTATTGCATTTACTTCATCTTTCAGTCCATTTTCTAAAATATATTTTTCACATTGCTGATCTATGGCTGCATTCATAAAAAATGCAAGTATCATGGGCGCAGGACCGTTAATAGTCATGCTCACGGAAGTTTTGGGATCGCAGAGATCAAAACCGCTGTACAACTTTTTGGCATCATCAACTGTTGCAATACTGACTCCGGCATTTCCAACTTTTCCGTAAATATCGGGCCTCTTGTCCGGGTCTTCGCCATAAAGGGTTACACTGTCAAATGCAGTGGATAAACGTTTTGCAGGTTGATCTAGTGAAACATAATGAAATCTTCTATTGGTACGTTCCGGTCCGCCTTCACCTGCAAACATTCTTGTGGGATCTTCTTCTACCCGTTTTAGCGGAAATACGCCTGCTGTAAAAGGAAATCGGCCAGGAGCATTTTCCTGGGCCTGCCAGCGAAGTATATCTCCCCAATCTTTGTATTTGGGCAAAACAACTTTTGGAATTCTTGTGCCGGACAAGCTCATGCTGAACATTGGCTGTTTGATTGTTATATCACGAACATTGTATTCATAATAATCCTGTTGGTAAGCTTCTAATTTCTCAGGCCATTTTTGAATCAGTTTCCGGCTAACCGGTGTTAGCTGGTCTTCTAAATTCCTTTTAATCTCCTGAAGAGCCCCCTCTAAATCTCCCCTAACAGGGGAGACTTTTGATTTTTCCTTTAGTTCATAAATTGCACCATTGATCTGGTAAAGCTTCGATGCAATAGCACATTGATCTTTTACCAGTTGATCGTATTCTTTTATCGTATCGGCAATTTCACTTAAATACCGAACTCTGGAAGGTGGAATAATTAGCGACTTACTGACTGTATCTTTTTTGTGTACATGTGGTTCAACTTCGCCTAATTTGATGCCTGTTTTCTTCTCAACAACCCCTAGTAGTTTTTCAAACAGCTCGTTAATTCCAGCATCGTTGAATTGTGATGCAATAGTGCCGACTATAGGTAATTCCTCTTCTTTTGCTGTCCATAATTGATGATTGCGTTTGTATTGCTTGCGTACATCAGCCAATGCATCCAGGGCACCAGCTTTATCAAATTTGTTAATTGCAATTACATCAGCATAATCCAACATATTTATTTTTTCCAATTGAGATGCCGCACCGTATTCCGGCGTCATTACGTATAAGCTCACATCGCAATATTCTAAAATAGAGGCATCACTTTGTCCAACACCGGCACTTTCCAGTATAACAAAATCAAATTTTTCTGTTCGGCAGATATCAATTGCTTCCTGTACGTGTGCACTTAATGCTTTGTCACTTTCTCTTGTTGCCAGTGAACGCATATAAGCACGGGGGGAAGAAATAGAATTCATTCTAATTCTATCACCAAGCAATGCACCGCCTGTTTTTTTCTTGGAAGGGTCAACGGAAATAACAGCTATAGTTTTTTCAGGAAAGACACTTAAAAAACGTCGTACGATTTCATCAGTGACGGAAGATTTTCCTGCACCACCTGTTCCTGTAATTCCCAAAACAGCCCCCCCGCCCCCCGAAGGGGGGATTTGGCGTTGCTGCAAAGGCTCGCTTGTTGAAAATGCTGGTTCTTTTGTAACACTTTCTAATTGCAATATTTTTCTATAATTAAGATTTGCTTCTGCAAAAGTTATTGCTCTTGCAATTCTTCTAATATCTTTTTTCTCACCAAGTGGAAATTTCCCATTCCATTTTTGACTGGCACTCCAGAAGGGGTCTGTGTGCCGGACAATCCCCCCTTCGGGGGGTGGGGAGGCACTGCATTGCCTGATCACATCTTCAATCATTCCCTCTAAACCCATTTTGCGACCATCGTCCGGAGAATAAATTCTTGAAATACCGTATTGATGCAGCTCATCAATTTCATGAGGTAGGATAGTACCACCACCGCCACCAAATATTTTTATATGACTGCACCCATTCTCATCCAACAGGTCTTTCATGTACTTAAAAAATTCCACATGCCCCCCCTGGTAAGAAGTAATTGCAATTCCCTGAACATCTTCTTCTATGGCGCATTCAACTATTTCATGTACCGAGCGGTTATGACCAAGGTGAATAATTTCTGCTCCTTTACTTTGCAGAATCCGGCGCATGATATTTATGGCTACATCATGACCGTCAAAGAGGGACGCTGCTGTTACAATACGAATCTTATTTGGAGATTGTTCTGACATGGTTTCTACAAAGTTATAGGAAACACTACCAGTTTAAAGTGTGGCGAATAGAGGCACTACAAATGACGAACTTAAACTGAAAGTTATAACACATAGGTAATGAAAGAACTGGAATCATGAGAGCTATTAATTCAATACAGTACTTTCTTTTTCTGTCTGAATTTTTTCCTGTTCTTTTATTTTGTTCCAACCCCCAAGAACATTACGCAGGTTATGAAGACCCTGACGCTTTAGAAGGGATGCTGCAATAACACTGCGGTAGCCTCCGGCGCAATGAACATAAATATTATGGTCTTCTTCCAGGTTAGCCATGCTTGCAGGATCTGTTAAAACGTTAAGGGGAATATGAATAGCATTTTTTATATGCCCATCTACGTATTCGGTAAGTTTGCGTACATCCAAAACAACCAAATTATTATCAAATGGAAGATCCATTGCCAGCTCATCAGCTTCTACATCAATAATTATATCCACTTCTTCTCCTGCATTTTTCCATGCTTCAAAGCCGCCATCCACATAACCAACTACATTACTAAAACCTACCCTGGCCAAACGAACAATAGTTTCCTTTTCTTTACTTTTTTCGGTTACTATCATCATCGGTTTGTCAAATGGCAGTAAACTCCCTGCCCACTCTGCAAAACGTCCTTCCAGGCCAATACTGACAGAGCCCGGAATAAAGCCTTGTGTAAATGAGGTAGCAGCTCGTGTATCTAACAATAACACATCATTCTGCAATGCGTCTTTTGCTTTTTCTACAGATAAGGGAGTTAATCCTTTCTGAAGCACTTCATCGAGACTATCGTAGCCGTGCTTATTTATTTTTGCATTTATTGGAAAATACTGCGGAGGAGCAGCTAACCCCTCTGTAACTGATTTTATAAAATCTTCTTTTGTTTGGGACTGTAATGCGTAGTTTGTTTGCTTTTCTTCGCCGATAGTGCTAAAGGTATTGGGACCTAAATTCTTACCGCATGCGCTGCCGGGTCCATGCGCAGGATAAACAATTACATCATCTGCAAGCGGAACAATTTTTTTCTGGAGACTTTCATACATCATGCCGGCAAGGTCCTGCATTGTGATTTCTGCACCTTTTTGTGCCAGGTCAGGCCGGCCTACATCGCCTACAAAAAGGGTATCTCCTGTAAATACACAATGATCTTTGCCACTTTCATCTTTCAGCAAATAACAAGTGGACTCTAACGTATGACCAGGTGTGTGCAATACTGTAACAGAAATGTCACCTATAGTAAACACTTCTCCATCTTTTGCTACGTGCACAGGAAAAGATGTTTCTGTATTTGGACCGTAAACAATTGTAGCGCCGGTTGCTTTTGCAAGATCAATATGACCGCTTACAAAGTCTGCATGAAAATGAGTTTCAAAAATATATTTGATGGAAGCATTTCGCTCGGCAGCCAGTTGCAGGTAGGCATCAATATCTCTAAGTGGATCTACAACAGCAGCTACACCGTTACTTTCAATATAATAAGCAGCCTCGCTTAGACAGCTGGTATATAATTGTTTGAGGAACATAAAAAGCCTTTCTGCAAAAGTACTTTTTTTGCAGAAAGGCATCAACAGCAAACAAAGAGGTAATTTTATTTTAACAACTCACCGACTACCCGGTGAACTTCGCTTAGCCAGTTATAGTCCACTGAATAATAAATGAATTTTCCCTCACGGGCGGTGGTTACAAAACCTGCTTTACGTAAAATAGCAAGATGCTGAGATGCTACAGATTGTTCCAGTCTAAGCTTCATGTAAATCTCAGTTACAGGCATTCTGCCATTTTGATGGATTAACTTAAGTATTATCTGGCGTAATTTATGATTAACAGCTCTTAAAATAAGAGCCGCTTTTTTCAATTGCAGCATCTCAATTTTCAGCTCTGTATCAGATTTCATGGGTTGTTCCACTGACTCACTATTCATACTGCTTTATAAATTTTCACAAATGTATAATCAGGATAAAGAAAATTTCTGCTGTAATTGTTAAATAACCTAATATTCTACTCAGGGGGTTTGGAAGGAGGGAAGTAGAAATCCTTTCCATAGAAGGGTTCGCTATAGGCAGTATCGCTAAATTTACCCTGTAACCAATAATCATAAGAAAGGTTTGCTAAGTGCCTTGCATCGGCTTCCATAACTAAAAAATGGGCGTTTTCATGATTTATCAGGTTCCTGAACTTAATACTTCCATTACCAAAAAAAAAGAGAGAATGATCTTTTAAAAAGTGATGAAAAGTCTCTGGTCCCAATATCAGGTTTTGGGGGGGAAGTAATTCAGTTAATTCTGTATTATAGACAGCGGTAAAAACTTCCTTTCTCCTTGCATCAATCATAGGACATAGGAGTAAGTTAGATAAGCTGATAGGTTGATAGGTTAATTGGGTATTTAGGTTTTGGGGTTCCCTAATTTCACTGGACTGTGTTGCAGCAAAGGCCATCATTTTCAAAGTTCCAACTGCAATAAATGGAATATTCAATGCATAACACAAGCCTTTGGCAGTTGCCATTCCTACCCTCAAACCCGTATAAGAACCGGGACCTGCGCTCACTGCAATCGCAGCAACTTTATTTAATGTAAGATTTTGTTCTTTACAAATTTCTTGTATAGCCACATGTATCCAGGCAGCATGATCTTTCTGCGAAAAGTTGGATTTTATACCTATTATATTTCTTTCATGAGCAATACAAACAGACGCTTTTTCTACAGCTGTATCAATGTTTATTATCAAACTCACAATAGTAGTTACGAGTTTTGCTTTTCTGCAGCCCTTCCTAAAGCATTGGCCACTTGTGGCGTATCTGTTTCTTTCACAAATTGAGGTACTATTATGTTAAGGCTACATTCTTTATTGAGTTTACCTGCCAGGTACACTGTCAACTCCGGGGAATATGCCTCGTTGTGCATATGCATAAAAAATCCAATTCGTGTAAGCCTTTCGCAAGCCATTGTTTTATTCTCATAACCCATCATCACAAAGTTTATAGTCTGTTGGATGAAGGGGAAATTGTTTCATTAAAGTTAACAAGGGGAAATTATTAAGAGATGATTAGTAAGAGATAATTGAGCACTCTTGTGGATGATAATAAATTATCATTAAAGTTTAAGCGAAACAACAAGTTATTCACAGTTTACCTTGATAAAAGGATTGATAGAATGAAACTGCAGGTTTTGTTTGTTAACAAAGATAATTTTCCCATTCTTTTCTGTAAGGTCTCCAAACCCCTGCCATAAAGCATCGTCTTGTATCTTGAAGACCACTTCTCTTACAGATGTCATGCCTTCTGACCGAAACGTGTAATCTGCATGTATCAAATTATCTCTTATAATTCCTTTTATATCGCCGCCATTCCAATCCTTTTCATAAAAGTGGTAGTTGAGTTTGCCTGTAACAATGGTATCCTGAACATCCAATCGTAAAGCGGCCGTATCCCGTTTCATAGTCATTTCATAACAACCCGCAATTACCATTGGTTGAGCGTTTGTAACAATAGTGTCTTTCGCATTTGCATGCACTGTTGAATCACTTGCCTGTTCTGTTGGTTTATTACCACAAGCAATGAGGAATGTTGTATAAATAAGAAGAATATATTTCATAAAAGGGAGAGACAACTCCTCTCCTACATACGTAAATTTTTATGCCAAAGATTACTGGATGATTCCTGTGTTTGTTTGCACACGTTTACTTTCTTGTTCCAGGCCCGATTTACGCTGCCGGGATGCTTTTATTTCGTTGTTACCGAAGCGATAAGAAAAGTTAAGTTTGAACTGGCGGGCGTTCAAAGTTACCTCTTACTCTTACTACCTGCCCGGCAAAGCTGCTTTCACCACTCCACTTCAATGTATGAAAAATATCGCTGACTGATGCCTTGATGTTTCCTTTTCCTTTTAGAACCTGCTTTTGCAGGGACAATATGGTTAAATAGCCTAAAATATTTATAGACGGTAACTATGGCATTGGTGGCCGGGCATCATCTTGGGTGGTGCGAATTAACCCAATACCCGTAAAAAAGAAAATGCCACCAAGAATACCATAAACTAGCAAGGTTTTAATTTGCCGTGTTCCTGAGGAATTTAAAAATAAAGTAGCTGCATAGATAAGTCCTACAATGCCTAAGATGGTAAGGATGATTCCGAAGGTTCGTTTTACGTTCATAATGTATGGTTATAAATTACTGAATATCAGAAGGGTTCGATTTACAAATTTACTCACCAATTGCATCACGTACTAATTCCGTTATTGCATCTTATAGAGCGTGTACAATACTTTTTTATCGGCCTCTGTAAACACACTGTTTTCCTGCTGCAGGTATTTGCGTTTGAACGCCTGGAAGGTTGCAGTAGTATCTTTTACATCATACCCAATAACCCGTAATGCCTGCAAATAATCAAATGAAGGGGGGACTGTTACTCCTGTCGTATCGCTCCACCATATTCCAAAGCCTCTGTCTGCTAACTGCTTCCATGGAAAATTTACATTAGGATCTACCTTGCGGGTAGGGGCTATATCACTATGACCAATAAAATTCTGCGCTGGTACATTGTATTTCCTCTTTAATGAATCCAATAAAATCAGCAGGTTATTTATCTGGGGTTCTGTGAATGGTTCAAAGCCATTATTATCCAGTTCTATTCCAATAGAGGTTGAGTTTAAATCATTAATATTGCCCCACCTGCTGACCCCACCATGCCATGCACGCAGGTAATCATTCAGCATATGATGGATAGTGCCGTCTTTACAGATCACATAATGTGCACTTACCGCACTTTTTGCTGTAGTAAAGGTTTTTAAAGTTTGATCGCAACTATTTTGTGCTGTGTGGTGTATAACAACTACGTTTGGCTTTCGCAAATTGAAATTGGTTGTGCCTACCCATGCTGCCGCTGTAGCTAAAGTTTGTTCCGATGGTGAACGGCGTATTTCTTTTGCAAGTTCCTTTGCTTGTTTTTTATACAATTTATTTGCTTCTGCATAAGGTCCCCTGTTACATGCAAACAAAATAACAGATGACAATACGCATAATAAATATAGCCTCATATGTACGTTTAGATAACGGAAAATACAGAAAGATTTTATCTGTTGAATTATTTTTGTAAGACAATCAAATTTTTATGGAGAGAAACATTACGGGGAAAAAAGTAGCAATTCTTACCGAAAATGGTTTTGAAGAAGCAGAGCTAACCATCCCTAAAAAATATTTAGAGGAAGCAGGTGCTATAGTGCACATTATCTCTCCACAAAAAGAAAAAGTAAAAGCATGGGACCATGATCATTGGAGTATTGAATTGCCTGTAGACGTGCATATTTCTGCTGCGAATGCCGAAGAGTATGATATGCTTTTACTGCCCGGTGGAGTAATTAACCCCGATAAAATGCGGATGAATAAAGATTGTATTGCATTCGCACAACATTTTATTGAACAGGGTAAACCATTAGCTGCCATTTGCCACGGGCCACAGTTGCTTATTGAAACAGGCATGATATCAAACAGGAAGCTGACATCCTATTCATCAATAAAAACGGATCTAATAAATGCTGGTGCTATTTGGGAAGATACAGAAGTAGTTGTGGATAATGGCATGGTTACGAGCCGTAATCCGGGAGATTTAGAGGCATTTACAAAAAAAATCCTGGAAGAATTAGCTGAAGGTAAGCATGCAACTACCGGGCAGTTTACACATTCAGAAGATTAAACCGTTATTAAACCCTCTTTATCTCTGCACCTAACAATTGCAGGCGTTTGTCAATATGTTGGTAGCCCCTGTCTATTTGATCTATATTTTGAATAACACTTTTGCCTTCTGCGCTTAATGCAGCAATTAATAAAGCTACGCCTGCACGTATATCAGGTGAGGTCATATTAATACCCCGCAATTTATGCTTTCGTTCCAGACCAATTACTGCTGCTCGATGAGGATCGCATAAAATAATCTTTGCCCCCATTTCAATCAGCTTATCAACAAAAAAAAGCCGGCTTTCAAACATTTTTTGATGAATAAGCACCGACCCCCGTGCCTGCGTAGCAACAACTAAAAGAATACTTAACAGGTCCGGTGTAAGGCCTGGCCATGGATGGTCATATATGGTTAACACATTGCCATTCAAAAAGGTTTGTATTTCATAAACATCCTGTTCTGGCACATGAATATCATCACCCTGCAATTGCATTTGAATTCCTAACTGCTGAAACTTTTCCGGTATTACGCCAAGGTTTTCAATGCTTACATTTTTTATTGTTAAGTTACTTTGCGTCATTGCAGCTAATCCTATAAACGAGCCAACTTCAATCATATCCGGTAATATGGTATGCTTGGTTCCGTGTAGCTTTTGAACACCAGGTATGGTTAACAAATTACTGCCCACTCCCTGTATTTTTGCACCCATGCTGTTAAGCATTTTACAGAGTTGCTGAATGTATGGTTCGCAAGCCGCATTGTATATAGTAGTTGTGCCTTCTGCAAGTACTGCAGCCATTATAATATTAGCTGTGCCTGTTACAGATGGCTCGTCCAGCAAAAGATAAGCCCCTTTTAATTGCGGGGATTCCAGGTGAAAAAAGCCATCTTCTTCATGATAGGTAAATGAAGCGCCAAGCTTTTCAAAATTTAATATGTGTGTATCTAATCGCCGCCGCCCGATTTTATCTCCACCGGGTTTAGGTATGTAGGCTTTTTTAAATCGTGCAAGCATAGGCCCTGCAAGCATTACAGAGCCTCTTAACTTCCCGCTTTTATTTTTAAATGGCCGGCTGCGTAAATAGTCAACATCTATGTTATCTGCCTGAAAAATGCAGGTGTCTTTTTCATGCCGTTCCACTTTTACATTCATCTCCTGGAGTAACTCAATCAGCAGGTTTACATCCAGAATATCAGGTATATTTTTAATGGTTACCTTTTCTGCTGTTAGCAACACGGCGCTTATTACCTGTAGTGCTTCATTTTTAGCTCCTTGTGGTACTATTTCTCCTTTTAGTTTCTTACCACCGATTACCTCGAAAGATGAATTGCCCCCAACCCCTAATGGGGAGGTTTGTATTACTCCTGTATGGGACATTTATATTTAGTCATTTAAAGAAGAAGAATGCTGAAGAGTGTCCTTCGAAAAGCTCGACATGCTCAGGACATTCCTTGTTGGCTACACAAAATCAATGTTCCTAAAATAATACTGGAAATGTAGAGAAAAACTATTCATACTAAGTTGCCCTTAAGGTGCAGGGGGTAACTAAAATCTTTTTTTTCCAAACTTTCCGCCGCCGCTACCTCCACGGTTGTCATTGCGTCCTCCACCGCCACCCCGTTGCTGAAATTTTCCCCGTTGTCTTCCGTAGCCGCCGCGGTCGCGGTTTTCCTGCTGTGGACGATAAGCCTTTACATACGGAGTATTGGTAAATTCTAACTGACCTTTTGTTATAGAATTTAATTCGCTCTGTATTGCATCATCATGCACGGTATCTTTATGCCAGTTGTTGTAAGCCAGCTTCATGTAATAAGCAATGGCGTTAGCAAAACCCTGACGCTTTTCAGGATCTTCTTCGCTTAAAGCTTTGTCAATTACAACCTCAAGGTTTTTCCCAAGATGAGAGAATTTAGGATACCGCTTTGGATAAGGCAAAGGTTGTGGCTTTGCTTTAATTTTTTCCCTTGTGGGTATGGGATATGGTGAATCCACATCCAGCTTAAAGTCTGAAATTAAAAACAAATGATCCCATAGTTTATGACGAAAGTCATCTACGTTTTTCAAATGAGGATTTAAAAATCCCATCAGCTCAATAACGACCTGCGCATTTTTTTGGCGGTGTTCTTTGTCTTCGATATTTAATAAATGTTCCACCATTCTCTGTATATGGCGGCCATATTCACGTATTACCAGATAATTACGAGTGGTATTATATTCCATAAATGTATTGAAGGGTGTAAATGTACTAAATCAAAGGATGACTTTATCTCTTAATAAATGAATTAGCAGTAACTGTAGCCAAAATAAATAAAAATTTTGTTACAAACGCAAGGGGCTCTTTAAAAAAGTCCCTTTTACAAGCCGCCACCCTCTTCCACCAAGAGGTCGTTTATGATTATTTTGAATACTTTTTAACGCAGGCGAAAAAAAACATAAATAATATACCAGCAGAAATCATTACGCTGCACATAAGAAATTCCACACCTTCTTTAATTTACTGTTGAAAAAATTATAACACAGCAATCGAATGACATCGCGATTCCACAGATTTCTGCGCTTTTGCAAATGGTATGGTGCGAATTATTAGCCGCTACCTTTGAAGCTTTATGGTTGTTGCAATCAATACAAGGTTCCTCTTAAAGCATACATTAGAAGGGTATGGGTACTTTATAAAAGAGGTATTTGGCAGATTGGCGGTTCAATATCCAGAACATCAATTTTATTATTTATTTGACAGGCCATACGATACCGAATTGCACTTTCCGCAAAATGTAACACCACTTGTTGTGCCACCACCGGCGCGTCATCCCATATTATGGAAGTACTGGTACGATGTGAAAATTCCCCGCATTTTGAAAAAAATAAAGGCAGATGTATTTGTATCTCCTGATGGTTTTTGTTCTTTAACCACCGGCGTTCCGCAGTGTCTCGTTCTTCATGATCTTGGCTTTCTTCATTACCCAGAGGCATACAAAAAAATGCATGCTCTTTATTATAAAAGATTTACCGGAAAGTTTTTGAGAAAAGCTGATACAGTTGCAACAGTTTCGGAAACTTCTAAGAATGATATATTGCAGAATTATAGAATCAGCCCCGATAAGATTGATGTGATCTATAGCGCAGCTAAAGAAGTTTTTCAACCATTAGATATACAGCAACAGGCAGCGGTAAAAGAAAAATATACCGAAGGAAAAGAATATTTAATTTATGCAGGTGCTATCCATCCCCGCAAAAATTTAATAAATCTGCTAAAAGCTTTTTCCATTTTTAAAAAGAGGCAACGCAGCAATATGAAATTAGTGTTGACTGGCAGGCTTGCTTGGAAAAACAAAGAATTTCTTAACCTGCTGGATTCCTATAAGTTTAAAACGGATGTAATACTAACGGGCTATGTAGAAGAAGCAGAAATACTAAAGTTGATTGGAGCTGCTTATGCATTGGTATATCCATCAAGGTTTGAAGGTTTTGGTCTGCCGGTGCTTGAGGCTATGAAATGTAACGTGCCAGCCCTAACAACAATTCATACATCTATGCAGGAAGTTGCAAAAGATGCTGCATTATATTTTAATGCAACCGATCCGCAGGACATTGCTGATAAACTTATGTTGATCTATAAAGATGAGAACCTGAGAAAACAATTAATTGAAAGGGGTAGCACAATTTCAAAAAAATATAGTTGGCAACGCACGGCAGGTCTGTTGTGGAACTGTATTTCAAAAGCACTTCCTGAGTAAATTTTTACCTTCACTTGTTAAACTGTAAAAATGGCGAAATCAAGTATAATAATAGATGTAGAATTAGATGAGGCTCGTGTACCGCAAAGTATTCAATGGCACGCAACGGAAAGCACCGTTCATGCACCGCAACATGCAAAAGCCATGATGGTAGGCTTTTGGGACAGTTCTGAAAAAACTGCTTTACGCATTGATCTGTGGACACAAAAAATGATGATTGATGAAATGGCTGATTTTTACTACCAAACATTTATGACTATGGCCGACACGTTTGAGAGGGCAACAAAGGAAAAAGAATTAGTAGATGAAATGAGACGCTTTGCAAAAGACTTTTATTCCAAATTCCGGGAGCTGCAAATGAAAGAAAATAAAATGTAGGTGCAATACACCTTATAGTTTGGGATTGCATTTAAATTAAAGTATAAACAAATTAATTTATGAGCCTGGAACAGAAAATAATGGCAGATATGAAAGAAGCCATGAAGGCAAAAGACGAAGCTGCCTTAAAGTTTAAGAGCTATTAAAGCAGAAATACTAAAAGCAAAAACAGAGCCTGGTGCCGGCGGAGAAATCTCTTCAGATACAGAATTGAAGTTGCTGCAGAAAATAGTAAAGCAGCGAAAGGGTGCATTAGAGATTTATCAGCAGCAGCACCGTGCTGATCTGGCGCAAAAAGAGCAGGAAGAAATTAATTTAATTGAAAAGTTTTTACCTGCTCCGCTAAGCGAGGAAGAATTAAAAAATGAACTGCAACAGATCATTACGGAAACAGGTGCATCTTCTACAGCAGATATCGGAAAAGTGATGAGCGTTGCTACCAAAAAGCTGGCGGGCAGCGCTGATGGAAAAACTATTTCTGCAACAGCTAAACAATTGCTAAGCAAATAATACATCCGTGTTTATTGATGTAATAGTATTAATACTACTGATTATAGCTGCTTTCAAAGGGTTACGCAAGGGATTTGTTGTAGCCATCTTCTCTTTCGCTGCATTTATTGTTGGTTTGGCTGCAGCAATAAAGTTATCTGCAGTCGCTGCATTGCACATTGGTAATAGTGTAAATGTTTCGCAACGCTGGCTTCCTGTGCTGGCATTTATGGTGGTATTTTTTTTAGTGGTATTACTTGTACGCTTAGGCGCACGGGCAATAGAAGGAGTATTACGACTAACTATGCTGGGATGGTTGAATAAGTTGGGCGGAGTGCTTTTTTTTGGCTTGCTTTATCTCTTTATCATCAGTGTTATTATTTTTTATGCAGAACAGGTTCATATAATTAAACCGGAGACAATGCAGGCATCTGTTACTTATCCTTATCTGAAACCCTTAGCTCCCAAAGTTATTAATGGATTAGGTACTGTACTTCCTTTCTTTAAAAATATGTTTGCCGACCTGTTACATTTCTTTGACAATATTGCAGATAAATCTTCCCATCAACAGCAACGCTTATTATATCCTTACCTCTAATGCTAACTACTTAAGGTAAAAACTTATATTTTAGCAATAATAATTGTGTAGGAAGGATGCAATATTCAATAAAACAACAGGGTAAGTTCCGGTTTTTGGAGGAAGGTGAGGGAGAGCCTCTTGTTCTGCTGCATGGATTGTTTGGTGCATTAAGCAATTTTAGAGACCTTATTGAATATTTCAGACAGCATTATAAAGTGGTAGTGCCAATGCTCCCATTATTTGAGCTGGATATTTTACATACTACCGTTGGGGGGCTTGCAAAGTTTGTACATAAGTTTCTTGAGGCAAGAGATTACAAAAATATTCACCTGCTTGGAAATTCGTTAGGCGGGCATGTGGCAATGGTTTATTTATTAAAGCATCCGGAAAGAACAAAATCACTGATCCTTACCGGCAGCTCCGGGCTTTTTGAAAGTGCCATGGGTGACACATATCCTAAACGCGGAGACTACGAGTATATAAAAAGAAAAACAGAGATAACCTTTTACGACCCAAAAACTGCAACAAAGGAGTTAGTAGATGAAGTCTTTGAAATAACAAGAAACCGAATAAAAGTAATTAAGATCATTGCTCTTGCCAAAAGTGCTATACGTAATAATTTAGGAGAGGAATTAAGTCGTATAAAACAGCCAACTCTTCTTATTTGGGGCGATAACGACATTATTACGCCGCCGTTTGTGGCACGGGAATTTCAAAAATTAATACCAAACAGTGAACTTCATTTTATTGATAAGTGCGGGCATGCACCGATGATGGAAAAACCGGAGGAGTTCAATAATATATTACATAAATTTTTGAAAAAACTTGTTGCGCCTGCAACAGTTGTTTGAATACAACTGTCTAAGTAAGTAACGCTGTTATCCATGTTGACCCGCGATCTCATATCAAACTCTATTCCTTACCTGCACTTGCACGATAAAGTTTACCATGCATTGCAATTAATGAATGACTATCATTTAGCGCATCTGCCTGTAGTAGATACAGATAAGTATTTAGGGGTTATCAGCGAAGAACAACTATTACATTCTGATGATGATAGCATGCTGGAAGAGTTACCAATAAGTGATGGAGGCACCTCTGTACAGGCAAATGATCATTTTTTAAAAGCAATACAGGTTGCGGTACAAAATAAATTAAGCATGGTGCCGGTTGTGGAAGATAAGCAGATGCAAATGCTGGGCATTGTAACCTATAGTGATCTATTGCAAAATGCATCTGATTTTATGAGCCTGAATGATTCCGGCGGATTAATAGTATTGGAAATGGAAGGAAAGGATTACTCTTTTAATGAAATAAGCCGGATTGTAGAATCAAATGACGCACAAATTACCCAGTTGAATACATATACCGATACAGGCAATGGTGTAATGCAGATAACCATAAGAATAAACAAAATGGAAATATCAGATATAATCAGCAGCTTCCAGAGATATGAGTATAATGTAAAGTATTACTTTGGAGAGGAATTATATGAAAACGAGCTGCGCAATAATTATGATAATCTTATGTATTATCTTAAGATCTGATGTTTTTTCCACCGAAAGCAAATCAGGTATCAATATTTCTTATATTGTAAATCCAATATTGCCCTGATGAAGTGTAGAAAGCCGTCCTTTTTGTTTTTGTTAATCCTTTTTTCTGCGTTTATAAATTTTTCAAGGGCTCAAAGTGGCTTTGTAGAGAACAGTATTATCTTTTCTACAGATGATAGTTATACTGTCTCCGATACATCCCATTTATTTATTATCAGAGAAATATTGATAGAAGGAAATAAACGAACAAAGGAAAATATCATACTCCGGGAACTTCCCTTTCATCAAAACCAACAATACACACTTAAAGATTTAGTGGAAAAATTTGCACTTGCAAAACAGCAGTTATTAAATATTGGTTTATTCAGGGAGGTAGTAGTGGCATTAAAAAATTTCCAGGGGCAGGATGCTTCCGTACTGGTATCAGTAAAAGAGCGGTGGTACATTTATCCTGTACCATTTGTAAGCGTGGTGGATGTAAGCCTGCAGGAGTGGGTTAAAGAACAGAATATGAACCTGCGGAGGGTTAACTACGGTATCCAGTTAACTCATAATAACACAACAGGCCGAAATGATAAGTTATACGTAAACTTAACAAATGGCTATACAAAGCAGGTAGCCGTTCAGTACAAAGGGTTGTATTTAGATAAAAGGCTCCATTGGTCTTCTAACTTAAATATTGGTTTCGGGAAAAACAGCGAGATAAACTATGCAACTATAAGCAACCGGCAAGTTTATTATAAGGATACTAATCAGTTTGTACATTCTTTCTTTCGGGCAGGAATAGAATTTGTGTACCGCCCGGCTATAAAAACCAGACACATATTTGGAATTAGTTACCATAGTGAAAACTTTCAGGATACAATTTTTAGATTGAATCCTTCATTTTCTTTTCAGCCGAATAAAATACAATATCCAAAATTCTTTTACACGCTGGAGTTTTTTGATGTGGACTTCATACCCTATCCAACAAAAGGATTTGCAGCAGAAGCCTCATTGGAAAAAAGAGGTGTTGATAAAAGTATGAATCTTTGGCAGCTTTCTGTGCGTACTAACGCTACCTGGCCGCTATCAAATAATTATTTCTTCAATCTTGGGCTTACCGGAATAATGAAATTGCCTCTCAGGCAACCTTACATTACACAGCACTTTATAGGGCAGGATAACATGTATTTACAAGGATATGAAGATTATACAATAAACGGAGTTGCCGGGGGCTATACAAAAGCTACTTTTTCCAAACAGTTTCTAAATACAGCTATACACATCCCCTCCGAAAGAATTAAAAGGCTGAATCACATTCCTTTAAAAATATTCGGGAAAGTGTATGGTAATACCGGCTACATTTACAACCAGCATGTTGCAAAAAATTCTTTATCCAAGAAATGGCTGTATTCTGGTGGGGTAGGTTTAGATATTATTTTGTTCTATGATCTCGTATTCAAAATAGAGTGGAGCTTAAACCATTTAGGTCAAAACGGATTATATTTACACAACAGAAGATACCTCTGACTTTGCAGTTTTTTTTGCAAATTTTACATTTTGAAAATAGCCATTTATAGCCGCATACTGGAGCAAAACCAGCAGCAGGACGTTCAGTTGTTGTTTGATGAGTTACATAAGGAAGAGATTGTGCCGGTTGTATTTGATATTTTTTTAAAGGAAATCAAAGAACACATTTCCATCCCAGGTCCTGTTTTATCCTTTTCAACTTCTTCTGACCTTGGCAATGACATAGATTTTATAATTAGTCTTGGTGGTGATGGAACTTTATTAGATACAGTAACGCTGGTTCGTAATAAAAACATTCCTGTTGCAGGCATCAACTTTGGCCGCCTGGGCTTTTTAGCCAGTATCGGCAGAGACGAAGTGATAACCGTAGTAAAGGCTTTGGTACGGCGTACATTTATTATTGATAAGCGTTCTTTAATTCACCTGGATTCTGATTTACATCTTTTTGATGATGTTCCGTATGCGTTGAATGAATTCGCTATTCATAAGAGAGATGTTTCTCCAATGGTTAAAATACATACTTATGTAAATGGTGAATTGCTGAATACTTACTGGGCAGATGGGTTACTGTTGGCAACCCCTACAGGATCTACGGGCTATTCATTAAGTTGCCAGGGCCCAGTTGTTTTCCCTGAAGCCTGCAGTTTTGTATTAACGCCAATTGCGCCACATAATTTAAATGTTCGCTCTATAGTAATTCCTGATAATACTATTGTTTCTTTTGAAGTGGAAAGCCGGTCTGATGACATTATTGTTGCATTGGATTCGCGAAGAGAAATAGTGAATAAAAACGTTGAACTTGCAGTAAGAAAGGAAAATTTTATGTTTAACCTGGTGCGGTTAAATGAAAACAACTTTTTACAAACACTTCGTAATAAGCTTTCCTGGGGGTTAGATAAGCGCAATTAATATGTTTGTTGATACCAAAAACCTTGTTTTTACGTTAAGCTTTTTTAGTTCCAATCTTATTGATGTTTATGAGAAAAATCTTTGTCGGTCTTTTCATCTTTATTCCTGCATTCTTGTTTGCTCAAAATTCTATTGTTCAGGAAGGTGAATTTGGGGTGGGCATTGGCGCTGCTCATTATTTTGGTGATTTAAATCCGAATACACACCTAAACCGGCCTAAAGTTGCAGCAAGCCTCTTTTTCAGAAAAAACTTTGGGAATTATGTTGCAATGCGCATTGGGGCCTCCTTTGCTCAACTTGGATATTCGGATGTTTACAATGATGATAATGAATTTATGCGCAGGCGAAACCTCAGCTTCAATACCAACGTTTGGGAATTGGCGTTGCAGGGTGATTTTAATTTTTTCAGATTTATGCCCGGTGATCCTGCTTTTCGTTTTACACCTTATATAACTTTTGGTGCTGGTATTTTCAATTATGACCCGTACGCTTTTCTGGAAAACAAAAAGTATTTCTTACGTCCATTAGGTACGGAAGGGCAGGGTGATAGTTCATACCCTGACCGGCAGCAGTACAGCGCTATGGCAGCAAGTATTCCTTTTGGCGTTGGCATAAAATATTCTATAAATGACAGAATTAATATTGGGTTTGAAATTGTACACCGCTTTACCAATACAGATTACCTGGATGATGTAAGTAGAACTTATGTGGATCCCGCAATTTTTCCTCCTACTCCGGAGGGCTTGCCGTCTCCGGCTCTTTTGTTGTCGGACAGGTCTTACGAAACAGGTACACCAATTGGAGCAAAGGGTGTGCAAAGGGGTAACAGCCGGCAGAAAGACCAATTTGCAACAGCATTAATTTTTATCAGTTTTAATATACAATCGTATAAATGCCCGCCTGCCTATTAGTAAAGTCTGGCCAATCCCTTATTTAATACTTAATACTCCAGTTAGAATTCTTGAAATTTAACTGTAAATCAATTTAACAAGCTTAGAAATTGAGTCGGAGTAACCCGGGTAGTGAATATAAGCTGCTTTATAATTCTGATCAAAAGGAATTTTAAAGAACATTTCTGCATGGGTAGTTCTTGTTTTTTTGTTTTGTGTGTATCTTACGGCTTTAACGGATTTTTGTAAAAATCAATTACTTCTTCAGTTGGTATTCGGATGTCTGATCTTCTGCAGCAAATAGATAAAGAAAAACTGCCCAGGCACATTGCAATAATAATGGACGGCAATGGCCGGTGGGCAAAGGAACAAGGGCAAGATCGCTTGTATGGACATTACCACGGAGTAGAAAGTGTACGAAACATTGTAGAAGGGTGTGCAGAATTAGGAGTTGAATACCTTACTCTGTATGCTTTTTCCACCGAGAATTGGGATAGACCTCAATACGAGGTGATTGGCCTGATGGAATTATTGGTAACTACCATCCGTAATGAAGTGGAAAGCCTCCGAAAAAATAATATAAAGCTTCATGTCATTGGTAATTTAAACATGTTACCCGGTAATGCTAAAAAGGAACTGCAGGAAGCTTTGGATATTACAAAGGAGAATACAGGATTACATCTTGTAATGGCATTAAGTTACAGCGGCAGGTGGGAGCTTTTGGATGCAGTTAAGAACATGGCCAAAGACGTAAAAAAAGGAGATTTGAACGTTGAAGAAATAGACCAGGATAGGTTACAGCAATACTTATGCACCAGAGGCTTGCCCGATCCTGAACTAATGATACGTACCAGCGGGGAATACCGGATCTCCAACTTTCTATTATATCAATTAGCTTATGCAGAGTTATACTTTACCAATGTACGTTGGCCCGAATTCAGAAAAAATAATTTATACGAGGCTATTATTGATTACCAAAGCAGAGAACGGCGCTTTGGTAAAACCACTGAGCAACTGGAAAAGGTATAACGTAAATGGCTCAGAATGTCAGGCTTAAATTATAAAATTCTATCATCCACTTATAGCTTAAGCCTTATGCCATTCACCTTCTTTTTAACAAAACCGTTTGAATTTTCCTGTTAATTTGCTGCCCGAAGTTTGTCTGCCTATTGCTTAGCGATTGACTGAATTTTTTTTATGCCAAAATCCTTATTCCTTTCACTTGTTATATTTTTTTGCTTTGCATCAGCCTTTCCTGTTTTTGCACAAGACACAACTCAACCTACTTCTGTTGATCCGGATTTACTGGCATTAGAAAATGCCCGGCCCAAAGAATATACTGTCAGATCCATAGATGTTACCGGCATCAACCATCTTGATACTGCAATTGTGCTTTCAATTTCCGGCTTACAGGTAGGTGATAAAATACTTATTCCCGGCGGCGATGCATTCTCAAAAGCAATTGGAAACCTTTGGCGGCAAAAATTATTTTCTAATATTCAGATTTTTATTACAGATGTACAAACGGATAACATTGCTATTGAAATAAATGTTCAGGAACGGCCACGGTTAGGCAATTTTAATTTTGTTGGAATTAAAAAAACAGAAGCCGAAGAGTTAGAAGGCAAAATCGGTCTTACAAAATCAACAATCATTACAGAAAATACACGACGTAATGCTGTTGAAGCCATTCAAAAATATTACAAGGATAAAGGGTATAAAAATGTTCAGGTACGTATAGAAGAAAAAAATGATCCGGCTTTTGTAAATTCCAATTCAATGACGTTTAATGTTGAGAAAGGGCAAAAAGTACGGGTAAACCAGGTAAATTTCTATGGCAATGAAGCCATAACCGACATCAAGCTGAAAAAAGAAATGAAGGGTACAAAGGAAATGACGAAAATAACCCTCAATCCATCAAAGGTGTATAGTCCTTACGGCGAAAATGAGAGAATGTCTTTTGGTAACTACATAAAAGATGTCGGGTTTCTTTCTCCTTCTAAAACAAAAAACTTCCTTGACCCTTATTTCAGATTTAAACTATTTAGTGGTGCCAAGTTTGATGAAAAGAAATATGAAGAAGATAAAGAAAAGGTGCTTCAGCGTTATAATTCGTTAGGCTATCGCGATGCGCAGATTGTAGCTGACACACAATATTATACACCCGAGGGAAATTTAAATATTGATCTGAAAGTAGAGGAAGGCCGTCAGTATTATTTTGGCGATATTACCTGGAAAGGCAATACAAAATACAGCGATTCTTTACTGAATGCAGTACTTCGCATTAAGAAAGGAGATGTTTATAATATTGATGTGCTGAATAAAAGATTAGGTAAGCAATTATCACCTGAAGGTGGAGATATTAGTGGTTTGTATTTGGATGATGGCTATTTGTTCTTTACAGTAGACCCGGTGGAAAGTGCTGTTTATAGTGATACTATAGACCATGAAATACGAATAAGAGAGGGTGCACAGGCAACTATTCGTAATGTAAATATTTACGGGAACGATAAAACGAAGGATCATGTAATCCGCAGGGAATTACGTACCGTACCCGGTGATAAATTCAGCCGTTCTGACCTTATTCGTTCACAACGTGAGTTAGCAGGCCTTCAATATTTTAACCAGGAAAAGATTGAACCAGGGGTTAATCCAAACCAAAATGACGGTACAGTTGATATCAACTGGAATTTAGAGGAAAAATCATCTGATCAGCTAGAGCTTTCTGCAGGCTGGGGAGGCGGTATTGGTTTAACAGGTACTTTGGGAGTTTCCTTTAATAACTTTTCGGTAAAAAATATTTTAAAAAGAGAATCGTGGGATCCATTACCCACAGGTGATGGTCAAAAGTTAAGCGTACGCCTTCAATCAAACGGTAGGGCTTATCAATCCTATAATTTCTCTTTTACCGAGCCATGGTTGGGTGGTAAAAAGCGCAATTCACTTACATTCTCTCTTTATAAAAGTGTTAACCGTGTTAGTGGTGAGTACAACGATAGGCGCCAATTTATTTTTAGCGATTCCAGCAAGATTGGTGTTCTTGGTGCATCCGTATCGCTGGGTAAACAATTAAAATGGCCTGATGATTATTTTAGCCTTATCTATTCATTGAATTTTACTAAATACCAATTAAAAAATTACCAATTCCAGGGGTTTGGATTTAGCAACGGCACATCCAACAACGTAAGCCTGAAACTAGGCTTACAGCGTTCTTCTGTTTACGATCCAACGTTCCCACGCAGTGGTTCTAACTTTTCAGCAACTGTTCAGTTAACACCACCTTATTCGCTATTAAAAGGTAACGTTTCGCAAGAAAATGCTTATAAAAATCCGGAGTATCATAAATGGCGGTTTTCTTCAGAATGGTTTGTACCTGTTGGTAAACCTATGGGTGCTGATAAAAACCGTCAGTTTGTTTTAAAGCTTGCAGCGAAGTATGGTTTCATGGGCCGCTATAACAGCAAGCTGGATTTTTCTCCGTTTGAACGGTTCCAGCTGGGTGGCGATGGTTTGACCAATAATTACGGATTATTAGGATATGATGTTATTTCGCACAGGGGCTACCCTGTTTACGAAACATCAGATCCCTCCATAAATCCTGATATCAGCAATGCTAACCGGTACTTTACCATATTTAATAAGTATTCATTAGAGGTACGGTATCCTTTGGTTACTAACCCAAGCAGCACTATTTATGGGTTAACGTTTTTTGATGCAGCAAATGGCTGGTATTCATTTAAAGATTACAATCCATTCCGTTTGCGGCGCAGTGTAGGTGTAGGTATGCGTTTCTTTTTGCCCATGTTTGGTTTATTAGGATTTGATTATGGTATTGGATTAGACAGATTGCAGCCCGGAGACAGGGGGTTAAAGAATGCAACCCGCTTCACTTTTATGCTTGGCGTTGAACCGGAGTAAAAAGAACTAAGATTACCATGATTAAAATGATTAACGCTGATGGTAATTCAAACATACCAATGTTAACAGAAAATATTAAACGAATCTCTGTATAATGTTTTAATCTTAAAAATCTTAGTTCTATATGAAAAAAGCCTTTTCCCTTATTGCCTGTAGCTTGTGCCTCGCAGCCTTCAGCCATGCACAGCGTTATGCCATCATTGATACTAAATACATTTTAGATAAAATGCCGGAATACAGGCAGGCACAAAAACAACTGGATGATGTTGCCGCTAACTGGCAAAAGGAAATTGATGCAATGGACCAGGAGCTGAATAAGATGTTTAGAGATTTTGAAGCAGAGCAGGTTATGCTTAGCAATGAATTACGTAAGAAAAGAGAAGACCAGCTATATGTAAAAGAAAAAACTTTGCGGGAATTGCAACGTAAACGCTTTGGCTTTGAAGGCGATTTATTTAAATTAAGGCAGGATCTGATTAAACCAATTCAGGATAAAGTATATAATGTTGTGCAAAAACTGGCGGTGCAGCGTGGTTATGATTTTATTTTGGATAAGAGTGAGGGTATTACGGTTATCTTTGCCGACCCAAAATTGGAAAAAAGTGAAGATGTTTTACGTGAGTTGGGCGTACGTAATTAAATATTTGTAAAAACGAATTAGTGTTACAACTAAAGCTGATAAAAAAGTTATCATAATTATACAATCAAATTTCCATGAACAAGATTAAATTATTTGTTATTGCATCTCTTTTAATTTTCATCGCAGTAGGCGCCAAGGCGCAAAAAACCGGTTACATCAGTTTAGATGAGGTGGTATTTCTAATGCCTGAAATAGGCAAGGTTGATACCTTATTGAATAAATATCGCACCGATTCATTAAACAGGGAATTTGCCAGCCTGGTACAGGATTATAGATATAGAGATAGCATACTTGGCTCAAGGGATACACTTAAAATGCCACTCAGCGTAAAGCAACAGCATCAGCAGGCTTTACAAAATGTTGCTTACCAGGTGCAAAACTGGCAAGCCATTTCTGAGCAAGCTTACCAGGCAAAACAATCTCAACTGGTTCAACCTCTGTATCGTAAAGCAATGAATGCATTGAATGAGGTGGCGAAAGCAAATGGGTATGCTTATGTTCTAAATAAAGAAGCATTACTGGTGGCACCTCCCGGAGATGATCTGTTGCCTCTGGTAGCAAAAAAATTAAACATTAAACTACCCGCAAATACAGCAACAACACCCAAAAAATAATTACTACAGTAGTTTTGAAAAGTCCTGAATCCCTAAAGCGTAGTCGAAGGGGCAGGACTTTATTGTTTTGCAGGGGAGGTAGTTACAATTTATTATGAAAGCTATCGGTGTTTTTGATTCTGGGTATGGGGGTTTAACTGTTCTGAGGCAGTTGATAA
This sequence comes from Chitinophagaceae bacterium, assembly GCA_046262255.1. GTDB lineage: Bacteria > Bacteroidota > Bacteroidia > Chitinophagales > Chitinophagaceae > Flavisolibacter. The sequence goes on from JBHENB010000007.1 coordinate 31,728, forward strand.
ATAAACTTCCCCAATACGATTATATCTATTTAGGTGATAATGCCAGATCACCTTATGGCAATCGTTCTTTTAATACTGTTTACCGATATACATTGCAATGTGTAGAGTGGCTGTTGCAGCAAAATTGCCCCCTTATTGTTTTAGCTTGTAATACTGCCTCTGCAAAAGCATTACGCACTATTCAGCAAAAGCATTTACCGCAACTCAATCCTGCAGCAAGAGTTTTGGGCGTTATCCGACCAACAACCGAAATAATTGGCAGATGCTCCAAAAGCAAAAACATTGGCATCCTGGCTACTACGGGTACTGTTCAATCCAATTCTTATTTATTAGAGATTGAGAAATTTTTTCCAGATGTACATATCACTCAGGAAGCTTGCCCCATGTGGGTTCCTTTAGTAGAAAGCAATGAGCATTTAGGCGAAGGCGCAGATTATTTTATAAAAAAGCACATTGATAATATCTTTTCTGCTAATCCTTCAATTGACACACTTTTGCTTGCCTGTACTCACTATCCATTGCTTAAGCAAAAGATAGAACAGTTTGTACCTCCGGGTATGCAAGTAATATCCCAGGCAGAAATTGTAGCTGAAAGTTTAGAGGATTATTTAATCAGGCATCCGGAAATTGAAAATTGTATTTCTAAAGAAGGTAAAAAGATTTTTTATACTACCGATTCTTCTGAAGACTTTAATGAAAAAGCAACTACTTTCTTTGGTGAACGGATAAATGCGCAGCATGTAGATATAAGTTGATACCGCAATAGCTTTTACTTTATGTTAACAGAACCCCTTCATATAAATAGTGTTACTTAATGCTCTTTAGACAGTCTTTTATTCCTTTATAAATCTTCTTTGCAACATCCTTGTGGAACTCTTCATTTAAAATTCCCCACACCCGCTAACTGCCTTTTAAGTAATGTGGTTTGAAGTTTTATAGTTGTATCTACCCTGAAATTACTTTTAGGCAGATACGCAAAATGATTTGCAGACAATTGTACTTTGAAATCTTCCTTTACACTGTCCACAACTCTTATTAACACATTGGAATCCAGATAAGTCATTTTCGCTCCCCCAAGACGGTCATCTCCCAAACCGTATACTTAATAAGGTAAGCGTCCGGTTGCTCTTCCATAAAATAATTGTTGCTGGGCGTTTAATATGTTAGTAAAAAGAGCAAAGAAGAAAAAAGCACACCATTTCATTGGAGTAAGATAGTAAATGCTCTTAAGAGAGGTGTCAGACAATTTTTAAGATATCGGACACCAATAAATCTAAAATGGATATTTTTTCTGTTGAAGAAGTTCATTTGCAATTCTGCGCCTTGCATCTTTGGAGTTGTATGGAGGTACTTTAGTAAATCGCTTTAAACCCATTAACATCATTCTTTGTTCATCCCCTTCTGCAAAAGCATTGATGGCATCTTTCCCGTATTTATGAATCCGGTCTGCAGCATCGTATAGATAACAATTTAAAATATCATGATAAATATTTTTTTCATTGCTGTTGCTCAACTTTATTACCCGAAGGAGCAGGCTTTCCGCCACAAAAGTCTCAATAGCCATATCTGCAATACTTAATAAAATTTCCTGCTCCTGTTCTAATTGCATCATCAATTTTTGTGCTGCTGCACCGGCTGCAAGCAAGATTGTTTTTTTAAAATTCTGCACAATCTTTTTTTCCTGAGCAAATAGTGTTTCCTCTTCCTCATTGAAATCCGGGATAGACATTAAATCCTGCTGTACTTTCATAGCAGCACCCATCAAATTTAATCTTCCCTGCATAGCACGTTTTAAGGTCATGTCCACAATCAACAACCTGTTTATTTCATTAGTGCCTTCAAAAATGCGGTTGATCCTGCTATCTCTGTAAGCACGTGAAATATTATACTCTGCACTAAAGCCGTTACCACCATGTATTTGTACCCCTTCATCTACAACAACATCCAATGTTTCACTGCCGTGCACTTTTAAAATAGCACACTCAATGGCAAACTCTTCTGCGGCTCCCAGTAAGGCTTCATGCACGGGCTTGCCAGTTTCTAACAATTCCTGTTCTTTATCATCAATCCATTTGGCTGTACGGTAAAGTGCACTTTCATCTGCAAAAGTTTCAATAGTCATTTGCGCCAGCTTATGTTTTATAGCGCCAAAATTTCCAATAGGCTGTTTAAATTGCTCCCGTGTAAGAGCATATTCAACGCTGATTGTAATGGCTTTTTTTGCACCGCCTAAAGTGGCTGCACATAATTTTAAGCGTCCGATGTTTAATATGTTGAATGCTATTTTATGTCCTTTCCCTATCTCTCCCAGTAAATTTTCGACGGGAATTTTACAGTCCTGAAAATACAGTTGTACTGTAGAAGAGCCCTTTATTCCCATTTTTTGTTCTTCCGGCCCCTGAAGAAAACCTTCTGCACCTCTCTCAATTATAAATGCACTAAACCCTTTCTTGTTTTCAGGAAAATTATCGCCAATTACTTTTGCAAACACTGTATATATATCAGCAAAACCGCCATTGGTGATCCAGCATTTCTGTCCATTCAGTACCCAGAATTTACCATCTTCACTCAATCGTGCATTTGTTTTAATACTTAGCGCATCACTGCCACTGCCAGGCTCTGTTAATCCATAAGAGCCTATCCATTCGCCACTTATAAGCTTTGGTATATATTTCTGTTTCTGCTCATCATTGCCAAAATATAAAATTGGCAGTGTGCCAATGCCTGTATGTGCTGCAACGGCTACAGAAAATGAATGACCCGCACCTAAATATTCATTTATAATAGTAGATGTAATAAAATCTTTTCCAAGACCCCCATATGCTTCCGGAAAAGAAGCAGCAAATAATCCCTGCTTACCGGCTTTTTGCATCAGTGCACGCATATAACCTGGTTCTAAACGATCTATTCTATCCAGGTTAGGTAGCACTTCTGCGTGCAAAAACTGGTCACACATGTCCCGCACCATTTTTTGTTCTTCATTAAATTCTTCGGGAATAAAAGTAGCCCCGGGTTGACTTTCTTTTACCAACCACTCCCCACCGGCACATGTTTTATTAAGTACAGCTTCCATATTAGGTAGTTTAATGTTTAAAGTTTAAGGTGGATTTGCGCAATTGCTAATTGCCTATTCGCTCCTCCAATTTAAATTATCATATACTCTTTGCAACACATCCTTACATAAATTAATTTGTTCTGCAGGCACACCATGTAGGGCTTCATTTAAAGTTTCTTCTGCCAGCGCCATAGTTTGTTCCTGTAATTTTTGTGCTTGTTTGGTAAGAAATACTTTGTTAATACGTCTGTCATTTTCATCTGCCGTTCTTTTTACCAGGTTGAGTTTCTCCAGGTTATCAATTAACCGTGTAACGCTTGGTTTATCACGAAAGGTCGTATTACATAATTCCTGCTGACTTAAGCCATCTTGTTTCCATAACTGATACAAGACACTCCATTGCTCTATGGTTATGTTCAGTGCGTTATCATTGAATTTTTTTTGCAGTCTGCGTGCAATGGCTGTGGAAGCTTTGCCGGAAATAAAGCTGTATAATTCTCCTTTCTTAAATTGGTTGCTTATCATATAGTTGTTTATGCAACTATGTAAAGTTAAGGGTTTCCCTTTTAATATACTACTGGTTCTGATATTAATTAGATCTTAGCTTTGGTTGAATGTTACTGATGGTTATTGTTGTTTGTTTTTTAGTGCTTTATACAATTCTTATTTTCAACTATTGGTATCATTGGACACAATTAGAAGCCTTTGAAACAGAGCAAATTTTGCCTTCCACTTTTCTGTCAGTAGTGATAGCAGCCCGAAATGAAGAAAACAATTTGCCCTCTTTATTACATGAGCTTCAACAGCAGTGTTATCCGCAACATTTATTTGAAGTTATTATAGTAGATGATTTCTCTACTGATAAAACTGCAGAAGTTGTTCAATCGTTTTTAAGTGAACGGGTAAGACTAATTCAACCGGACATAGAAAAAGAAACATCCTCTAAAAAACAAGCCATTGCTACAGGAGTACAGCATGCAAAAGGCGAGTGGGTTGTTATTACAGATGCAGATTGCAAACCCAAACCAAAATGGCTTAAAACTATTGAAGCATTTTACAAAGCAAAAGAGGCAAAATTTATTGCTGCACCGGTACAGTTTCAGCACGATAATTCCATATTACAATTATTTCAAACTATAGATTTTATAACACTTCAAGGTATTACTGCAGCAAGTGTTGCTGCTAATTTTCACAGCATGTGCAATGGAGCTAATCTTGCTTATCGCCGGGAAGCTTTTTTTGAAGTGGATGGTTTTAAAAACATAGATAAAGTATCCAGTGGTGATGATATGCTATTAATGTATAAAATATGGAAACGGCATCCGGGCAGGGTTTTGTATCTCAAAAGCAACGAAGCAATTATAATCACACAGCCAATGTTCACCTGGAGAAATTTTGTTATGCAGAGGCGTCGCTGGGCCAGTAAGACTCTATATTATGATGATCACAGAATAATGGTAGTGCTTGCATTCGTGTATGCTTTTAATTTCTTTTTTATAGTATTAGTTACTGCTGCATGCATCAACAATAACTGGTGGTTGGTATTACTTTTTTGGGCGGGAAAAAGTATAATAGAGTTCCCATTTATTATGAGTGTTGCAAACTTTTATAATGAAAAAAGAATAATGAAGTTTTTTATTTTTTTTCAACCCTTACATATTTTATACACTGTAGGAATAGGCTTGTGGAGCCAGTTAGGTAAATATGAATGGAAGGGGAGAACTATAAAATAAACTGCCTAATTGAGTATTTACAAACTAATCTGATTGAGTATCTTTCAAAATGAACAATCGCTCACAATCCTTTTCCGGTGCAGCATGGAAGCGGTTGATAAAAAATAAAGGTGCCATGTTTGGGCTTGTGATGATAACTCTGGCCGTACTCATAGCATTGTTAAGTTATTTTATCGCACCCGATCCATCACCATTTGCAAATAGAATTATACTGGAAATTGGCGGACAAAAACCAGGGTTCACTCAAAAATTTCTTTTAGTAAAAAAAGAAAGTCAAATTAAAAAAACTACTCTGATTAACAGAACATTGTACGGCAAACCGGACGATTTTGATTTTGTACCAATTACTAAATCGCAGCAAAGTGGTGACAGTATAATTGTTGAGAAATTTATTGATGAGGGGGTAAGTGAACGAATAGCATTTGCTAAGAACATGGTGGCGGCAAAACCCGTTATAATTAAAAGATTTTTATTGGGCACAGATAAATATGGAAGAGATATTATAAGCCGCTTGATAATAGGAACAAGAGTTAGCTTGAGCGTAGGGCTGATAACCGTAATTATATCACTTACTTTAGGCATTATTTTAGGAGCCCTTGCAGGTTACTTCAGAGGCAGAACAGATAACATAATTATGTTGCTTATAAATGTTATCTGGAGCATTCCCACATTATTATTGGTTTTTGCAATTACGTTATTGTTAGGCAAGGGTTTTTGGCAGATATTTATTGCTGTAGGGTTAACAATGTGGGTGAATGTAGCCCGTCTTGTGAGGGGACAGGTTTTAGCAACAAGAGAATTGCAATATGTAGAAGCAGCAAAAGCTTTGGGCTTTTCTCATTTACGCATTATTGGTCGCCACATACTACCAAACATCTTCGGTCCTATTTTGGTTATTGCAGCGTCTAATTTTGCATCGGCCATAGTTATAGAGGCAGGTTTGAGTTTTCTGGGAGTAGGTGTGCAACCTCCCCAACCGAGCTGGGGTTTGATGATAAAAGAGAATTACAACTTTATCATTACTCAAAATCCAATGTTAGCGCTTGCACCTGGCTTCTCCATTATGTTATTGGTACTTGCTTTTAATTTATTTGGCAATGGCCTGCGGGATGCGTTAAATGTGCGGGGAAGGATCTGATTCTGGTCTTGTTTTTAAATCAGCAACAATGAGTGTTCCGAGGCACAAATAAAAAATGCTTCCTACTTTGTCCGTCTCAATTAGGTCACTCAAAAAATTCAATGTACAAATCATGCTTAAGATAGAAGCTATACAAATGGCCGTTGTTTTCCAAAACCCATCCCGGCTTCTTTTGTAGATTTTCTGAGCCACGTAATACATGTATCCAATTAACGATAGTAGCAGTAACAATCCCATTACTCCCTGCTCCACCAGTGTGAGTAAAAAATAATTATGCACCGTTGAACGATCTTCATTTTTACTAACCCAGGTCCTAAAAAGAGGTATTGTGTAGCTTTTATAGTTCGGATAAAATGTATTTGGTCCTGAGCCTGTGTGCCAGTATTCTTTTGCCATTCTTACACCGGCAATCCACCGGTAAAAACGTTCAGCAGTAGACACATCTTTAAGCTTGTATGTTGCAATTAAATGTTCCTGGAAGTCTTTGTGGAAAATAGTGGTGTTGTAGTCATGTGCAAACGCAATGTACCTGGAATCTTTTTTCAACCATAAAAAACTTGTAACTACTATAAAAACAGCAATTAGAAATGCAGGTAACAATAATTGTTTTTTTAGAAGCCAGATACTTATACCACCAGCTATAAAAGCTATCCAGGCACCCCTTGCATACGAAAAATAAAGTGCAACTAATGAAAGCAACAGTAAAAAAATAAAAACGTATTTCCGTTTAGACGAAACTGAGTTTTGCACAAAAAGATAAATAATTGATGTAGTGCAAACCAATGAAGCAGAATAAGTGACATGATTGCGAAAAAAAGGAGTTACACTTACATTGATAGTATCGAATGTAAAACCGGTTATGCTATGGCGGGAAAGTACAGTTATTGTCAATATCAACATAGAAGCTATGAGCACCAATGCGGAGGTAAGTATATTCTTTTTGTCCCTGAAAAAAATCAATGCTCCTCCGACAAATGCCAGTAAATACCAGCTTTTAGCCAATAAGAATTTTAATGACAGAAATACATTTGTGGAATTCATAACCGTAATCATCATCCATATAAATTGTACGAGCAGTAACGCTAAAAGTGGTGACCTCTGAACAAAAGGAAAAATTTTATGGCGATGAAAAATGCTGAAAGCAAGAACAAACAATGAAAGCAGCAACATCAACGGTTCGTCAGGCAAGTCTGTTGATAAAGTTCCGGTTACACTGTATTCAACAGACCATGGAATGGCAGCAAGTAAAACGTACATTAAAAGGATTGGGTTTTGAACCAGCCATATAGCAATAATTATAAAAACTCCTGAAGCCGCAATAACAGGTTGTTGTAAACAAAGGCCAACTGCACATAATAAAGCAAACAAAAATGAACAGAAATAGAAGGATCGTAAAGAAGATGTACTGATGCTGTTCATTTTAATTTCTTCTTTCCAGCAAAAAAGATAACAATAATCCAAATACAAGTGTTGCAAAAAATATTACAGAAAGCCACTGTAGTTTTTTTGGTCTGTCCGCTTTGTGCGAGGGACGAGCTTTTTCCACAACTAATAAAGAAGGCGGATTAGCAGCAATGGCTAAAGAATATTCCGAAATAAGTTTCTGCTGTTGGTATAACTGTTCCTTCAGGACTTGCATTTTTACAGGATTAATCTGCACATTAGATAATTTATCTATACTCCTTGTTGAGTCAATTGAGTTATTATTGGTTTGATAAGATAAACCAGAAGCAGTGCCAGAAGAATACTCTCGTGATAAGGAATCAAAATTAGATTTTAGTTTTTGCACCAGTATCGTATTATTTTGATTTTGTAAGGACTGGTGTATAGACTGAAGATGCTCAAACAAGGCATTTGCTATTCCCGCAGCCATAGAAGGGTTTGTATCCCAAGCTTTTATTTTCAGCTCGCCGTATGGACTTCTTTCAATTTTTGTGTTTTTCCGGAGCTTCTTAATTACTGCATATACGCTTTCTAAATTATAATATTTTTCAAGGAAAAGCTGCTTAGCAACTGCTTCATATAAAGTATCCAATCTTGCTGTTCCCTCAAAACGGTCCAGTTCATCGGTTGTACCTAAGGTGGAATATAAATGCTGAATGTTCTCATTAAATAGCCTGGACTTATCGGATGTTAAGCTATTAGATGGCAACGCAGTTACAGTCGAGAGATATTGTTTTCTTTGCAAAAAGATTATAAGCACAGCAAGAGCAGTAGTAATTAGTGTGAATCCAATAACAACTCTCCACCACTTGCTGAAAACTTGTAATAAATCGGGCATAATGTAATTACAATTTACCGTCTCACCTGTACAAACATAAGTAAAGCACTTTTAATAATTACTGGTAAAAAGGAACACAATAAAGGTTTCCTTTTTTTTGTAACGAGTACTAAGAATAATGATTGGACTAAACTAAATTATGCTCTTTATGTTTTTCGATGCTAAAACCCAGCAACTGAGGCCGCAAATATATTGGCTGACGAATGCAGCAGCGCAGGATGCTAGTGCGCCGTATTGATGAATAAGCAATATATTGATTGAAAAATTTAGCAAGAAAGAGACCAAAATAATTTTAATGAATGAAGAGAATAATCCCTTAGCAGTTAACACAGAACCGTAAATGTGTGTAAGATAAAGTGCAGGTAATACAGCTATAGATAGTTTTAAAATAGTAACCTGGTAATTGGTTGTATCCAAATAAAGGAGATTCATTATCCAGGGAGAAAAAATAATGATCAATATTGCTGCTGCAACACCTGTTGGTAGTAAAAATTGGCTGATTTTCGAAACCGTTTTTGCAACCAGCTTTTGATCAAAAGAATTACGGGCAACAAAAGGAACTAAAAATGACGCTATGAGGTAACCAGCCATACTGCCTGCGTCTAACAAACGGAAAGCAGATGCATAAATTCCCGCCTCATATGGTCCGCGTATTCTTTCTAATAAAAACCCATCTATCCGGTAATGTGCAGACATTAACAGGATAATTACAGCAAACGGAGCTATCAATGTAAATATGTTTTTTAAAGATATTCTGTCAAAACTCCGAATTAGCTCTTTTTTTAAAATAAATCGAAATGCAAAAACAATTGTAATTAATGTGCATCCAATTTGGATTAACAAAAAAGTCCAAATATCAAAATCAGCATCTGCAACCACATACAACAATGGTCCGCAGAATAAGATCATTAACGCTTTATCCATCACGGAAACATATGCATCAGTGCTGAATCGCTGATTTGCGGTAAGAATACTTCTGAAAAACAGAAGAAAAGAAATTGCCACTTGTAAAATGACTACGAGGACTAAGATCTCCCAGCGACTAATGCCGGTAAGCCATGCAACAATTAGCAAAGTGCCGATATAAACAAGTGCTAATGCACATTTCAAACGGAACAGGCTTTTGATATTTATCTGTTGCTGCAAAGCAAGTTGTCTGTTCAGCATGCTCGAAATGCCAGCGTCAGAAATAAAGCTAAAAACAATGGATAAATTTAAAAGTGAGAAGTAGATCCCATATTCTTCGTGCCCAACAACATTCTGCACCTGCCGGTCAATAGCAAAAATCCATAAAGGTTTAATAATAATATTTAATAGAATCAACCATGAGACACCCTTAAAGAATAACAATCGTTTCATTTATTGAATAGCTCCCTTCTACTAAGAGGTTATCGGCATCATCTATTACTAATTAGTTGCAACAGGTAACCAGCAATTGAATTCTGTACATTTGTTTTCATCAAATTAAACATATGAAACTTTTGCAAAACAAAGTAGCAATTGTAACCGGTGCGGCACGGGGCATTGGGGAGGGCATCGCATTGAAACTGGCAGAGCATGGCGCAAACATAGCTTTTACATACATCAGTGAAAGCAGTGGAAAAAAGGCGTTTGCCCTGCAGGAACGGTTAAATAATATTGGGATAAAAGCAAAAGCATACCGCAGCAATGCAGGTGATTTTGCAGAATGCGAAACCTTTGTAAATGATGTACTTAAAGAATTTGGAAGCGTCGACGTTTGCGTGAATAATGCCGGAATTTCAAAAGACAATCTATTGCTGCGTATGACTGCAGAAAATTGGGAGGATGTAATACAGATCAATTTGAAAAGTGTATTCAATATGACGAAGCAGGTCATTCGTCCCATGATGAAGGGAAGGAGCGGAAGCATCATTAACATGAGTTCGGTTGTGGGTTTGATGGGAAATGCAGGACAGAGCAGTTATGCAGCAAGCAAAGCGGGAATAATTGGTTTTACAAAAAGTGTTGCAAAAGAATTAGGGAGCAGGAATATCCGGTGTAATGCTATAGCACCGGGGTTTGTAGAAACGGACATGACTTCTTACTTAAAAGAAAGTGAGCAGGCAGATAAATACAAATCAGGTATTCCGTTAGGAAGGTTTGGAACTGCAGAAGATATTGCAAATGTTACTTTATTCCTTGCTTCGGATTGGAGTAGCTATGTAACAGGCCAGGTGTTACCTGTAGATGGCGGGTTGTATATGTAAAAGCCTCTCCACCCCTCCGAAGGAGGGGTGATCTAAGCACAAGGCAACTTATTGAAAATTTAAAACTTTTAGGAGCACTCAATTATTGGTATTTTAATGCAGGATTTTGATGTTCTTCTGTTTATATAATAATGCCATAAAATCATAGTGGCGATAGATCGGTGCGGTTGCCATTTTTCGCTAGGTGCAGCAAACCTTCTTTTGATATAGTTGAATGTTGTTTCAACATTTTTATAGCATTTACAAGTGCAACATCACCAACAGGGAATACGTTCGTTCTGCGCAAAGCATGAATCAGGTAAATATCAACTGTCCAGTCACCAACACCTTTAATTTTTTTCAATTTTGTTCTTACAATTTCATCTGGTTGTTCAAAAAAATTTTCAAGACTTACGTGTTTGGATATAATAGCGCTTGCCAATTCTCTGGTATAGACTATTTTTTGTCTGCTGAAATAACAACTACGTAACTCTTCATCAGTTAGAGCAAGAAGGTTTTTTGGTGTAATACTATTTATTTTTTCTTTTAACTTTTGATATGCTGCATAGGCGGAGGCAAGTGAAACCTGCTGTTCCAAAATAGTCAATACCAGCGTTTCAAATGTATTTGGCCGAACCCACCACGGTGGATACCCATATTGTTTAATGATACTTTTTACATCCTTATCTTTTTTTGTGACAATGTCACATAAGACATGATAATTTTCTTTGGTGAAGCGTTCAATCATCGTACAAAAAAAGCTAACCGCAAAGATCAGCTTTCAAAATCTTCATACTGACTATGAACCCTTGCTTTTGAATTTTTGTATAGCTTCTTTGGTAAAGTTGCTCGATACCAGCCGACCACTTATTTCTGCACGCCGGCAAAGTAGATCGTCCCAATCTTCAGTTCCTTTCCATAAAACTTTTTTCAATTCTGCCATAGCTTCGGGACTAGAATGGGTTAATTGATTGGTTAGTCTGCTGATAGATTCATCCATTCCTGTAACATCGGGGTGTAATTCCGCATACAATCCTTTTCTTTTGGCCCAGTCCGAATTTCGCCACATGGTAGCATCAATGGCTAATTGTGAAAAGGCAGAGGTGCCGATCTTTCTTTCAATCGCAGGTCCAACAACAAATGGCCCTATGCCTACAGCCAGTTCACTCAAACGTACATCAGCACCCTCTGTTGCAATTGCGTAATCCACTGCAGCAGCTAACCCAACACCCCCTCCTACACATTTTCCATGAATGCGACCAATGATCAGCTTTGGACATTTGCGTATAGCATTGATGACATTTGCAAATCCGCTGAAAAAATCAAAACCCCTTTGTTTATTTTCTATACCGGTTAATTCATCAAACGAAGCACCTGCACAAAATACTTTTTCACCTGCAGAACGGATTACAATAACAGTTGTATCATCATCTGTTCCGGCAGCATGAATTGCATTTGCAATATTTTCTAATGATTTACTGGGTAGTGAATTACTTTGTGGATGAAAGAATTCTATTATTGTGATGCCGTTGTGTGTTTCAGTTTTTACGTAACCTTCCATGTTTACTATTTTGTTTCACTCAGAGACGCAGAGGTCGCATAAGTATATGATTTGCCATAAAAATTTTGCGTTCTCCGGTGCCTCTGTGTGAAATTATATTTTTCTCTTAACCATTGTCAAAATCGTTCCCACACCAACATGCTCGCCTGTTTCATCCAGCATTTCTACCAGCCATTTTACAATGCCTTTAGGAATGTCTTTCTCATCATCAGGTTTTGCATCCTGCGGCAACTTTTCCTTACAGGTAAACCTGATTTGTAATTCTGTACCGGCATAAACAGGTTTTGTAAATCTAAGTTCCTCAATGCCATAATTTAAAAGCACAGGCCCTAATTCACTGCCATCAACAAATAAACCAGCTGCTGCACTCAACACAAAATATCCGTGTGCCACTTGTTTGTCAAACATAGTATCTGTAAAATCTGTATTCTTCATGTGTGCATAAAAATAATCGCCGCTTAATTCAGCAAATGCATCAATGTCCTCACTGGTAATCATTCTTTTTTCCGTAATGATCTGATCTCCTATTTCTAATTCTTCAAAATATTTCCGGAACGGGTGAAGACTGTCATAGTTGCCTTTTGCATTAGGCTGATAGCTTTTTGTAATTGCTGTAATAGATGTAGGTGAACCCTGAATAGCAACACAGTGCATGTAATGTTTCACTCCCCTCACTCCTCCCATTTCTTCACCACCACCTGCACGACCTGGCCCGCCATGAATAAGCATGGGCAAAGGTGAACCATGACCTGTACTTTCTTTAGAACAGTCATTATTTAACACAAGTATCCTTCCGTGATGCGTGGCAGCACCTACTACAAACCCTGTTGCAATTTTATCGTTTGCAGTTACTATTGTACAACATAAAGAACCTTTTCCTTTCTTTGATAACACAATAGCATCATCTAAATCAGAATAAGGCATAATAGTGCTAACAGGACCAAAGCATTCAATGTCATGTACATCCTCACTGGCAAATGGTTTTTCATTCATTAACAAAACAGGAGAAATAAAAGCACCCTTTTCTGCATCTGCATCAATTACTTCCACACTATCCAATGACCCGTAAACTATTTGTGAAGAAGCTAATAGTTTTTGGATGTTTGTTCTTACTTCATCGCGTTGGCTTGTGGCAGCCAGAGCACCCATTCTTACTTTCTCATTCAAAGGATTACCAATAGTGGTTTGTGATAAGAACTTTCCAATGGCCAAATATGCATCTTCCAGCAGGTTTCCAGGAACAAAAATGCGGCGTATAGCTGTGCATTTCTGACCTGCTTTTACAGTTATTTCTTTACGTACTTCTTTAATAAAAATATCCCATTCAGGCATGCCTGGTTTTACATCCTCACCAAGTACAATACAATTCAGTGAGTCTGCTTCCATGTTGAATGGTACACTATTTTCTAAAATGTTTTTGTTTCCCTTCAATAATAGTCCTGTTGCTTTTGATCCCGTAAAGGTTACCACATCCTGTGCCGTTACATGATCCAGCATGTTGCCAGCGCTTCCGCAGATCAACTGCAAAGCTCCTTTCGGTAAAATGCCGGATTCAATAATTTCCCTGACTACTGATTCTGTTAAATAGCAGGTAATACTGGCTGGTTTTACAATAGCAGGCACGCCAGCCAGCCAGTTGACAGCACATTTTTCCAGCATGCCCCACACCGGAAAATTATAAGCGTTGATATGAACTGCAACACCCTCTCTTGGCACCAAAATGTGATGGCCCATAAATGTGCCGCCTTTGCTCAGTCCAACAGGTTCACCATCGGTGCAGTAAGGGAGGTCGGGAAACTTTCTTCGGAGAGATGCATTGCTGAATAAATTGCCAATGCCGCCTTCAATATCGATCCAGCTATCGGCCCTCGTTGCTCCTGTATGATAACTTACGCGATAAAATTTTTCTTTTTGGTCCATCAGATACATAGCCAGTGCTTTTAGCATTCGGCCTCGTTCATGAAATGTCATTTTCCGTAAGGCAGGATTACCTACTTCTCTTCCGTATTGTAGCATGGATGCGAAATCAATGCCTTTTGAAGTTGCAGCAGCAATTACATCCCCGTTTACTGCATCATAGAGCGGTTGCCCATCGCCATCGCCTGTTACCCATTTTCCGGTTATATAATTCTGTAACCCTTTCATTAACGTTAATTTAAAACAGCCGGTAAAGTTATTTGAAAATAATTTTGATGTACCATAAACTAAATCCTGAAAAAAATGGAACAACGGAAATTGTTTTACTCGTTATGGTGGCTGCTCCCTCATGGAGATTTTGATTCGAATGCAGCGGTATCTTTCTATATATTGTCAACCTAACATGGTGAAATACATTTATATACTCCTTGCAATTTCTTGCGCTGCTTTTACATGTAATAAGGACAACATTGAAGATTGTAAGCCGGAAAGTTTTGAGCATTTTTTTCAAGCAAGCAAAACAATAGATACAATAAGGTCTGTTCAGAATAATTCTACAATAGAGCAGTATCAGTATGAAATAAAAGAAGGTAATAATCTTGTATTCAAATACATACATCATTTTAGAGATTGCCCGCAAATAGCAGATGATGAGGGAAATATTACAATTGTTTTTGAAGTTCCCCCTGCAACAAATCATTTCAGAATTGAAGACAGCATAGAACTTCGTAAGGCAAAGACCATCATCGCCTACAACTGTTTTTGTGGGTACAGAGGACCTTCGATTGTAAAAAAAGGATGGATTGAAGGACACATTGTCAACACCAATAAATGGCGCATAAAAGCAAATTTGAATCACCCGGGATCATCAGACGCAATCCTCGTTGATAAAGAATTTGTACTGCAGTAAATTACATGACCGGACTAACTCCAAACTGCCTTAAATGATGCAGCGCATGCTTATGCAGCAATTGCACATTCATTTCAAAAGTAAGGTCTCCGAAAAAAGGATTACGTGTAAATGAACCATCACTATGTTCAAAAACAGAAAAGAAGTTATCTATCTCGTTTTGTAATTCTGTCAATGCATCTTCTATTGTAGCATGTTTTGCAGGTGGCGGCTCTTTAGACAAAAGCGGATTTAGTGTATTCTCCTTAAATGGCTTACCACTCATTAAAAAAGAATGCATCTTTTGCAGATTTCCTTCAGGTGTTATTATTTCTTTTACTACTGTTACACCAGATGCTATCTTGACAGAGTCAGAAAAGTGTTCTACCATTTGCTGCAAATTCATCTTGCCCCATGCCGGTATTTTATCTGCCGGAATTTTCCTGAGAAGAGAAACAAATTTGTTTTTTAGGAAATCTGCTTTTGCAGCATTCATAGAAGTCTTTATTGATTTTGATCAGACTCGTCCTGTTGTTTAGCCATTTCTGTTTCTATGGCATTACTTAGGAATTTAAAAATTTCTTCAACAGAGCCTTCTCCATTTATCTGCTCTAATTTTTCCTGTTTTTGAAAATATTCTGCTACGGGAGAAGTTTCCTGTTTATAAACCGAAAATCGTTTGCGGATAATTTCTTCATTCGTATCATCGCTTCTACCAGAAGTTTCGCCACGCCTTATTAAACGCTCCACCAGTTCATCTTCGGAAACCACCAACAGCAGCAGTTTATTAATAGAAGTTTTATTTAGCGTTAATAGTTTGTCCAATGCTTCAGCCTGTGCTACTGTTCTTGGAAAGCCATCAAACAAAAATCCTTTTGCATCCGGATGTTTTTCCAGGCTGGAGTCAATCATTCCAATAACAACTTCATCCGGCACCAACTGTCCTTTATCCATAAAATTTTTCGCTTCAAGCCCAAGAGGTGTTTTTTCTGCAATTTCGCCGCGGAGCAAATCGCCTGTTGATAAATGAATAAATCCAAATCTTTTTGCCAGCTTTTCAGCTTGCGTACCTTTCCCGCTTCCCGGGGGACCAAAAAGAATCAAGTTAAACATAAGCACTTAGTAACGTTAAAAACAAATATAACTATTCAATATTAAACAGGTAGATGCCTTTGCTGGCAGCTTGCGCCTACAATTAGCATTGTTTTTAAAACTAAACTGCCCATGCTTACGTAATTTTGTAACAACTGGTCAAATGAGACGATTTATTTTTTTATTGTCACTTGCGTTTGCATTGCAGAATTGTACCTATTCACAGTCTAAAACAACCACAATGCCTTCAAAAGATAAAAAAGCAGCCCATTCCGAGGGGAGAAATCCTGTTTACTCGAAAGCTGATACTTCTAAGGTGAATTTAACAGATGAAGAGTGGAAGAAATTTTTACCGGAAGATGTTTACTATATAGCACGGCAAAAAGGCACAGAATGTCCCTGGACCAGTAAATATGAGGGTTTTAAAGAAAAGGGTACCTATTATTGTGCAGCATGTGGTAATGCTTTGTTTGTAAGCGACACTAAATTTGAAAGCGGGTGTGGATGGCCAAGTTTTTATCAGCCTATCAGCAAAGCAAGCATTATTTATCAACCCGATAATGCGCATGGCATGAGTCGCACAGAAGTTATGTGTGGCCGTTGTAAAGGTCACTTGGGGCATGTATTTAATGATGGACCCCCACCAACCGGTTTACGTTATTGCATTAATGGTGTGGTGCTGGATTTTGCAAAAGCGAAAGATGCAGAAAAAAAATACAACGAAATAAAGCAGAAATAGTTGAAAACTAAATCGAAAGAAATTTCTTTATTTCTTCTAATGTATCCCTGTCATTACTTAATCTGGGCACTTTGTGTTGACCTCCCAATTTTCCTTTGCTTTTTAGCCAGTTTGTAAATGTGCCGTTTGGTATAGCTTGCACAACAGGCATTCGTAAAGCAATGTCTTTATAACGTTTTGCCTCGTAATCGCTATTAATGTTTTTTAGTGCAGCATCCAGCTCGTAAATAAATTGCTGCTGGTCTTGCGGTTGTTCTTCAAATTCAATTAACCATTCATGGGCCCCATTACCCTTGCCAGAAAAATAGATTGGTGCCACTGTATAATCCACCACAACTGCCCCGGTTTTTTCACTGGCACTAGCAATAGCTTTATCCGCATTATCTACAATTACTTCTTCACCAAAGGCATTTATATAATGTTTTAATCTACCGGAAACTTTTAAACGATAAGGTTCTACAGAGGTAAATTGTATGGTATCTCCCAATAAATAACGCCAAAGACCCCCATTCGTACTAATTACAGGAGCGTAGTGCTTTCCTATTTCCACATCTTTTAATAATACTGTTTCAGTACCGTGGTTGCCTTGTTGCTCTGCAGGTAAAAATTCATAATAAATACCGTGATCGCACATTAACAACATACCTTCCTTATTCAATCCATCCTGTGCGGCAAAAAAGCCTTCTGATGCATTATATATTTCCAGGTAATTGATTGGCGCACCTATTAAATCAGCAAATTGATTTCTATATGGCACAAAGCTTACACCACCATGCATATATAATTCCAGATTTGGCCATACCTGTTTAATGTTTTGCTTTCTGGTAATCTCCAGTATTCTTTTTAATAAAACAATCAGCCATGTAGGCACACCGGCCATAGATGTTACATTTTCCTGAATGGTGGATTTAGCAAGTTTTTCAATCTTGCTTTCCCATTCGTCCATCAGTGCAATAGACAGATCGGGTGTACGAAACCAATGACCCCAGAAAGGAGAATTTTGTAACACTACTGCACTTAAATCCCCATAATGTATTTCCTCATTTAGTTGTTGTACCTGGTGGCTGCCACCAATAACAAGAGATTTACCGGTTAATAAATCACTATCAGGGTGAATAGCATAATAAAAGGTCAAAACATCTTTAAAAGCTTTATAATGATTATCCTTTAAAGTTTCATCACTTACCGGTATAAATTTGCTTTTATTGCTGGTGGTACCACTGCTCTTTGCAAACCAGTTAACACTTGTATTCCACAACACATTTTCTTCACCTCGCATCATTCTGTCAATGTAAGGCTTTAAATCATCATATTCATGGATAGGTATCTGCTGTTGGTACTGCTGCAGTGATTGAATGGAGGTAAAATTATGCTCACGTCCAAAGCATGTATATTGTCCTGCTGCAATTAAATCCTGCCATACCTGGTATTGTGCCGCATGAGGTTTATGCACCCATTGATCTGTAGACCAAAGTCGTAAACGGGCTAAACGCGATATGGCCGGACTAAGTAGCTTCATTTGTTATCTGCTGATTAGAGTTTGTCCCCTTCTGCAAGTTTTAGTTAAGAACGGCAGTGGCTTGCTCTATAAATAAGTAAAGTTATTACGTATTAAAGATTTGTAGGTAAACTATCGGGATCTACTTCCTGCAACAGATAATCTTTTCGGCGCAGTTCAAAATTTCTTCCAAGGTATAATTTTTTAACCTGTTCGTCTTTTGCAAGTTCTTCTGCAGTGCCGTGCTTGAAAATCTTTCCCTCAATTAATAAATATGCACGGTCGCAAATAGAAAGAGTTTCTGTTACATTATGATCTGTTATTAGAATACCGATATTTTTAAACTTCATTTTTGCTACAATTGCCTGTATGTCCTCTACAGCAATAGGGTCTATACCGGCAAACGGTTCATCAAGCAAAATAAATTTAGGATCAACAGCCAGTGCACGGGCAATTTCAGTTCGCCGCCTTTCACCTCCGCTTAGCACATCCCCATTATTTTTTCGTACCTGTTGCAGCCGAAATTCGTTTAATAACGATTCCAGTTTCTCCCTTTGCTGTCTTTTTGAAAGATGTGTCATTTCCAGTACTGCAAGAATATTATCTTCCACACTTAGCTTTCTGAAAACAGAGGTTTCCTGTGGAAGGTAACCAATCCCCATTTGTGCCCGTTTGTACATGGGCAAACTTGTAATGTTCACGTCATTCAAAAATACCTCTCCCTCATCAGGTTTTATCAGGCCCACCACCATATAAAAAGTTGTGGTTTTACCTGCACCGTTCGGCCCCAGTAAACCAACAATCTCTCCCTGCTTCATCTCAATAGAAACATGATTTACTACCGTGCGGTTGCGATAACGTTTTACTAAATTGGTGGTGTGTATGAATATGCTCATGCGAACTTTAAGTAAAAATAAGGCGAAAGAATAAGCCTGGATTGATTTGAAACATGCTTTTGTATTTAGTTAACGTGATGCTATGTTTGCACAATATTTAAAATGAAAGTGATTGATCATTTAACAGAAGCGGAGGACACTGTTATTTCCTTTGAGATTCTTCCACCATTGAAAGGGAAAGCAATAGATGCTATTTGGAACCATTTGGATCCTTTAATGGAATTTAAACCCCGCTTTATAAATGTTACCTACCACCGGAGCGAAACCATGTTTAAGAGAAAACCGGACGGCACGTTTGATAAAGTAGAAGTAAAAAAACGTCCTGGAACAGTAGGTATTTGTGCGGCTATAATGAACCGCTATAAAGTAGATGCGGTGGCCCACCTTATTTGTGGTGGCTTTAGCAAACAGGAAACAGAAGATGCATTAATAGATCTTAATTTTCTGGGTATTAATAATGTTTTGGTGCTACGCGGTGATGCTCAAAAAAATGAAAGTTTCTTTGAGGCAGAACCTGATGGACATAAATATGCTATCGAATTAATGCAGCAGGTGATGAATATGAACAATGGAATTTACCTGGAAGAAGATTTGAAAAATGCGGTGAAGACCAATTTTTGTATAGGTGTGGCAGGTTATCCGGAAAAACATTTTGAAGCACCAAACATGCAAACAGACCTTCAGTACCTGAAGGCCAAAGTGGATGCAGGCGCTGAATATGTTACCACTCAAATGTTTTTTGACAATAAAAAGTATTTTCATTTTGTAAAAAGCTGCAGAGATGTGGGGATAGAAGTGCCTATTGTACCCGGATTAAAACCAATTACTACTAAAAAACAATTAACTGTTATACCCAGAACTTTTTATGTAGACATTCCTGAGGAGCTATCTACTCAAATATTAAAATGCAAAACGGATGAGGAAGTGGAAACAGTGGGCACGCAATGGTTGTTGGAGCAATGCCGTGAATTAAAACAGGAGGCAGTTCCTGCTTTACATTTTTATACTTTGGGCAAGCCACATGTTGTTGCTAATGTGGTTAAGGAATTGGTTTAGATTTATTAGCAACTAATAAACCTGCTAAAACTTTCTGATTAATTTTTACGGGATATTTTGCACGGAGTTCTGCAACCCACTGCTTTTCCAATTCTGTCTGGTAATCTGAAATAACAAAACCTTTTGCATCGGCAAGAGTCCGTTGCGATGGCTGATCGTAAACTTTAATTATATAAGCAAACGAGACAGTATTATCTTCTTTATTAATTAATGGTGAAGTAACAGCCCCTGGTTTTACAGGTAACTTATCAGCATTGGGAATTTGTGTTATTTCAAAACGTCCTGAATCGAAAGTGATATTTTCATTTACATTATTGATTATGTTTCTCCAGTTCTGCGGCTCCTTTTTTAATTCATTACTTATCCCATTTGCGGTGGCTGAGTTAGGTGCCTGAAAAATGATTGCATCAGCACTCCTATTCCATCTGTATTTCGTTTGATGCTGCTGATAATATTGCTGCAATGCTACACTATCCGATTGTCCGCGTCTCCAGATCTCCCTCTGCATGATTTCAAAAAACAAATTACCTTCTTTAAATTCATTTATTTGTTGAGCAAAATAACCATTGTATGTTTCAGGTTGGCCTTTGTAAAAATCCAATGCTGCCGAATGTACAAATTCATCCCACATTTGATGGTAAGGTTTAATGCCACTTCCATCAGCTTTGTACGCATTTGTTTTAGCATACTTACTCCAATCATTCACAGTTGCATCTTTATCGCCTATTTTGAACAAAGCCATTCCCCCACTAAGATTTACGGCAGAGGCTGAATTCGGCTTACCAAGAACACTGTCTGTGTATGCCCATAGGTCTGTATCTCTGAAAGATGATCGTTTGTATCCTGCATCCTTCAAAACTTTTTGTACCAGTATTGTTTTAGCAATATTAATCCGTTCATTTTGTTCTACCTTTTCCCGTAACGCCAATATTGCTTTTACATTGTTTGGATTAGTATTTACAGGGAGCCTATTAAGCAGCTTTACAATGTGGTAGCCATAAAAAGTAAGAAATGGCTTTGTGGTACTTCCGGGTTTCTGCAACGCAAAAACAGCTTTTTCAAAAGCCGGATCAAATTCACCAACTCCAAACTCAGGCATTAATCCATTTGATGCAGCAGAAACAACATCGTTACTAAACTGTGCAGCTAATTTTCCAAAGTCAGCACCTTTTACAATACGGTTATATAGGGAATCTGCCTGTTTTTGAATTTTTGTTTTTGTGCCCGCATCAGCACCCGGGGGTACAGCAAGTAAAATTTCCGCTGCTTTTATTCTGCCAAACGCTTTTCTTTCATCTAAATTTTTGAAAATGTGATAGCCGGCTTTTGACTTATAAGCCGGTGATACTTTTCCTATTGCTGTTTTGTATGCCACATTCTCCAGCTCGTATGGAAGAGTAAAAACGGTAATGTATCCTACATCTCCCCCATTTTGTTGTGCAGAAGGATCATCGGAATATTTTTTTGCTATTTCTGAAAAGCTTGCGCCTTGTTGCAGTTTTGCATACACTTCATTTGCTTTTTGCAGTGCTGCAGTTGTATCTGTCCGTCCATTTGTTGTGAATCCAACAAAAACGTGAGCGACGTGAATATCTTTTTGTGATCGGGTAAATGCTTCTTTAGTTAGTTTTTCAATGGTTTCTGCATCATTTAAATAGGAAGGAAGAATTTGAGTTCGCAGGTCTTGCAGGTCAGACAAAAACTCAGGTAAAGTATCATATCCTCTTTCTTTTGCTTCTTTGATTTTTAACCTTGAGGTAATGTACAGGTCCAGAAAATCAAGAATTTCTTTATCGTTTTTAGTACTTACTCCTATGTTAATTTTTTTATAAGCAGCTAAAAATTCTTTTACCGAAACAGAATCTTTGCCATATGTAAAAAGTGTTTGCGAATAGGAATAGGAGATGCTAAAAAGCAGGAACACTGCCAAAAGTTTTTCTCTCATAAAGCTGCAGTATTATTGTTGACCCTTTTGCTTGTGTTGCAATATTTCATCCACCTGTTTTTCAGTGATCTTTTTTGCAATAATGCGTTTGTTTTTGTCCAGCAAATATAGCGTGGGAAAACTCTGTACATCAAACAACTGTGAATAACCGGGTATGCCGGCATTTACCCTCACCTTGTCCTCTTCTTTTGAATAATATACATGCACCCAGTCCTTAATCTTGTGTTCATTAATGAAAGAAATCCAATCTTTTTGTGTTCCGTCGGTTTCTTTTGCCATTGCAAACATCTTTACACCCATTGCTTTCCATTTTTTTCTGTACATGCTATCCAGTTGCGGAAGTACTTCTTTGCAATGGCTGCATTTTGGATCCCAAATTATTAATAAAACATAAGGTGCATTTACGTTATATAAGGTAACCTTTTTTCCGCTTGCATCCGGCAAGTCTACATCCGAAGCAGGATTACCAAAAATATTTGCCATCAGGCTATAAGCTCTTTCTGTAATTACTTTTTTGCCCTGTTCCGTAAGCCATGAATAATTTTTTTGAGCAAAATATTTTTCAAAAAGATGTACAAATACTGCATCTTCCCACATGTAACGCTGGTTGAGATAGCGGTTTACAAACTTTAATAAAAGGAATTTCTGCATCTCTTCGTTTACACTTGCATAGCTCATCATCCAGTCAATTTCTTTAATGACGGAGTCCGCTTTGGGATAAACCAACTGCTCAAAATATTTGTCTATGCGGGATTCAAAGAAAGGCGTACGAGTGAGACGTTCATCATAAAAATTCACACCATCCCAAAAATGATTTTTAAAGTATCGGTAAGCAAAAAGAGAATCTTTGTTTGCGGTAGGATCAGTTCCCGGAACTTCTGGTTCCTGCATGGCTTGAAGAAGTGTAGCTAACAAATTGTTTTTATTGGCTACTATTATCTTACTTCTATACTGTTTAACCTTTTTATTTATAGCTTCAATCTGGGTTGTAATGGTTGCTGAATCCTTTGGATTATTTCTGCGGGTTACATATAGCCTATCCAGCAATTTGCCATTCTGTACCATAAAACCCTGGTACTCTTTAAACTCGGTGTTTTCAGGTGAATTATGAAAAGTAAGTTTTGCGATGTTGCTGGTATCTGCAATTATTGAAAATCTTTGATTTTTGTCAATCAATATTTCAAAATTTTTTGCTCTATCGGGATACCCAATAAGGTAAATACCACCACCTAATTTTTTGTTTCCTTTGAAGATGCCTTCACTTTTTTCGTTCAGTTTTACTGAATCAACTATTGGTAATTGTTTGCCATAATAATGTCCCAGGTAAACAAATTGATTCCTGATCGGTTTTAAAGTGACTTTTATTTCATAGCCTTCCTGCGAAAAAACAATTGAAAACAGTAGCAGCAGAACAGTGGTGATACAAAACTTCATTAGGTAAAACTATAATCGGTAAAATTATCTAAATACAGTTTCATGATGGTTAAAGTCTTGCAAAAGGATGCATTTAGCGCAACATGTGCCACCTTTAAAGGCATTACATTTACGGCGTGAGAAAAAAGAAGAATATTGTCCTCGAAAAAGTGTTTGTTGAGGATTATGCAGCAGAAGGAAAAGCACTTGGAAGGTTGAATGGCAAAGTAGTTTTTATAGAAAATGTGGTGCCCGGGGATGTTGTAGATGTTCGTCTGAGTAAAAATAAAAAAGACTGGGCGGAAGGATTTCCTACGCACTTTCATAGTTTTTCTAAAGAACGTGTGGTTCCTTTCTGTCAGCACTTTGGTGTGTGCGGTGGTTGCCAGTGGCAAATGCTGCCTTATGAAAAACAACTGCAATACAAACAGCAGCAGGTATATGATAATTTAAAGAGAATTGGGAAAGTAGAGCTGCCACCATTTTTACCAATTGCAGGTGCTGAATATGATAAATTTTATAGGAATAAGTTAGAATATTCTTTTAGTGCAGAGGAGTTTATACAAGAACCTCCGGCTTACAGCCGGGACTTTCCCCCGTTGGGGGAACAGAAGGGGGCTCTTGGCTTTCATGCAAAAGGCTTCTTTTCCAAAGTGGTAGATATAAAAAAGTGTTGGCTTCAGCCGGAACCGACAAATGCTATCCGCAATGCAATAAGGGAATTTGCATTGGAAAGAAATTATTCTTTTTACAATATCCGGCAGCACACAGGTTTATTGCGAACAATGCAGGTGCGTATTTGTATCACCGGAGAAGTAATGATTAATGTAATATTTGGTGAGTATGATGAGATTAAAATACAGGAACTAATGTGGTTTCTAAAGCAAAGTTTTCCTGCAATAACTTCACTGCTTTATACCATCAACTTAAAAAAAAATGATGCTGTGCATAACCTGGAGCCACAAGTATATTTTGGTAAAGGTTATGTTATTGAGAAGCTCGAAGAATTCAGCTTTAAAATTGGCCCCAAATCTTTTTTTCAAACCAATACCAAGCAGGCAGAAAAACTCTATCAGGTTACAAGAAACTTTGCTGAACTAACAGGTGAACAGATTCTGTATGATTTATATTGCGGTACAGGAAGCATTGGTATTTTTTGCAGCAAAGGAGCTAAAAAAATTATTGGTGTGGAAGTGCTTAATGACGCGGTGGAAGATGCTAAGATTAATGCTGCATTGAATAACATTAACCATGCATTATTTGTAACCGGCGATGTAATAGATATTTGCACTAATGATTTTATCGAACATCAGGGAACACCGGATGTATTAATAACAGATCCTCCAAGGGCCGGAATGAACGAGAATTTAGTAAGAAAGATTCTTGAGATGGAACCACCCACAATAGTATACGTTAGTTGTAATCCAGCTACACAGGCAAGAGACCTGGCTTTATTAGATGAAAACTATAGAGTTACAAAGGTTCAACCCGTTGATATGTTTCCGCATACGCATCATATAGAAAACGTAGTACAGCTAAAACTGAAAACAGGAAATTAAGATGAGTAATTACGATCAGTACCGGCCACAAAGCTTTCCTCCCATTGTAAAGAATTTAATTATTATAAATGTATTGGTGTACGTAGCACAACTTACATTAGCAAATCAACTTCAACTTACAGAGAAAATAATGTTGTATCCATTACCACATCCTGAATTCCGGTCGTACCAGGTTGCTACGCATATGTTTGCTCACGCACCTAATATGATTTTTCATATTGTATTTAACATGTTTGCGTTGTGGATGTTTGGTCGGGTGCTGGAAAATGTTTGGGGCGGTAAGCGTTTTTTGTTTTTCTATTTAGCATGCGGAGTGGGGGCAGCCCTGTGTCATATGGCTGTACAGTATTTTACCTGGCAACAAATGGAGTTGGCTGCCAATACGGGTAACATCTTAAAAGCAGAAAGTTATGCAAAATCTTTAGGACCCGCATTAGGCGCATCAGGTGCAGTAATGGGGATTTTTGCAGCATTTGCCTACCTTTTTCCAAACACCAGGTTGTTTATTATGTTTATACCTTTTCCCATAAAAGCAAAATGGGCTGTTCTTGGGTTAGCTGCTATTGACCTGTTTGGCGGCATAGCTAACTTCAGCGGAGATAATATAGCACATTTTGCCCATCTTGGAGGAGCCATAACAGGATTTATTTTAGTTTTATTTTGGAATAAAACCAACCGTAAACGTTTTTATTAGCGTCTGGAATTTGTAATTTTAGTAGATGGGTTACTATCAGCAGCAAAACAGAAAAAGATTGTCCATTGGGCAAGATGGTAATACATTAGTGATGCTTATTGCCATTCAGCTAATTGTTTTTGTAGTATTCGCTTTTATAAAAGTTATTTACTTCTTCACCTATGGTGCGGAAGGCTCAGTGATCTATCAACAGACTGTTTTAAATTGGATAACCCTGCCTGCACATTTAGATACTTTAATCAGCAGGCCGTGGACAATCATAACACATTTTTTTATACATGATAGAGTATGGCACCTGATAGGTAATATGCTTTGGCTTTGGGCCTTTGGCTATATACTTCAGGATTTAACCGGCAATAGAAAGTTAATTCCCATTTTTATATATGGTGCATTGGGTGGTGCAATAGCGTACATCATCTCTTATAACATAATCCCATCGCTAAAAGAAGATGTTTTACACGTAAAAGCATTAGGGGCTTCAGCCGGAGTAATGGCAATTGCACTTGCCACCACTATGCAAGCGCCTAATTTTAGAATTTTCCCTATGATTAACGGTGGTATCCCCCTATGGGTACTTACCCTGCTGTTTGTGATTATTGATTTAGCCACTATTCCATATAATAATCCGGGTGGGCATATTGCTCACCTTGCCGGTGCAGGTATGGGTATGTTATTTATAACGATGCTGCGTAAGGGATACGATTGGAGTAACTGGATGAATAATGTATTTGATTGGGTAAATAATCTTTTTAATCCTGAAAAGCCGAAAAAAGGTATGGTGGTGAAAAGCCAGCTATATTATAAAAGCGATAGGCCTCCATTTAAAAGAACATCCAATATCACGCAGCAAAAAATAGATAATATATTGGACAAAATTTCTCAGAAAGGTTTTCATTCATTAACCGAAGATGAAAAGGATGTACTGAAACGTGCAAGTAAGGAAGATTTGTAAATTGCACCGATGCCAGGCTTTCTCAAAGTATTTGCAACACGCTTCTTTCTTTTTCTAAATATTATTGCAGCAACTTTTTTTTTGCTATCCTGTCTGGCACCTTACCTGTCTCCGGAAAAATGGTGGTTTATTTCTTTTTTAGGGCTGGGATTTGCTATTGTTTTCATTGTACTGATTGCATTCATTTTGTTCTGGCTCATCGTCAAACCCAGGTATATTTTAATATCGCTGATACCAATGATAATAGGGTGGAAGAGTATTTCCACTTTTTTTGCCGTACGCTCCTCGGAAAAATTCAATTACAATAAGCCAAAGGATGTACTTAGAGTAGTGAGCTGGAACGTAGCAAGATTTCTTGAATGGCGTATCAATAATAACAAAGGAAGCCAGACACGGGTAAAGATGCTGGATTTATTGAAAAAACAAAATGCGGATGTATTGTGCCTGCAGGAGTTTATGCATTCAGCCAAACAAGGTTATTATGATAACTTGAGTTTTGTTATCAAAGAGCTTGGTTACCCGTATTACTACTATTCCTGGGATACAGATGGTGAGTTACATTGGACTGGGGAAGCTATTTTTTCCCGCCATCCCATTATTGATGGTGGGATGATACGGTATCAGAGGCCAGGAATGCCGCAGGCTTTAATTCACGCAGATATCGTATTTAATGAGGATACTATTCGCTTTTATACTACGCATCTTCAGTCCGTTCAGTTTAGAAAAAGAGATTATGCCAGCATTGAAGATATTACAAGAAAAAGAGATAGTATATTGGAAAGTTCAAGAAATATTTTTTCGAAGCTGAAACGCGGATACATATTCCGGTCAAGACAAACCGATATTGTAAAAGAAATTACAGGCAACAGCCCTCATCCTTTTATTTTAGCTGGTGATTTAAATGATGTTCCAAATTCGTATACATACTTTACTATTAAAGGAAACAAGCTGCAGGATGCTTTTCTGAAAAAAGGTTTTGGAATAGGCCGCACTTATTCTTTTTTATCTCCCACTTTACGCATTGATTATATACTTACCACAAGGGACTTCTCCGTACTGCAATTTAACCGGCTGGTTAAAAATTATTCTGATCATTACATGCTGGTAGCGGATGTTCAATTAAAAAAATAAAAGCTATTATCTTTGATGATATGATCGTAAATTATCTCCATTATTGCTATTGTTGTTGAAAAACAAAGCCCCACTGACTACTTCATTCCTTTACGATCAAAATTTACCTTTATGAGTTCCTTAAAAGTTTACAATTCCTATATAAGAGACAAAGAAGAATTTACCTCATTAGTGCCTGGCCATGTAGGTATGTATGTGTGCGGACCAACAGTAAGTGGTGAAAGTCATTTAGGTCATGCAAGGCCATATATTACGTTTGATGTTATTTACCGCTACCTTATGCATCTTGGTTATAAAGTGCGATATGTTCGCAACATTACTGATGCAGGCCATTTTGAAGAAGAAGGTCGTGAAGCAGTAGATAAAATTTCCAAAAAAGCGGTGATCGAAAAACTGGAGCCAATGGAACTGGTGCAGAAGTACACTAATTTGTTTCATTGGGCAATGGATCAATTTAATTGCTTGCCACCTTCCATTGAGCCAACTGCTACAGGGCATATTGTGGAGCAGATAAATATAATTGAAGAATTGATAAGGGTCGGCTATGCATATGAGATTAATGGAAGTGTATATTTTGATGTAAAAAAGTATGCTGAAGAACATGAGTATGGCAAACTCAGTGGTCGTGTTATAGAGGATCTATTGGAAACAAGCAGAGAGTTAGAAGGCCAGGAGGAGAAAAGAAATAAAGCAGATTTTGCCTTATGGAAAGCAGCCCCGCAGGAGCACATTATGCGTTGGAAGAGTCCGTGGGGAGAGGGGTTCCCCGGTTGGCATATTGAATGCTCTGCCATGAGTACAAAATATTTGGGCAGGCAGTTCGATATTCATGGTGGTGGAATGGATCTGCTGTTTCCGCACCATGAAAGTGAAATTGCACAGAGTACTATCTGCAATCATGTTGCTCCTGTTCGTTACTGGATTCATAATAATATGATCACCATTAACGGCCGCAAGATGGGCAAGAGTTACAATAATGTAATCAGACTCACTGAAATGTTCAATGGAGATCATCCATTATTGGAAAAAGCTTACTCACCAATGACGATCCGATTTTTTATTTTACAGACACATTACAGGAGTACTCTGGATTTTGGTAATGAGGCATTGCAGGCGTCTGAAAAAGGATTAAAAAGATTATTGGAGGCGTATGAATGGCTGAAGGAGTTCCGAGTGGAGAGTTCACAGTTGACAGTTGACAGTCGGCCCGAGCTTGTCAAAGAGTCTGTCACCCTGAGCTTGCCGAAGGGTCATCAGTCATCAGTAAACGAAGAGCTTGAAGCTCACACCTTGAAACTCATAGCTGAACTGGATGACTTTATGAATGACGATTTTAGCACTGCAAGAGTGTTGGCAAATATGTTTGAACTGGTGCCGGTAATTAATTCTTTAAAGGACAAGTCTGTTTCTGTTGATTCTGTTTCTAAAGAAACTGTGCAATTGTTGCAAAGCAAAATGAAACTGTATGTGGAAGAAATCCTTGGGCTAAAAAGTGAAACAGCTGCAGAAGCAAATAAGTTGAAAGGTGTGATGGATGTATTGATTGAATTACGCAAAGAAGCAAGAGCAAAAAAAGATTGGGTAACATCTGATA
>JBHENB010000008.1:0-60945 GCA_046262255.1 Chitinophagaceae bacterium
CATCTGCAGTAACTACAATGTTTGTGATACCAACATTTGCTCTTTTTTCAGTAATCGTTGCGTGTGGAATTGCATTGCCTTGGTCATCTGTTATAATACCGGTAACCCGATGGGTATTTACAGGACGAAAGGCTATAACAATTAATAGAACAGGAATAAGGAACAGAAGTAAGCGTTTCATAAAAAATGATTTATTGCTGGATGCAGCAATTTTTATAATTACATACGTCTTATTAAAAATATTTTTTTAAATTACTTTCAACAAAGTGGCTTTTTTAATAAACATATCATCTCATGAATCAGACATTGACCTTATTCAACAATACAGGCAAACAAGTGATCTGAAGCTTATTGGCGAATTGTACCAGCGTTATATGGATTTGGTTTATGGTGTGTGTCTGAAATACCTGAAAGACCCTGAAGACGCAAAAGATGCTGTACTTAATATTTTTGAAGAGCTGGTAACAAAACTGCAAAAGCACGAAGTGGAAAATTTTAAAAGCTGGTTGTATCAACTGACTAAAAATCATTGCCTGATGCGGCTTCGGAGTGAAAAGCATAGAAATGTGAAACTCGATCCGGCACTTATGCAATCAGAAGAAAATGTGCATCTGAACGGTGAATTAGAGAAAGAAGAGAATTTCAAACAATTACAATACTGTCTGCAACAGCTAACAACAGAACAAAGACACGTTATTGAGCTATTTTACCTGCAGGGAAAATGTTATAACGAAATTGCAGAAACAACCGGTATAGAATGGAATAAGGTGCGAAGCTTTATACAGAACGGAAGGAGGAATTTGAAAAATTGTATGGAGAAGAAAGGTGTTAGCCTGAAGGCTGAAGGTAAAGGCTGAGATTGAGAGTACAATTTGGATTAATGAATAAACAAAATATAAATAACAATTACACTGGGGCTGATATTGAAAAGTATCACCAAGGCCAATTGTCTGCCCGGCAAATGCATGCATTGGAAAAAGCGGCACTGGATGATCCTTTTTTAGCAGATGCACTGGAAGGTTACCAATTCACTGCAACAGCAAATGCAGATTTGAACGACCTGAGAAAAAAACTGCGGGAAAAAACCGGGAAGGGGAAAGTTATACCCGTTACACGAACCACAAACAGATCCTGGTTGCGTGTTGCTGCTTTGTTTTTACTAATTGCTGGTGCAGGATGGCTGGTGTACAACCTTGGTTTTACTGGTAATAAAGATGATATTGCTCTGAATAAGGAGGAACAAAATCAGGAACAAAAAACAACTTCTGTTCCCCGAAACGCAGTACCGGTAGGCATTTCATCCGACAGCAATACTAATGCAGATAATACTGATTCACAAAAAGGTAGTGAAAAAGATGTTGCTATTGTAAAAACAAAAAGTAAAAAATTCAGTAAACCTAAAAATAACAATCAACCTGCTGCTGAACAAGCTGATGACCTGACTGCAGGAACCATAGCAAGAACAAAAGAAGAAAAAGCGGATGCGATTACCACACAACCGAATGCCGCACCTGCAATTCCGGAAAAAACATCTGAACGAAAACAAGCGGAATCATGGGAATTAAGAGAAATGTCTTCACACGTTACACCAGCTAATAAGCAGCGCAATTCCGCTACGAACCAGACTGCACAAAAAAGAACAAACTCATTTAAAGGGCAAATTGTGGATGATCAAGGAAACCCTGTGCCTTATGCTCACGTTATTAGTGAGAATTCGAAAACTGGCATCCAGACGGATATTAAAGGCAATTTTACTATTACCTCCCGTGATTCATTGATTGCTGCAACCGTTACTGCAGTGGGGTATTATCCCAATCGTTTTTACCTAAATAACCCCGGCGTTGAAAACAAAATAATACTTAAAGCATCTGAAGCTACCTTGTCCGAGGTTGTAGTAACTGGCTATGGAACTCAAAGAAGAGGGAGAGATGTTGCTGCCCAAACAGCAGAAGCACAACCGGTGCCAATTGGAGGCTGGGTCAACTTTCAGGATTATATATTGAAGAATATAAAAAAACACGAAGGCCTATCTGGTGAAGTACATCTTTCATTCGATGTTACACGAAATGGTGAACCAAAAAACATAAAAGTAGAAAAACCACTTTGCAGTGAATGTGATAAGGAAGCAATCCGACTATTAAAAGAAGGGCCTAAGTGGAATACAGCCCGGAGCAACAAAGGGAAAGTGGTTATACAGTTTTAATAAGTGCCATCATTTCAGAACATATTATTTTTATCCTCTCATGAAGGATAAAATAAAAGACCTGCAAACCCTTACAGAAGGGTTACTTAAAAAAGCAAAAACGGAAAAGATCACTTTTGATGATATTGAAAATCTCCGTGACGTTTTACGTTTTCATGAATACCGGTATTACGTTTTAAATGACCCCCTCATCTCCGATTACGAATACGACTCTTTATATAAAGCATTAGAAGCCCTTGAAACAGAAAATCCGGATGTAATTGTTCCCGACTCCCCAACACAGCGTGTAGCCAAAGGGCTAACCAAAGAATTCCCTACCGTTCAGCATCTTGTTCCAATGCTCTCTCTCCAAAACTCTTATAACCCGGATAACATGTTTGATTTCGACCGGAAAGCAAGGGAGCTAACGGGAATACATATAATAGAATACTGTGTAGAGCCAAAATTTGATGGTGCCAGTATATCATTGGTTTATGAAGATGATCATTTGCAGCGGGGCGCCACCCGTGGCGATGGCGTGCATGGCGATGATGTTACTCCAAATATTAAACAAATACGTACCATTCCTCTATCTGCTAAATTTTCTGCCTACGGCCTGAAAACAGTGGAGATTCGAGGTGAAGTGCTGATCAATAAAAACAACTTTAAAAAATTCAATGACCAGTTAGCAGAACAAGGCATTCCCCCTTTAGCCAACCCACGTAATGCAGCAGCCGGAACCATGCGCATTAAGGATCCATTTGAAGCAAAACGACGAAATCTTGAAGCATTTGTGTACCAGATAAGTTATTATACAACAGTTGACCCTTCGGCAGGCTCAGGGAGACAGATGACCCATCGGCAGGCTCAGGGCGACAGAATATTACCGTCAACCGCTAACCGTCAACTGTCAACTCACTCACAAACACTGGAAATGCTGTGGGATCTTGGCTTCAGAAGTCCAAAACCGGATATGAAAGTGCTGAAAGGCATTGATAAAGTGATAGCATATTGCCAGGAATACGAAGCAAAGCGAGATGATCTTTTGTACGAAATTGATGGTATGGTGATAAAGGTGAATGACTTTGAGCTGCAGGAAAAAATGGGAATGACAACCCATCACCCCCGGTGGGCCATTGCTTATAAATTCAAAGCAAGACAAGCTACCAGTAAACTGTTACGTGTAGAATTCCAGGTAGGTCGAACTGGCAATATTGGACCTGTTGCTAAAATTGAACCAGTACATATTGGAGGTATTACAGTTACGTCTGTTTCGCTATTTAATGAAGACGTAATTAAAGAAAAAGATCTGCGAATAGGCGATACGATATTGGTGGAAAGAGCAGGGGATGTAATTCCGTATATTGTAAAGGCACTGCATGAGCTGCGCACAGGTGCGGAAAAAAAAATCAAATTTCCGGATGAATGCCCGGCCTGTGGTGATGAATTATACCGTTTGGAAGAAGAGTCAGCGTGGAGATGCACTAACATTAATTGTTCTGCCCAGGTGCTGGAACGCCTGATTCATTTTGCAAGTAAGGATGCAATGGACATCAGAGGGTTAGGCGGAGCTATTATTCAAAAATTTTATCAGCTAAGTTTATTAAGATCAATACCAGAAATATACCAATTAGATTATGATGCTGTTGGTAAACTGGAAGGCTTTGGTGAAAGATCAATCAGCAATCTTAAATCCGCAATCGAAGTTTCCAAGTCGCAACCTCTTCATCGGCTGATATACGCTTTGGGAATTCGTTTTGTTGGAGAAACCATGGCTAAAACATTGGCGCATGCTGTTCATCATTTATTAGATCTTAAAGATTTTGATGAGCAAGCCCTGCAAACACTGGAAGATGTGGGGCCCAAAGTAGCCGGCAGTGTTTCCACGTTTTTTTTAAACGATGATAATATTGTTATGCTACAAAAATTGGAAAGTTTGGGGGTAAGGCTGCAAAATGATAAAAAACAGTATTCGGCAAAAGGCAATTTACAAGACCTTTCCTTTTTGTTTACTGGCACCCTTTCCAGGCTTAAACGCAGCGAAGCCGAAGACCTGGTGGAGCAAAATGGGGGAAAACTCGTTTCAGCAGTTAGCAGTAAGTTGAATTACTTAGTGGTTGGCGAGGATGCCGGTAGTAAACTGGAAAAAGCAAAAAAAATAAGTAGTATAAAAGTTATCACCGAAGAGGAATTTTTAAAAATTGTTGAGAGGGATTAATAAACAGGCACGAATTTTTCGGTTGTGCAATTACGTAAGTCTTATCTATCAATAATTTATCATGATCAAAAAAGCAAAAGGCGAAGTTTGGAAAACGCTCCGTTTTGGCGGGAGTGAGAACTTTTTAAATTGCTATGCACTATCCTCCCTGGGGCGTATTGCAAGCTGTAAAGAGGTATTAAAAGATGGTAAATTGCTTAATGGTTCTATAACAACTGGCTATCGTACCCTTAATTTACATCGTCCTGGCAAAAGAGGCACCCTATATATCCATCGCGAACTCGCAAAGATGTTCCTGCAAAGGCCTTCGCCGAAGCATAAATATGTAATTCATAAAAACCATAATAAACTGGATAATGCTGTAAAAAACCTGAAGTGGGTTACCCTGCAGGAAATGATTGATCATCAGCAAAAAAGCCCGGCAAAGCTTGCCTATAAAAAACAACAAGCAACCAGAGAAGTAGGTTTAAAGCTGAATGCCACCCAGGTAAAAAAAATAAAAAGGCAGCTAACGGATGAAAGGCGCATCTTAACCATCAGGCAAATAGCTGAAAAATACGATGTAAGCGAAATGACCATGTACCGCATAAAAAGCGGCGAAAACTGGGGAGGAATTATTGCTTAACATCTCTTCTTGCTTGAAGTAAACCACCTGAGAATTACGAGCACTCTGTAGATATTTGTCTTAGCTCTGCATTTGCAATTGCAGTTTCTTTGTGTACAAACTTCCGGGGCCTTTTCTCCATGTTTCTATAATTTTCGCTTATGCTGGAACCGCAGATGCTTCGTTTTCTGAAGCAATTACAAAAAAATAACAACCGCAGTTGGTTCGAGGTACATCGTGCCGATTTCGAAGCTGCACGAATTGATTTTCAGAATTTTATTCAATTGGTTATTGATGACCTGGAAAGAAAAGACACAACCATCGCCGGACTAATGGCCAGGGATTGCTTGTTCCGCATCAATCGGGACATCCGTTTTTCAAAAGATAAATCCCCGTACAAAACCAATTTCGGCGCAAGCGTAAAAAAGAGTGGCAAAAAATCGGTTTATGCCGGATATTATTTTCATTGTGAACCAGGCAAAAGCTTTGCAGGAGGCGGCCTGTGGATGCCGGAAGCAGCAACAGTAAAAAAAGTGCGGCAGGAAATTGATTACAATTGGGATGAGTTTCAAACCATTATTTCCGAAAAGAAATTTAGAACTATTTATAAAGATTTATTCAAAGGTGGTGAGGTAAGTTTAACTACTAATCCAAAAGGATATGAAAAAGATAATCCGGCGATTGAATACCTGAAACTGAAAAGTTTTATTGCGGAAACACACCTAAAAGACGAAGAGCTAACAAAAGCAACTTTACACCAAAAAACCATTGCTGCTTTTGAAGCATTACAGCCGTTTCTGAATTTTATTAATCGGGCACTGGAAAACGAGTAGCATTGTTATAAACCATGCACAAACTTTTTATTATAAATTTTTTTCTTCTCCATTTTTCAGTATTTGCGCAAAACAAACAAATAGAGAACGTTGTTTTTGAAGGTGCGGGCATCAGAGGTATTGCTTATGCAGGTGCCATTGAAGAATTAGAAAAGCAAAACATTTTGCAGAATGTAAAGAAAGTTGGTGGCACATCCGCTGGAGCTATTACCGCGTTAATGATTGCTTTAGGCTATAATGCACAGGAAATTACCGGCATCATTAGCAAAACCAATTTTGCTAAATTTAATGATGGAAGCTATTTTTTTGCAGGTGGTCTTAGCCGCATAAAAAATTATTTTGGATGGTACCGCGGAAAAAGATTTGAACAATGTCTGGGTGATTTGATCTATGCAAAAACAGGAGATGCTGATATGACTTTCTTGCAATTGAAGAATAGCGGATTTAAGGACATTTATGTAACCGGCACAAGCTTAAACAGGCAACAGCTAATTGTGTTTTCTCATGAATATTTTCCAAACATGAAGGTGAAAGATGCGGTGAGAATTTCAATGAGCATTCCATTATATTTTGAGGCTGTGTTTATTGATAGTGCCGGAAGAGTTGTTAAACATCCAAAAAATAAGAATGATTTGGATGTAATGGTTGATGGTGGCTTTATAGCAAATTTCCCGATTCACTTATTTGATAGTACAAAATACATATATCCCGAACTGCCAAATAAATTTTTTGTGAATGATCGGACTATTGGATTTAGGATTGACCGAAACGAACAAATACAAAATGACAGTTCCGCAAAAGGGTTGGCTGCAATGCCTGTTACTAATTTTAAAGAGTATATAAATGCATTTTATGTGCTGGTTTTGGAAAACCTGAACAGGCAAACATTATCAAAACAAGATTGGCAAAGAACTGTGTCGATCAGCGATGCAAACATAAGTCCACGGATACGCAAACTTTCAAAAGAAGAAGTTTCAACACTGATCAATAACGGAAGAAATGCAACAGTAAATTATCTTAAGTGAATATTTTTCATCCTCTAAATTCCAATAATCCCAAAAATCTAAGTTCAGACAAAATCATGGTTCAGACAATACTCTGCAATTTGCACCGCATTGGTTGCTGCTCCTTTACGTAAATTATCGCTAACAATCCACAGGTTCAATGTGTTGGGCTGCGATTCATCTCTTCTTATTCTGCCGACAAATACATCGTCTTTTTCGTGTGCATATAAAGGCATTGGGTATTGCTGATTTTGTGGATCATCTAGCACTCTTACACCAGAACTGTTTTGTAAAACGTTTATTAATTCATCTATGTCAAAATCCTTTTCAAATTCTACATTCACGCTTTCGCTGTGGCCACCTATAACAGGTACACGAACTGTAGTTGAAGTGATACGTATAGAATCATCCCGCATTATTTTTTTTGTTTCATTTACCATCTTCATTTCCTCTTTTGTATAACCATTTTCCATAAACACATCAATCTGTGGAATTACATTTAAGTCTACGGGATATTTATAAGCCATCGGATAACTACTATTATGTTCTTTGTTACCCTGAGCTTGCCGAAGGGTCCTTTCTGCCATTAATTGATCTACTGCTTTTTTCCCGGTTCCGGTTACACTTTGATACGTACTGACTACAATGCGGTTGATTTTATATTTTTTATGCAATGGATTTAATGCTACAACCATTTGTATGGTGGAGCAGTTAGGATTAGCAATAATTTTATTTTCTTTCGTTAGTACATCTGCATTTACCTCAGGCACTATTAAAGGTTTATAGGAATGCATACGCCATGCAGATGAATTATCTATAACGGTTATTCCTGCTTCTGCAAACTTTGGAGCCCATTCCAGCGATGTACTTCCCCCGGCAGAAAAGAGTGCCAGTGCTGGTTTTGCAGCAATAGCATCCTGAATGCTTACAATACTGTACATTTTTTTTTCAAACCCTATTTCTTTACCAATAGATTGCTCAGAAGCAACAGGAATAAGTTCTGTAACAGGAAAATTCCGTTCTGCTAATATTTGCAATATTTTACTTCCAACAAGGCCTGTAGCCCCAATAACTGCAACTTTCATAAAGCCTTCTCCATCTCCCCCCAACGGGGGAGGGTTTAGTAACTTAAAATTTTTCTTTCAATATATCTGCAATTTACATTTGAACATTACATAATTGGAACAGTTTGTTTAATTTGGAAGGATGAGTTGCCTTCGGGTTATTGTCATTCTGCTTTTTCTGTCACCTTTATCTTTAAATGCTCAAACAGTAAACCGCAATGATATAGTGATAGGTGAGATTATGTCTGACCCAACACCGCAGGTAGGTTTACCAAATGTTGAATGGATTGAATTAATAAATACCAGTTCATCATCCATCAACTTACAAGGCTGGCGTATTGGCGATGCAACAGGCCTTAGTGGCCCAATGCCTGCTTTTGTTTTGCAGCCCGATAGTTTTGTAATTGTAACAACGAGTAGTGCCGTTGCTGCAATGTCGGCTTTCGGCAGAGCCATATCAGTTACCAGCTTTCCTTCACTGGACAATGAAGGCGAGCAGCTTAATTTACGATCAGCACAAGGACGAATTATTCATGCAATTTCTTATAGTAAGTCCTGGTATCGGAATCCGGTGAAAAGCGAAGGGGGCTGGACCCTGGAAATGGTAGATACTAAAAATCCCTGCTCTGGCATTAGCAATTGGAAAGCCAGTGTTGATCCTTCCGGTGGAACTCCCGGTAAAAGAAATTCTGTAACTGCAGCTAATGCTGACTTATTGCCACCGCAATTAAAAAAGGCTTATACAACAGACAGTGTTACCATCATATTAGTTTTTGACGAGCCTTTAGACAGCACTTCATCAAGTATTACAGCAAATTATTCTGTAACGAATAATATAGTAATTTCTTCTGCAACAGCTATTACTCCAATGTTTACGTCTGTTCAATTAAAGCTTGCACAGCCGTTACAAAGGGCAATCGTTTATACAATTACAGCACGCAGCGTTACTGATTGTAAGGGCAATGTGGTGGGTGTGGTAAACAGTGCAAAAGTTGGACTGCCGGAAGATGCAGCTGCAAAGGATGTAGTAATCAACGAAATTTTATTTAACCCAAGAACAGGTGCAAGCGATTATGTGGAATTGTACAACCGGAGTAATAAAATTATTGATGCAGGTAAACTTTATATTGCAAATAGAAATAGCAACGGTGTTCTTAGTTCATTGAAGAAAATATCAGAAACTCCTTTTTATATTTTTCCCGGAGAATACATTGCAATAACTGAGGATGCAGAAAACCTTGAAATAAACTACCTGGTGAAGAATAAAGATGCAGTGCTTATACTTTCTGTGCTTCCTTCTTTTCCGGATGACGAAGGAACGGTGGTGTTAGTAAATACGCAGGGAAGTGTTGTAGATGAAGTGCATTATTTTGATGACTGGCATTTTGATTTGATACGTGATGATGAAGGCGTTGCTTTGGAAAGAATTGAGCCGGATGGACCATCGCAGGATAAAAATAACTGGCATTCTGCAGCCTCTACGGCAGGTTACGGAACTCCGGGGTATAAAAATTCGCAATACAAACAACCAGCAATAGGCAAAGCAACTATTGAAATCTTGCCTAAAGTTTTTTCTCCCGACAATGATGGAAGGGATGATTTTGCAACCATTAGTTACCAGTTAAATGTAAGTGGTTACGTGGCCAACATTACCATT
Source organism: Chitinophagaceae bacterium (assembly GCA_046262255.1). Lineage (GTDB taxonomy): Bacteria > Bacteroidota > Bacteroidia > Chitinophagales > Chitinophagaceae > Flavisolibacter. Next base: position 9,563 of record JBHENB010000008.1, read on the forward strand.
TTTAATGCCGCCGGAAGATTAGTTAGGCACCTCGTGAAGAATGATATTCTTGGTTTAACCGGAAGCTGGAACTGGGACGGCTTAGATGAGAAAAGACAAAAGCTGCCGGTAGGTACATATATTATTTATACTGAACTTTTCAATCTGCAAGGAAAGAAGGAGCGGTTTAAAAATGTGGTGGTGTTGGCAAGGAGGTTGAAATAAAATGAAATACGATTGATTAAAAAACTTGGTGTATTAGATGAAATTACAAATAAAAAAATATGCAAAGCGCTGGTAGCAATGTTTACTTATTAAAAGTACGACTAACGATGAATTAAGTTAAGAAATAAAAAAGGTGATGCGTTGCACCACCTTTCCAAAACCATAACTTTCATTTAGTGCCCCCCATGCATCTTTCTGATAAGGGTTTTGTTTAATGCAAGCATGACCAACCCTGCTAGTATTGGTATAATTGTGAAAATAAGAAAGAAGGTAGAAATGGAATATTCCTCAACAATAGGATCAATAAAGCTTCCTGTTAAACCAGCTGTGAGATTTGCAACGAAGTTGGCAACGAACCAGATACCAAACATTAGGCCTACCAACTTAACAGGTGCAAGTTTACTAACGTACGATAAGCCCACAGGTGAAACACATAGTTCACCAAGTGTGTGAAACAGGTATGCAAGAATAAGCCAGATCATACTCACTGAAGCTGTTTTAGCGCCTTGCGGAATAGTATTACCGCCGTAAGCTAAAATAGCAAAGCCAACTCCCATTAAAATTAAACCAATCGCAAACTTTACAGGTCCTGATGGATTGTACCTGCTCTCCCACATTTTTGAAAATAAAGGAGCCAGGGCAATGATGAAAAACGAATTCAGAATACCAAACCAGGATGCCGGTACTTCTGTAGCCTCGGCTCTAAATTCTCTCGCAAGCATCCATATAACTATGCCCCAAATAATTATAAAGCTGGTGCCCAAAAAAATGTTAGACAAGGAATATTTTGCAAACGTTTTCCGAAACAGGTTGGCTAATACAACCGTTAAAATGATCATAGGTCCAATTGTAAGCAATGTATTCATCCATTTAAAAACAGTTGCGGAGTTTCCGGTTAAAGCTCTTTGTGTATAATCATCTGCAAAAATGGTCATAGAACCACCAGCTTGTTCAAATGCCCACCAGAAGAAAATAGTAAAAAAGGCAAATACTGAAATTACAATGATGCGATCTCTATTCACTTTGGATGTATTGGCATTTTCTGCCGTTTGCTCTGCAGTTAAATTGTTTTTTGCATCTGTTTCTGCAGCTGTTAACGGTTGTTTCTTTGCAGGTTTTAAACCAATATTGCCGAATATCTTTTGTGCAAATGAAAATTGAAGTAATCCAAAAAGCATAAATACACCGGCCAGACCAAAGCCATAACTCCAGTCCACTTTTTCACCTATATAACCACATAATAAAATGCCTAAAAAGGCACCTGCATTAATACCCATATAAAAAATGGTATATGCTGCATCTTTTTTCTCCGGGTTTTTTGTATATAACTGCCCAACTATTGAAGAAATATTTGGTTTGAATAAACCATTGCCTATAATAAGGCAAGTGAGACCAAGATAAAAAAATGCAGGTGATTCCAGAGCCATGCTTGTATGGCCTATGGTCATAATAAATGCGCCGAGAATGACCGCCTTTCTATACCCTAATAATTTATCTGCAATTAATCCTCCAAGAATTGGAGTCAAATAAACAAGCCCTGTATAATAGCCGTACAGTTGAAGTGCATCTTTACGGTCCCATGCCCAACCATCTTCCATTAATGAAGATGTAAGGAACAGCACCAATAAGGCACGCATTCCGTAATAACTAAACCGCTCCCACATTTCCGTAAAAAAAAGAATAAATAACGATGGGGGATGACCTTTTTGTGTCTCCAATTCTTGTTCTACTAATGGAATACTCATAGAATTAAATTTGAGGTTAAGCAGTTATTATTTTCTAAAGTAAAGAAAATAAACTAACAAAATTAATCCCACACCTCTTTAACTTTCTTTGCACGAACTTCGCGATGATAATTAGTAGAATATCTGCATGAACATTTTGCTGTTAGGCTCCGGTGGCCGTGAACATGCATTAGCATGGAAAATTGTACAAAGTCCTTTGTGCAAAAAATTGTTTATTGCCCCGGGAAATGCCGGCACATTACAATGCGGAATAAATACTCCTGTTGCAGCAACCGACTTTGAAGCCATAGAAAATATCATTCGTACTCAAAACATCAGCCTGGTTGTTGTAGGACCTGAAGAACCGTTAGTGAAAGGGGTTGTTGATTATTTAAATAATCAACATACAACACTTTCCTTCGGGGAGAATTGGGTGGGGGTGATCGGTCCATCCAAAAATGCTGCAAAACTAGAAGGCAGCAAGGCGTTTGCAAAAGCTTTTATGCAGCGGCATAATATACCAACGGCTGCTTACAAAGAATTTACCGGGAAAACTTTTAGCGATGGTGTTGAATATATTCATAATCAACCATTGCCTGTAGTAGTAAAGGCCGATGGTTTAGCAGCTGGTAAAGGAGTAATTATTTGTAGTGATCACGTGGAAGCGGTTACTGAATTTGAACTAATGACAAAACAATCAAAATTTGGTAAAGCGGGGAAAACGGTGGTGGTTGAAGAATTTTTATCCGGAATTGAACTCTCTGTTTTTATTCTAACGGACGGGAAAAATTATTTGCTGCTACCGGAAGCAAAAGATTATAAAAGAATTGGTGAAGGAGATACGGGTGCAAATACGGGGGGCATGGGGGCCATAAGTCCGGTGCCTTTTGCAGATACTGGGTTTAGGCAAAAAATAATAAAAAAGATTATTGCGCCAACCGTACAGGGCTTGCAAAAAGAAAAATTAGATTACAAAGGTTTTTTGTTTTTTGGTTTAATGAAGGTTGATAACGAACCATATGTAATTGAATATAATTGCCGGATGGGAGATCCTGAAACAGAAGTTGTTATCCCACGTATAAAAAATGACCTTGTAGAATTATTTGTTGCAACTGTAAAACAAAATTTAAATAACATCATTATAAAAAAGGATAGACGCATTGCAGCCTCTATTATGGCTGTAAGTGGGGGTTATCCTGGAAAATATAACAAAGGGGTACCTATAAATGGAGTATTAACTACAACAGATGATGATACGTTATTGTTTCATGCCGGAACAAAGAAAACCAATGGGCAAATTGAAACAAACGGAGGACGTGTTTTTTGTGTAACCTCGTTGGCTAAAAACCTGCAGGAAGCGATAGATAATTGTAAACAGAAAATGAGCAAAATTAATTTCGAGGGCAAATATTATCGAAGTGACATTGGATATGAGTTTTTACCACCTGCCACCACATTAAACACAATGGGGGAACCGGAGTGGGGAATAAATACTGTTCAATAGCTTGTATATAAATTAATTTATTGTATGGCAACAGCAATGCATTATCATGATTACCTGCAGCTCGACAAAATTCTTAATGCACAACACCCTGAAAGTGCAAAACAAAATATTTCTGCACATGATGAAATGCTGTTTATTATCATTCATCAGGCTTATGAATTATGGTTTAAACAATTGCATCATGAAGCAGATTCCATTGTAGAAATAATGTGCAAACCTGCTTTGAACGATAACTCGCCTGAGCTGCAGGTAGTGGTACACAGATTAAACCGAATTGCAGTTATTCTGCGTGTTTTAGTGCACCAGATAGATATCTTAGAAACCATGACACCAATGGATTTCCTGGACTTTCGCGATATGTTGCATCCGGCTTCTGGTTTTCAAAGTTGGCAATTTAAATTGCTGGAAGCAAAGCTGGGATTAAAATTTGAATATCGCCATGGAAAAGAATATTATACTTCACAACTTAAAACAGAGCATATTGACCTGATTAAAAGTGCAGAAAATGACCAGTCTTTTTTACAACTGGTAAACACATGGCTTGAACGAATGCCTTTCAGCCCCCATCCTGACCTTTCCCCAACAGGGGAAAGAACGGCTAATGCACAACATTTTCCTGTAGAAGAGACTTGGGACTTCTGGGGAGACTATAAACACTGTTATGCTCATAGCCTTGCAGAAGAAGAAAAAAATAATATTGAAGCATTTGATGAAGTTTTTTTTCAACACAGAGAAACACATTACACTTTATCTGCAAAAGCCAACAGGGCAGCATTATTCATCATGTTGTACAGGGGCTACCCCATGCTGCAACTCCCTTTTCAACTATTGAATGGCTTACTGGAAATAGATGAACAACTCAGCACCTGGCGCCACCGGCATATGAATATGGTACACCGGATGATTGGTACAAGAATAGGAACAGGAGGCAGTTCGGGGAAAGATTATTTAAAATCAGCAGCGGAAAAGCATTATATATTCAAGGAGATTGCACAGCTTACTTCTTTTTTAATTGAACGCAGAAAACTGCCGAAACTTCCAAAAGAAATTGAGATAAAGTTGGGATTTGCCGCGTCATAAGCTCACTGTATATAATTTTTCATCGTGCTCCGAGAAAAAATTCAGCTGTTATCTATTTGATATACTGGTGTTGTTGTATCATGATAGAATAAGAACCTCCATCTTTCTTTGTTTCCCTGCTCCCACCACTGTTGCCGTAGCTCCATTGCTTTTTCAGGATCATAATCGTATTTTGTTTTGTATCTGATTTTCATTTGCTGTAATTGCGGTGCATCATCCCCTCCAAAAAAAATAATATCACTGCCCTCTTTTATCCAAAACACCTGATGGTATGGCGAATGAGCACCTGTTCGTTTGTAATGAATGTAGCCATCAATTATACCTTCATCATCATGCAGGAAAAATACTTGTGTCGAATGCAATAACGGCTCAATTTCATCCGGGAGGAATGAAGGAAAACCGGTTTGCCAGGCAAAGTCCAGTTCCCTTCGTTGCAGGTAATATGTAGCATTAGGAAAGTTCATTACATCCGGTTGCTGAAAATTATCACGATGCGGATTACCGATGCCGCCAGCATGATCTTTATGCAGATGAGTCAACAATACTTTGGTAACATCTTCAGGTTTATAACCTGCTGCTCTTATGTTTTCATGTATTTGAAGCATGCCTGCAGAATTGGTAAAACCTAAGCCGGCATCCAGCAGCAAAATGCCTTTTAAGGTAATTACTAAAAAAGGTTGTATTTCCACTAACAGGCTTTCGGAAGGACGCTGCTGCAGATTTTCTTTTTCATTAAACGGTACAAACAATTTGGTTTTATCTATAGTAAATGTGCCTTCAGAAAGGGGGAAGATCCCAACCCCCTGTCCCCCGGTGGGGGAACTTAGATTTGAACTTTCATCTACTCTTTTCATGTTTTCTATAAACCAAAGCAAATGTGAAGGAAATAATGAAAATAGAATACTTGTTGTTCCCCTTTTAGGGGTTGGGGTGTTGCCCTTACCTTATCACCATTTGCCGGTCCGCATCTAATCGAATTAGAATAAACAGCAGAATAGTAAAAGTGAGTAATGCAGTACCTCCATAGCTTACAAACGGTAAGGGTATCCCAATTACAGGCGCAAGCCCTACCGTCATTGCTACATTAATAACTATATGAAAAAAGAATACAGCAGCTACACCATAAGCATAACAGCGGCTGAATACACTTCTCTGCCGTTCTGCAACCTTTACAATTCTAAAAAGAAGTATCAAATAAATACCAAGTAAAATTGTAGTGCCTATAAATCCGAACCCTTCGCCAATAGTACAGAAAATAAAATCTGTTCGCTGTTCAGGCACAAACTCATACCGGGTTTGTGTTCCACTCAACAAACCTTTTCCCGCAAATCCGCCACTTCCAATTGCAATTTTGGATTGACGAACATTGTAATCATTTAATCCCTCCTTCTTTACACTTGCATTTTGAATTGCTGCAGGCGCATCTGAATATGGATTGTCTTTTCCAAATAATGAAAAAATACGTTCTACCTGGTGTTTTTGTAGTACATGTTTAAATAAAAACGGTACAGCAAAACGTTGCACGCCTACACATAACAACCATAACACCACTATGCCTATAACTGCCGACTGTCTTCGTTTAATTTGCCGGCGATTAATATAAATTGCCAGCAATGCAAGAAGTGTAAGAATGATAGCTAATATATTCGGATTGATGACAATGGAGGCTATTACTAATACTGCCAAAGAAAGGCCGATTATTAAAATCATTGGCGGCAAACCTTCGCGATACATTACCAAAAAGAATGAAAAATAAACCAGGGCAAGGCCGGTTTCTTTTTGCAGTATTGTAATTAGTGCCGGAACCAGTACAATTGCTACGGCAATCAGATGAGAACGGCTTCGCGAAAAGTTAGTTTCGGGTCGTGATAAATACTTCGCCAGTGCAAGGCACACACAAACTTTGCAAAATTCAGCGGGTTGAAATTGAAATCCGCTAAAGCGAATAATAGATTCGGTTCCTTTTACCTTAGAGTGGAATGGAAATACCAATAGCAACAAAACTATTCCTAACGCATACCAAATATTTGCTGTAGCCGCAAAAAACTTACTGTCTGTTAGTAAAATAAAAACGCCCACAAATACTGCTGCCAGAAAGAAGATAAATTGCTTACTGTAATCTGTTTTAAATGAAAAAAAACTGGAAGCTATAGGATCACCTTCCCTGTAAGTAACAGCAAAAATTGCGGTAATACCAATAATTATAAGCAATAAATACAGCCATACAAGGCTGGTGTCAATACCTTTTGATATACCCGCTTTATCCCTCGTCATTATACCTCCACGCTTTATTAGTCAATAATTGTTTGGGATCAATAGCTTCATAATGATTATTAAATGCGAGGCGTGTTTTGGATTTCGGAGCCGAAGTATCTTTTTTTGGAGGTGACGGTTTATACAAATACTTTTTTATATAGCTGCTATCTTTTGTTAATTTAAACCAGAAATAAGCCCTGGTAGAATCTGCCTTGTATTGTTCCCTTACTAACCAGCCAGGCATCAGATTAGCATTTGCTATATATTCTAACTTTTTCACACTTTCTGGTCGCAGTGTGTCATTCAAATATTTTTCCATCATAAGGGCTGCAATCGGACCTGCCCAGGTAGCTCCAAAGCCCGCATTCTCCACAACTACGGCAATAGCTATCTTTGGATTTTCTCTTGGTGCAAAACATACAAATACAGAATTGTCTTTCAGCTTAATTCGTTTGCCATCAATTATGCGGTAATTTTCTGCCGTACCTGTCTTTGCGCAGACATTAATACCGGGCAGTTGGGCTATTCTGGCAGTACCAATATCTACCACATCCTGCATACCGCTCATAACAGCCCGGTAGGCTGTATCCTGTATTGCTGTAAGTACTTCATGTTTTTTTCGAAATGGATTTAAAATAGAATCTGCTTCTGTTTCATCCTCAATTTTTTTTACAAAATGAGGTACGTAATAATAACCTTTATTAGCAATTAAACACATAGCATTTGCTAATTGCAAAGGCGTCGTAAGCATCATATCCTGACCAATACCCAGAGTTACATTGGTGCAAGAATTCCATGAGTTGCGATAGACTTTATTATAAACCGATGTGTCCGGAATATTTCCCTTATCCTCGCCGGGAAGATCCACACCCAACCGCTCCCCCAGACCAAATGCATTCATGTAGTCTTTCCATTTTGCATAACCTTTTTTTACATTACCAATACGTGGATTATCTACAGTTAAGCGATAAATGTGCGAGTAATAAGAGTTGCAGGAGTTTGCAATGCTCAGGCGTAAGTTTGCAGCATGGCCACCACCCGCATGTGTACACCTAACTGGTCTTCGGCAACCATAGTATGCACCCGGGCAACCATATCCAAAAGAAGGCGTTATCACTCCTTCATCCAAAGCAACCAAAGCACCAATTGGTTTAAAGGTAGAGCCAGGAGGATATTGACCTTTGATAGCCCGGTTTAATAATGGACGGGAAACGTCTAAAACTAATTTGCTATAAGTTTTTTTGAAGTTTGCACCTGTTAGTTCATTTGGATTAAAATGAGGTCCGGAAACCATGCTGATAATACCGCCGGTGCGTGGCTCAATAGCTACAACCCCACCTACTTTATTGGTCATTAACTTTTCTGCTAATTGCTGCAATTCAATATCCAGATATGTATGCAATCCTCTTCCTGCAATGGCAGCAGTATCAAAATCTCCGGTTTCGTACCTGCCCACCAGACGGTTTATATTGTCTTTAATTAAAAACTGAATACCCCTTTGCCCCATTAATATGCGCTCATAAAATGCTTCTATACCACTTCGGCCGGCATAATCACGGGGCTGATAAAAACCATTGGATTTTCCAATAATAGTAGAGTCAACTTCGCCTATGTAACCCATAATGTGTGCCCCTGCATTGAATGGATACGTTCTTACAGGCCTTTCCTGCAAATAAAAACCAGTACCAAAGCGCCACATATTTTCTTCTAACCGTGCATATTTAGATGGAGTTAATAACTCCTCAAAAGAAGAGGGGCGATACCTGCCATTACGCAAAATGGCATTCACTATTCTGTTTTTAAATTCAGATGTATCAATCTCAAGCAACCTGCATAAATTAAAAGTGTCTACATTACTTAATTCTGATGGAGTTACCATCAGATCGTACATTAAAACGTTATTTACTATTGCTTTGCCTTTCCTGTCGTAAATGATTCCACGGGAAGGGTAAACAACTTTTTTAAAAATTGCGTTATTCTCCGCCAACTGCTGGTATTTGTTGGATAGTACCTGGAGATTGAAAAGCTGTAGTATTATTATGAAAAAGGTTACTAAAAAAATCAGCCTTATAATATAACTTCTCGATTGGTTGAACACAGGCATAGATGATCTATCTAAAAAGAAAGAAGTACGATTTACAATTGTAACCGTACAAAGGTTGATAACGCACAGCAGATGTACAAATTACATTTTGCTAATTTATTTTGTTATGTGCAGAGCTGACTGAACTTAAAAAGCCCAACTGTTTACGAATAGTATTTGATTTTTAAGGTTTAATATATATTAAGATATTTTGGTTCTGTATTTCAATCTCCTTGGAAAAAGCAATTCAACGGTTGTAATTAATAATATACTGATAGCAGTAGTTGAAAGTACTTTCAATACAAAAGATAGAAAAGAACCAAATTGAAGCCATTCCAACATTATAAGGTAAGTATGATGTAGCAACGTGATGATAAGAATATAGATTAAATAAGGTGCCCACCCAAGGCTGTGAGGCGAGGGCTCCAGGTAGTTAAATTCTGCAGTTTCTTTCGGTATTAAGAGATTAATTATAAAAGGGCGGATGTATGCGATTAGTACACAGGCAGCAGTATGTAGTCCGGGTGTCATTTTAAAATAATCCAGAATTAAGCCCGTTACAAAGCCAATCAAAAGCAGTGCAGACTTTGAGGTGGTAAATGGGAGCCACAGAATAAATAAAAAGTATAAATACGGAACAACAAACCTGTGCAGGGGAGGAATTTTATTTAAAATAAAAACCTGCACCAGAATAAAAATGGCTAACCGGAAAATATTTTTTACGAATTCGTTCAACGGTTACGTCGTTTTTCCTGTTCAATTTTGCTTTCAGTATCCTTATGCAACTGTAACTGCTCGTCACGTTGAAGATTTTCAACCACAAACACCTGCTGTATATTACTAAAGTTTACTGCTGTTTTTACTTTTATCATGTAAAATCCACTACCTGCATCGGGCTTGGCATCTGCAACAGTTCCTACTAAAAATCCAGGAGGGAAATTATAAGAATACGGACTTGTTACTACTGTATCTCCTTTTTTTACCTGTATGTTTCTGGCAATGCCTTTTAAAATAATATACCTTGGATCTTTTGCATCCCACTCCAGAGTACCATTATCTCCTGTTCGTTTTAAAGAAGCAGTTACCTTGGTTTTTACATGCAAAAGACTCATTACCTGGCTAAAGTTTGCACTTACGTTTACTACAACTCCTACAGCTGCTCCCTGTGAACTAATAACTGCCATATTATCCCTTACGCCATACTCAGCACCCCGGTTTAATTGTAAATAATTGTTTTGAAATATTACAGAATTATAAACCACTTTAGCATCGCGGTAAAAATATCTGTGGTAAGTTGTAACGGTATCTTGCCGGGTAGAATCAAGCACCAGGCGTTGTGCTGTGTCGGGATTTATATAGTTTATTTTTAACAGGTTCATGAGCGAGTCATTCATGCGATGTACCCGCATGTTTTCCTCCCGTAAATGAAAGTAGTCATCTACTTTATCAACCTGTGAATTGATACGACCTGTTATTTCATGAGCAACACCTAAGAAAGATGCTCTGTGAAAGCGATTGTATTTAAAAAGCATCCATAAAGCAATGGTCTGCAGCAGCAAAAATGTAAAGAATACAAAGTAGCGACGAATAAAAAGGAATACGTTACGCACTAATAAAGGTTTAAGGTTTGAGGTTTAAGGTTAAGGTCTTGACAACTACTTATCCCTTACACCTTTTGCCTATTACCATAATTATCTCATTACAAAAGGATAACGCTGGTAGTTTTTTAGTGCAAGACCTGTACCACGTACTACACTCTTAAGCGGATCATCTGCCACATGAACGGGCAGTTTAATTTTCTGGCTTAAACGTTTATCTAAGCCTTTTAGCAATGCGCCGCCACCAGTTAAATAAATGCCGCGGCGATAAATATCACCAGCTAATTCTGGTGGAGTTTGTTCTAATGCTTTTAAAATAGCTTCTTCAATTTTAAAAATGCTTTTGTCCAGCGCTTCTGCAACTTCCTGGTAGCTTACATAAATCTGCTTAGGAATTCCGGTAACTAAATCCCGGCCATTCACCGGCATATCCTCCGGCGGGTTATCCAAATCTTTCATGGCTGCGCCAATTGTAATTTTAATTTGTTCAGAAGTTCTTTCACCAATTAGTAAGCTATGATACCGACGTAAAGCTTCCATAATGTCAGCAGTAAATTCGTCTCCTGCAATACGTATAGACTGATCGCAAACAATTCCGGCTAAGGCAATTACGGTAATGCCGGTAGTGCCACCACCAATGTCAATGATCATGTTGCCAACAGGTTCCTCCACATCAATTCCAATACCCAAAGCCGCTGCCATTGGCTCATGAATAAGGTACACTTCCTTTGCACCAGCTTGTTCCGCACTATCCCGAACTGCTCTTTTTTCCACTTCGGTAATAGAGGACGGAATGCATATCATCATCCTCCAACTTGGAGGAAACAGGGGTTTTTTGGGGTAGATCATTTTGATCATTTCCCTGATCATTAATTCTGCGGCATTAAAATCTGCAATAACACCATCTTTCAAAGGACGAACTGTGCGAATGCTTTCATGCGTTTTTTCGTGCATCATCAATGCCCTTTTGCCTACTGCAAGTACTTCTTTAGGATTATTGCGGTTAAGCGCCACAATAGATGGTTCGTTCACTACCACATCATCATTATGTATAATAAGTGTATTAGCTGTTCCGAGGTCTATAGCAATTTCCTGTGTAAACCAATTAAATAGTCCCATGCCTCTGTGCTGTATTTAAAGAAGTGAATTCTGCGTGCAAATTTGACGCAAATAATCCGATTGGCAAAGTAAACACTTTTGCCATGCTATAGTCTACTAACGATGAAAAGCATTCTTATGTTGCAGGCAGTGAATAACAAGCAATGATGCTGCATGGCCTACAGTTACGAGCGTTGCTTCTTGGTTTATTCAGGATACGTTATTATATTTTTGTTTTGTGAAGATCATTAACCGTACGGTATGGATCCTTTCGCTTGTGAGTCTTTTTGCTGACATAGCAAGCGAGATGCTTTATCCTGTTATTCCGGTTTACTTAAAAGAAATTGGATTTTCTGTTTTATTAATTGGTGTTTTAGAAGGCGTTGCAAACTTCATAGCTGGACTTACCAAAGGCTATTTTGGAAAGATGAGTGATGAAAAGGGATTGCGTTTGCCATTTATTAAGAGCGGTTATTTTTTAAGTGCTATTTCAAAGCCTATGATGGCAGCATTTACTTTTCCTATCTGGATTTTTTTTGCCAGAGCCATTGATCGTTTTGGAAAGGGACTGCGAACAGCGGCAAGAGATGCAGTACTTTCTCAAAATGCTACTCTACAAACAAAAGCCACTATTTTTGGCTTTCATAGAAGCATGGATACTCTGGGTGCGGCCATAGGTCCGTTAGGGGCACTATGTCTTTTATTACTATACCCATCTCAATACCAATTGATTTTTCTGGTAGCATTCATTCCAGGATTACTTTCGGTGATACTTATCTTTTTATTAAAAGAACAAAAACAACCTGTTTCAACTCTGCAAAAAGGTAATTTTTTTTCTTTTCTAAAATACTGGAAGATTGCTTCACCGGAATATAAAAACTTAGTAGCTGGTCTGTTACTATTTGCTTTGTTTAATAGTTCAGATATTTTTCTTTTGCTTAAAATACGGCAAGTAACAGGCAGTGATACAATCACCATAAGTGCTTACATCTTTTACAATATTGTATTTGCTGCAGCCTCTTATCCTATTGGAGTACTTGCAGATAAAATTGGTGTAAAAAAAGTTTTTATTACAGGTTTACTGTTGTTTGCCATAGTTTATCTTTTATTTGGATTAACGAATTCCACCATTGTTATTTTCATTGGCTTTTTAATCTATGGAGTGTATGCAGCGGCAACAGAAGGCATTGCAAAAGCATGGCTAACCAATACTGCACATTTTGAAAATACAGCTACAGCCATTGGTTTTTATACTTCGTGCGAAAGTATTTGCACACTCCTTGCAAGTACCATTGCCGGGCTGCTGTGGACTTTAAATGGCAGTACTTTTACGTTTCTTTTAACTGCATGTGTAGCATTAATGTTAACTGTATATTTTAAAACAATCAGCACAGCCAGGCACAAGAAAACTATCTAAAGGATTCTGGCATGGAAATGGTTTATAATACATACTACTGTTAACCTTCCTAAGTTCTCTGCTAACCGATGCAGAACACCTATAAGGCGATGGATTTTCATCGCCTTTATTTATGATGTATCTTTTGGCATGTCTCCAACTAAAGTTTACTTATGGTCTAAAACTCCTTTTTTAAGGTTAATTTTTCCGTTTATTGCAGGCATTGTACTTCAATGGTATTTAACGCCACCAATTTTGATTGTTATTGTAGCGGGAATTATTGCTTTTGTTGCGTCAACTTTTTACCAGTTATTACCAGTCCAAAAAAAATATCAATATAGAGTTATCAGTGGCATTTCCTTCTTCTTTCTGCTTCTGGTGGCAGGGGCACTGCTTCTTTGGCTGAACGATATCCGCAACAACAAAAAATGGTTTGGTAAAGATTATATTTACAGCAACCTGATATTGGTAAAAATTGATGAGCCATTAGTAGAAAAGCCAAATTCTTATAAAGCACTGGCATCGATTGGCGCAGTTTTTACAAATAATACTTTAGTGCCTGCAAAGGGTAAAATAATAATCTACTTTAGGAAAGATTCTACCGCAAATGATCTGGTTTATGGCTCAAAAATAATTGTATCTAAACCATTACAGGAAATTAAAAACTCAGGTAATCCCGGCAGCTTTAATTACAAACAGTATAGTTTATTTCAGGGAGTTACACACCAGGCATATTTAACCGGAAGTGATTTTGTGCAGCTGAAAGAAAGAGAGCTAAACATTTTTAAGGGTTTTGTTTTTCAGGTAAGAAATTCTGTGGTAAAAATTCTAAAGCATTATATTAAAGGAGATAAAGAAGCAGGGCTGGCTGAAGCTTTACTGATTGGTTATAAAGATGATCTCGACAAAAATTTAGTGCAGTCATATTCTAACACCGGCGTTGTACATGTTATTGCTATTTCGGGCTTGCATTTGGGAATAATATATGGCTTGCTGTTATTTCTAACCAAACCGTTGAAGAGGAAAAAACTAAATTGGTCCCGCATTGTTATTATTGTTACCGGATTATGGCTATTTAGTTTATTGGCCGGGGCACAGCCCTCAGTCATCAGGTCTGCTGTTATGTTTACAGCTATTGCAATTGCACCATTGTTTTCCCGCCGGACATCTATCTATAATACGTTAATTCTATCAGCATTTTTATTGTTATGTTATAACCCTTTTTGGTTGTGGGATGTTGGTTTCCAGCTTTCCTATGCTGCTGTGTTAAGCATTATTATTTTCTTTCAACCTGTTTATAATTGGCTCTACTTCCAAAATAAAATTGTGGACTTTATATGGAAATTGTTGGCAGTGAGCATTGCAGCACAATTTCTAACCACACCAATCAGCCTTTATCACTTCCATCAGTTCCCGTTAATGTTTTTATTTACCAATCTTGTTGCTGTGCCGTTATCAAGCTTTATATTAATTGGTGAAATTTTATTGTGCGGATTATTTTTTATAGAACCACTGGCAGAAGTTATTGGTTCTATACTTCAGCTCTGTATCAGATTCATGAATAATTATGTAGAACGTTTAGATAATGTATCTTTTGCAGTTTGGGATAGCATTTATATATCATTTGTTCAGGCTGCATTGTTAACGGGCATCATTGCAGGAATAAGCCTTTGGTTATTACAAAAAAATAAAAAAGGAATTTTCTTTTCCTCTGTTTGTTTACTTGCATTTATAACTATCCGTTCTTTTTCTTTTGTTGAAGCAAACAAACAGAAAAAAATAATTGTTTATAACGTACCGAAATACCAGGCGATTGATTTAATCCAGGGAAGGCAATATTTGTTTATAGGTGATTCTGTTTTGTTGAACAATCAGTTTATCAGGAATTTTCATGTGCAGCCTTCCAGGATAATTCATAGAATTAAACCAAACCCTGAAATTCTACCTCTAAAAATATTCAGCTTTTATAAAAAGAAAATCATGATTATAGATACGACTGTTCAATTTAATTCTGCTATAAAGCCAGTTGTTGATGTGCTGGTTCTCTCTAAAAATCCGACAATTTATATCAAGAGGCTTACTGAAGCATTACAAATTAAGCAGATAGTAATTGATGGCTCTGTTCCTGCATGGAAGGTAAAGCGGTGGAAGAACGATTGCGACTCCTTGCGTGTTCCCTGTTATGATGTATCAGAATTGGGTGCTTTTGTGATGAAGTTGTAGCCTCTTACCTTTGCCGATTCCTATTAATTATCAGCCTTATTTTTTTTCATGAACAAGAAAATTTCTTCTGCACTTATTTCAGTGTTTTACAAAGATGGGTTGGAGCCTGTAGTAAAAGAACTACGCAAGCGAAACATTACTATTTATTCAACGGGTGGTACTGAAAATTTTATTAAGCAGTTGGGGATTGATGTAATTCCTGTTGAAAATCTTACGTCTTTTCCTTCCGTATTAGGCGGAAGAATAAAAACATTGCACCCATTGGTATTTGGCGGAATATTAGGCAGAAGGAACAACGAAAAGGATGTGCAAGAGATGCAGCAGTACAATATACCGGAAATAGATTTAGTGATTGTGGATCTATATCCAGTTGAAGACACAATTGCAAAACATAACTCCCGGTTAGATGCAGAGGATGAGGAGGAAATTGCTATTATTGAAAAGATTGATATAGGAGGCTTGTCCATGGTAAGAGCTGCAGCAAAAAATTTTACTGACATAACAGTAATTGTTTCAAAAAACGATTACAAACCATTAACTGAATTGCTGCAGCAGCAAAATGGTACTTTAACTTTGGAACAAAGAAGATCGTTTGCAGCAAAGGCTTTTAAGGTGATTGCTGAGTACGATATTGCTATCAGTAATTATTTTAATAGAACTACCCCTTTAACTGTTTCTGAAGACAAAACAATACTCCGTTACGGCGAAAATCCACATCAGCAAGCAACTTTCATTGGAAGCTTAGAGCAACATTTTATAAAATTAAATGGCAAACCATTATCGTACAATAATCTTGTAGATGTAGATGCTGCTATTGAGTTGATAAGAGAATTTAGCCCATCCCTGACCCTTCCCGAAGGAAAGGGCCACCCACCACACAATACCGCACTTAACGAAGGTGCGCAGATGGTCTCCCCTGCCGGCGGAGCCTGCCTGCCGGACAGGCAGGGTTGGGAGGGGGCCGCTACATTTGCTATTATTAAGCATACAAACGTTTGTGGTATTGCTTGCAGAACTACAGTTAGAGATGCCTGGAAAAGTGCATTACAGGGGGACCCTGAAAGTGCATTCGGCGGGGTTCTTATCTGCAATGGAGAAATTGACGTAACAACGGCTTCGGCAATAAATGAACTGTTTTTTGAAGTACTTATTGCAACTTCTTTTTCAAAAGAAGCGCTTCAAATATTACGATCAAAAAAAAATAGAATCATACTTCAACTAAAAAACCTTCCACAAACAAAGCAATCACATAAAAGCGTTTTAGATGGTTCATTAGCACAGCAAAGGGACCAAGGCAACTACAAGAAGTGGGAAGAAGTTGGCGGAAGGAATTCCACTGAGCAGGAAAAGGACGACCTACTTTTTGCCAATATTATTTGCAAGCATTTAAAAAGTAATGCTATTGCTGTGGTAAAAAATAAGCAATTGATTGGCAAAGGTTGCGGCCAAACAAGCCGTATTGATGCAGTGAGGCAGGCTATTGAAAAAGCAAAACAATTCAATTTTGATCTACGCAGTGCTGTAATGGCCAGTGATGCATTTTTCCCATTTCATGATTCTGTCCAAATAGGGTACCAGGCAGGTATAACCGCATTTATTCAACCTGGGGGCTCTGTAAGGGACAAGGATAGTATTGAATATTGTAAACAGAACAACCTTGCTATGGTTTTTACAGGAATGAGGCATTTTAAACATTAAATAATTGTAAAGACTATAGTTAATTAAGCTACTGATGTTTAATAAAAAGCAGTTCAGATAAGCTTTGTAGCAGATAAAAGATATTCTTGAAAGCGGATTTTAATATATCAAACGCAACAAAAGTTCAAACAAATTCTGTAGATACTTCTGCAACTTATTTATCTAAACTAAACCCGCTAAACATCCACAAGCGTGGCAGCCGTACAAAGGCATTGTTTGCGTTAGCGTTAGTTTGTTTTTTCTGGGGCACCACATGGGTTGCCTCCAAACAAGCAGTGCAATACATGCCGGCATTACAAATGGCGGGCATACGACAAGCTATAGCAGGCCTTTGTTATATTTTATTTTTTATTGCAAAAGGAACAAAATTCCCGCAGGGAAAGGAGTGGGGGGTAGTGTTTATTTTAAGCTTCCTGAATTTTATGTTGAGCAATGCCTTTTCTACCTGGGCAGTCAAATATATATCTGCAGGTTTGGGTTCTATAATTGGTTCTATATTTCCCCTATGGCTGGTCATAATTGGATTAATTATGACAAAGGACAGGCTACAAACAAAAACAATAATTGGTTTGCTATTAGGCTTTGCAGGAATATGTGTTATATTTTATGAACATCTTATAGATTTTCTTGATCCGGAATTCCGTTTTGGAATTATCCTTGCCCTTACATCTACCTGGACGTGGGCTTTCGGTACTATCTATACTAAAAAACATGCAGCCCGTTTCAATCCATATTTTAGCCTGGGGTTACAGATGCTGATAGCAGGTGCAGCATTATGTTTTTTTACTGCTGTAAGTGGTAATGCCATTTCCTTATCTGCAATTCCATGGCAGTCATGGCTATGGATTTTGTACCTGGTAGTATTTGGGTCCATCATTGCATTTGTTGCTTTTTTATATGCCTTGCAAAAACTATCCACGGAGCAGGCAAGCATTTATGCATACATAAATCCTATTGTAGCTATATTGCTGGGCTGGATGATGTTTAATGAAAAGCTAACTGCATTTATTATTGTGGGCACTATAATAACGCTTTACGGAGTGTATCTTGTAAATAAAGCGGCTTTAAAGATCAATTAAATTCTTTCTTTTTCTCGCCATTGCTGGTTAAATGATTTTGCAGGAAACCTTAACTCGCCATGATTTTTTTTCCAGCCTTTCACAAAATTATTTACGACCCAGCTTTTTATTTTTCCTGAAGCCGCATTCATCACTTTCCGGTGCAGCATTGCTTCCATCCAGAATTTCCACACCATTTTTTCTCCAAAAGAAGAAACTCCCTTTTCTACTCCCTCATTACGGTTGACCAATAACAGCTCATGTAAATTGATTTTTACTGCACATACCTCCGTACAATTACCACACAATGAGGAAGCATAACTCAGGTGATTCCACTCTCCTAATTTTTTTAGATGAGGTGTAATTACAGATCCGATAGGACCACTGTAAGTTGTGTTATATGCATGGCCTCCAATGTTTTTATAAACGGGACATGCATTTAAACAAGCACCGCAACGTATGCAATAAAGCGATTCTCTTGCTTTTTCATTCGCCAGAATATCAGTGCGCCCATTGTCCAGCAGAATTACATACATATCATCAGGCCCGTCGGATTCTGAAGGTTGTTGGGGGCCGGTAATAACGGTGTTATATACTGTTACTTTTTGCCCTGTGCCGTAGGTAGCTAACAAAGGCCAAAAAAGATCTAAATCAGCAAGGAAAGGAATTATTTTCTCAATACCAACAATAACAATATGAGTTTTTGGCCAGGCAGTGCATAATCTTCCATTTCCTTCGTTTTCCGTGATAGCTATGCCACCAATATCAGAAATAATAAAATTGGCACCGGTAATTCCAACTTCTGCCTGCCGATACTTTTCTCTTAATTTTTTTCTTGCAACCTGTGTTAGTTCTGTAGGTGTGAGATTGGGAGGAGTTCCGAATTTCTCAGCAAATAATTTTGCTACATCTTCCTTGCTTTTGTGCATTGCAGGAGTAACTATGTGGTATGGTGGCTCATCGTCTAACTGTTGAATGTACTCGCCTAAATCAGTTTCTACACTTTCAATGTGGTGCGCCTCTAAAAATTTATTGAGATGAATTTCTTCTGTTACCATGCTTTTGCTTTTTACAACAGAAGAACAATTTTTTTCAAGGCAGATCTTTAAAATTTCATTCAATGCATCTTCTGCTGTTTTTGCCCAAAGCACTTTTGCACCTTTTTTTGTGATTTTAGCTTCAAAGATTTCTAATTGTTTATCTAAATTTTCAATGGCCCGCCACTTTATGTTTTTTGCACGTTCTCTTGCTGCCTGCAAATTTGTGAATTGCTGTTTGCCTAAAAGCACTACTGCATTGTAGCGGGATATATTGAAATTTATCTTTGTGCGGTGTTCTTTGTCAGCAGCTTTAACGGTGCTTTTTGCAAGAAATATTAATGAATTATCTGACATTACTTGATATTGTTTACTTACTTACTCTTAAAATGCTGTACTGCAATATCATGCAAGGTTTGATAGAACTTATCTCCAAACTTTCTAACCAATGCGTCTTTTAGAAACTGGTATACAGGTAATTTTACTTTTTTGCCTAAAGTACAACCTGGCTTACAAAGCACTTCCCGGGGCTCATAATTCACCATTGTGTATTCTTTACTATTCTTTAGTTTTATTGGAAACAAGTGGCAACTCAAAGGCTTTTTCCACTCCAATTCACCATCATTATAAGCGGCTTCTATACCGCACTTAATAATCCCGTGTTTGTCGCGGAATCCATAGGCACAAATCGCCCCATTAATGGTGGGTGTTACCCAGCCAAATTCTTTGTTATAAATAAATTTACCTTGTTGGTTTATTTCCTGAATGCCTTCTTGTGATAAATAAGGCTTTATCGCATGGTATTCTTTGGTAAGAATTTGCATCTCCTCATTTTCTAACGGCGCTCCCGCATCGCCATCTTCACAACAACCTCCTTTGCATTTTTGTAAATCGCAAACAAATTTTGCTTCCACTACATCATCACTAACCAAAACATTGTCTATGGCAATCACAAGCTGTTCTTTTATAAAAGCAAAAATAGGTTTTAACTGAAGGCTAAAGCAGAATCAGAAATGATTTCACTGCCACTGCAAAGTATTTATCAGATGCCGTAAATCCTGCTTTAAAAAATCATTCACCGGCCGCAGAGAATCTTCGTTCGGCGTAGCATCAAAATACAATGCACCACGCAAAAAATGTTTTACAGAATCAGTTAAAAAGAACTGATTGGCAGTAGCGGTATTTCCCGTTAATGTAAAATAAACGCCATCAATGCTATTAGGTGTGGTAAAAGGCATTGGCTCTATAGCCGAAGCTTTATAAGTGTGTTGTTTGTACGACATTGTAAATGCATCATTCACCAGGGAATCAAAGTTATTTTTACGAATGTCCTTATAGCTGATATGTATTTTACTGTTGAACTGTGGAAAATTAATATTGATCCAATACGGATGGTTTTCCATCGGTTCATCAAAAAACAAGGTGTCTTTAACTACATCGCTGTAAACAGGATATTCAAACGTGAATGGGTAGCCAGGGCGGTTAAATTTCTGGTAGCCTTTTTCAGGAAGTTCTATTTTAAAATAACCTCTTGGCTTAATTGTATAATCACTATTACAACCCTGTGCCATCAAAATCAGGACGATCAGGCTGTTAATCTTCATCTTCATTTTTATGAACAGTAATTTTTACTGTTTTTATCCTGTTTTTAACTGTTTCAAGAATGATAAAATCGAAATTCCTTACTGTAAGCACCCTGTTTACATCTGGGAATTCACCTGCAACTTCCAGCAATAAGCCTCCTAATGAATCGCTTTCGCCTCTAACAGAATCAAACGTATCTAATGGCAAACTCATTGCGCGGCACATATCGTGCAACATTATTTTAGCATCTGCTATGTAATTGTTGTCATCAACGTAACGAACAGTTGTTTCTTCTTCATCAAATTCATCTTTTATATCACCAATAATTTCTTCCAAAATATCTTCCATAGTAACAATGCCACTCGTTCCTCCAAATTCATCTACTACAATAGCAAAATGCACTCTCTTGGTTTGAAACTCTTTCAACAGATCTTTTATTAATTTCGATTCAGGTACAAATAACGGTGCCCTTATCACTGTGTGCCAGTCAAATGTTGCTTCGTTCAAGTAGGGCAATAAATCTTTTGTATTGATCACCCCAACAATTTCATCCAAAGTATTTTTATAAACAGGCAGCCGTGAGTAGTGTAATTCCTCCACTTTTTTTATTAGATCCTGGAAATTCGTATGGTAATCAACGCCATTCACATCCAGCCGAAAGCGCATAATCTGCCTTACCGAAATATTACCAAATTTGACGATTCCTTTGAGGATACTTTTTTCTTCACTGGTTGTGTTAGCACTATTTATGTCAATTGCCTCATCCAATTCTCTCATGCCTGTACTTTGTAATTGATTAGCACCACTTCGCTGACTTATATTATCAGCAATTGCCACCATATACAAACTTAACCGCCGAAGCAATAAATGAACTCCTTCCACAACTGCCGATGTACCGTATGCAAACCGAAGATTATTTTGGGTAGCCCAAAGCTTAGGAAGAATCTTTGCAACAAGCATTAGGACAAATGCTATAGAAACAATTTTTATCAGCAGGTCTAAATTGATGGGAATAAGAATATTTACAGTGCCAAAATTTAGAATGGGGGTGAGTAAGAAATCCGCAAGTATAATAATACTGATATTAAAAAATGTTCCGGCTATAAGCAATGAAGTATAAACTGCCTTGCGTTCATCAAGCAAAGTAATTATTCGCCTTGGTATAGGATGCTGTTTTGTTTTTAGCATATTTACATCCTTGCTTTGCAAAGAAAAAAGAGCTACTTCTGCACCTGATGTTACAAAGCTTAACAGCAATAATATAATCAGCAGAACAACTAAAAACACAGCACTTTGCGGGTTAGCAGCCAGAAAAACAAAAGCGGGAGTTGGTAAAAAATTATTGACCGACCAGTAATCCAATGTAAAAGTGTTGGTGATAGATGGTACTATAAAAGGCAGGTTACTTAAGCCTGCCCCTTAAAGGATACAAATTTATTGTTTTCTCTCTCAAAAAGAAAGATCACCTGCATCGCTCATGGGTGGAGGTGTCATGCCTTCTATACCAGCATCACCCTGGTTAGGGCCGCCATGCCCACCAGCTACATCCGTGCGCTTATCCAGCATTATTAAGTTATCTCCCACTACCTCTGTAGCAAATTTTCTGTTTGCCTCTTTATCTTCCCAGCTACGGGTTCGTAACCTACCTTCGATATACACAAGGCTGCCTTTATGTAAATACTTTTGTGCCAGTTCTGCAAGGCCCCGCCATAAAACAACGGTATGCCACTCCGTTTGCGATACAAGCCTGCCAGATCTATCCTTAAAAGTTTCTGTAGTGGCTAATGGAAATTTTGCTACCCCAATATTTCCTTCCAGATACTGCACATCCGGATCTTTACCCAAATTACCGATTAACATTACCCTATTTACGCCTCTCATACCCTAAAATTTTCTTAGTTATAAATCATCTATTCCTCCTACAACTACTTAATTTAAAGCCGCAAATTTTCTGCCAGCAATAGCCTTATTGTCAACAAGTTGGTTTTTAATGAATTGTTGTAATGTTTTGGGGAATGGATAAGAAGTTAATCCTGCTCTTGTTGCCCAAATAAAAGGTGAGTCATATTTATTGCTTTGTACTTCCACTTGTATAAAACAAAAATGAATGAGTTGATGTGATAACCTTTGAGATTTTACAGAAGAAAAAACAATTGGATTTTTAAAGTTTAACCTGATGCTGTTCAGAAGGGTTTTTTGCGATGGTTTGCCAGGCGTTTCAACCAGCACAAATTCATATAAGTTTTGCCAAATATCATTTGCAGTCCGTTGTATAATTCCGTATTTATCTCCTTTTTTTATAATGATGTAGTTAAACCACCTCTCTTTAACCTTTACTTTTTTAGTTTTTACAGGCAAGGACAATTGCTTTTGCTTCAAAAAAGCTTTGCAAGAGCTATTTAAAAAACAAATGTTACATTTTGGCACTGGTGTACAAATTGTAGCGCCAAAATCCATTATAGACTGATTATATTCTGCTGGCTTATTAACAGGTAGAACTTGTTGTGCTAATTGAGAAAAGAATTTTTTCCCTTCTGAAGTATCTATCGGCAGATCAACATTAAAAATTCGCGAAAGCACCCTAAATACATTTCCATCTAATACTGCATAAGGTAAATTATAGGCAAATGAACTTATAGCAGATGCTGTATATGAACCTACTCCTTTCAGCTGTAAAAGATCTTCAAAGCGGGCGGGAAAAATTCCATTTAATTCATCGCAAACATACCTTGCGGCAATTATCAAATTATTACACCTACTGTAATAACCCAGCCCCTCCCAAAGTTTGTATACCTGCTGCTCCGGAGCTTTTGCAAGGTGGTGAATAGCAGGAAATTCCTTAACAAATCGGTGGTAATATTTCAGTCCCTGCTCTACTTTTGTCTGTTGCAGAATAATTTCACTCAACCAAATTTTGTAAGGGTCTTTCTCGCCTTTCCATGGCATTTTGCGTTTATTATAGTGTTTATTCCAATTTAATAAACCATCAACAAAATTTTTAGATAGTGCTTTATCTGTGTGCATTTACTTTATTAATTGTAACAATCCTTGTATATTGTATTGACAATCATTATTTTTAGTTTTATAATTGTTTTATCAAACAGCTAAAATATTGCTATGCGAAAGGCTGATTTAGTTAACCAGATTTCTGAAAAAACAGGTATACCAAAAGTAGATGTTTTGGTAACTCTTGAATCTATGTTCAAGGAAATAAAAGAATCTCTTTCAAAAGGAGAAAATATCTACATCCGCGGGTTCGGAAGTTTTATTACAAAAAAAAGGGCTGCAAAAATTGGACGTAACATCAAAAAGAATGTAGCAGTACACATTCCGGAACATTTCATTCCTGCTTTTAAGCCTGCCAAAGAATTTGTAGCAGAAGTAAAAAAAACAGGCGCTGCACAATAACTTTGCAAACCTTTATAAGCGGGTATTTAGATGAAAAAGCCACAGTGGATTGTTGCAGGTACTGCTTTATTGCTTACGTTTGGTTTATACGCACTTACACAAAACCAGATCTTTGGTTATAACCTAAAAAAGTCCGTGCCGAACAATAGCTCTCCGGCAACAAGTGTTACAATAGATACTATTTTACATCATGCTAAAGAAAATTTAACTGCGGAACAGGCAGCCCGTATTACTGTTCTGGAAAATCGTATTTCGGATAGTGGAACTCAAACAACGCACCTTTATCACCAACTAGCCCGCTACTGGGCAGATACAGCCAGAGTTTTTGAACCATACGCATGGTATATGGCTGAGGCAGCCAGGTTGGAAAATTCCGAAAAAAGCCTGACCTTTGCTGCCCATTTATTTTTGAATAGCCTGAGAGGTGAAGAAACTGTGGAACTAAAGAAGTGGAAAGGTCTTCAGGCGAAAGATTTATTTGAAAGATCTTTGAAAATTAATCCGGCTAATGATTCTGCCCAGGTAGGATTAGGAGCAACCTATCTGTATGGAAATGTTTCCGCCAATCCCATGGAAGGCATTCTGAAAATAAGGCAAGTGGCTGAAAGGGATACTACTAATGTTTATGCGCAAATGTTATTAGGACAGGCATCTATAGTATCCGGACAACCAGATAAAGCCATTGAACGTTTTATAAAAGTAGTACAGTTACAAACACATAATTTAGAAGCCATTCTTTCATTAGCAGACGTTTACGAACGAAAAGGCAGTAAAAAAGAGGCCATTCTTTGGTATAAGAAAAGTTTGCCTTTGATAAATATTGCAGGATTAAAAAAAGAAGTAGAGTTAAGAATTGCTGAACTCAGCAAATAAAATAATCATCATATAAAATATTCCAAAGTATGCCTTGTGGTAAAAAAAGAAAGCGTCATAAAATTGCGACGCATAAACGTAAAAAAAGACTAAGAAAAAACCGTCATAAGAAAAGGAAATAGTTTTTGAACCTGGTGGCGTAACTGTTGCCGGTTATCTTCTAATTGCCTTGTACCGTTTTTTGCAACCATCCCATCAAATTGCCTCACTCATAAAAAATTAAGGTTACAGCAGCATATCGGTAATGCCGGGCAATTAGCTTTTAAGAGTAAAGCTGTAGTAATGTGAATAAGGAATTAATTATCAATGCAGGCTCGCAAGGTGTAGAAATAGCACTGTTGGAAGACAGGAAGCTGGTGGAGCTGCATAATGAAAAGAATGATGCCCGTTTTGCTGTCGGTGATCTTTATCTTGGTAAGGTAAAAAAACTTATACCCGGATTGAATGCTGCTTTTGTTGATGTTGGGTTTGAAAAGGATGCGTTTTTGCACTATACAGACCTAAGTCCGTATGCACGATCTCTGTTAAAATTTACGCAACAGGTTATCAGTGAAAAATCACCTGAGGGTCTAAATTTTTCTGAATTTCACGTAGAACCTGAAATTATAAAAACAGGTAAAATAAACGATGTATTAGGAGGCAAACCCAATATACTGGTTCAAATTTTAAAAGAACCGATTGCTTCAAAGGGCCCACGCCTTAGCTGCGAAATTTCCCTGCCAGGACGCTTTGTTGTTTTAACTCCCTTTAATGATATTGTAGCCGTATCCCGTAAAATTCATTCCGCAGAAGAAAGAAAGCGTTTACAACGCATTGTAGAATCAATAAAGCAAAAAAACTTTGGTGTTATAGTTCGAACTGCTGCAGAAGGAAAAAAAACGGCCGAATTAGATGAAGACCTTTCTGCATTAGTAAATACGTGGAAAAATATTCAAAAAAATTTACAAGCTGCAGTTGCCCCTGCAAAGATTTTAAGTGAACAAACAAAAACTACAAGCATCCTGAGAGATTTGTTGAATGAAGATTTTAACCGCATTGTTATAAATGATAAAAACATTTTTTTGGAAACTAAAAATTACATTCAGCGTATAGCTCCGGAGAAAGCTGAAATTGTTGCACTTCATTCTAATGGTATTCCCATCTTTGATCAGTTTGGCATAACCAAACAAGTAAAGGCAGCCTTTGGGAAAACAGTGAATTTGGCCAGCGGCGCTTATCTAATTGTTGAACATACGGAAGCTCTGCACGTTATTGACGTAAATAGCGGGTATAAAAGCGTAAGCAACAATCAGGAACAAAATGCTTTGGAAACAAACCTGGAAGCAGCCCAGGAAATTTCCCGCCAGCTACGCTTAAGAGATATTGGCGGAATAATAGTAGTAGATTTTATTGATATGAAACTCCCTGATAACAAACGCAGACTGCTGGAAGCTATGGATGGATTTATGCGTACAGACAGGGCAAAACATGCTGTACTTCCCATTTCCAAGTTTGGACTAATGCAGATCACCCGGCAACGGATGAAGCAGGAAATGAACATCAACACCCAGGAGCTTTGCCCAACTTGCTATGGTACCGGAAAAATTTCTTCCACATTAATATTAGAGGATGAAATAGAAAAGAATTTAAGTTACCTGATTACACATAAACACAGCAATCTTACAATTGCTGTTCACCCCATTGTTCATGCATACCTTACAAAAGGATGGTTGTGGAGCAAAGCTGCTATTTGGAGGAGAAAATTCAAACAAACCATCAAAATAAAACCTGACAGCAACTATCATCTTACAGAGTTTAAATTCTTTGATAAAGGCAATGAAGAAATTAAGTTGTAGCTCTAAATTCTCAAAAAAAAGCTGCCCAATTGAACAGCTTCGAATACTTATTTTATTATTAAATTATACCAATATTTTAGTTCCCTTGATGATGATATAAAAAAAGGCTTTTCTTACAAAAAGCCCTAATTATAATTAGCAACATAAGAAAAAATCAGTCTTTTTTCAATGTAATGGGTATGTTCCATAGCTGCCACCAGCTGCATCAGCATGGGTAACATTAAAATAAAATTTCGGGAGAATATTTCCGAGGGGTAAATTACAGTTCAGATCCGTTTTAACGTTAGACATACTTTTCACGTTCATCATATTTAACGCTTTTATAACAAACTTGTCCATTCGCGCAGCGATCCTATGAAAATTGTTTTCTTTGTCGATGTCTGTACAAAACACAGCCAAACAGGAATTTTTTCTTATGGAGAAGTTTAAATTTAAAATAGTATCGGTAGCCTTTATCAAAGAAAAGGTTGGATTCTGTTGTTGTACACGTGGTTCGAATTCGTTACTGAATGAATGCTCCCGGCACTCCCTAAAAAGAAGTTTTCACCCCTATACCTAAATTAAAGATGTCTGTGATTTTTAAAGCCTTTGTGTTGGTCGCATAGCTTACCAGTTCCACGTCGTTTGTGCCTAATTCATAATAAAGTGAGATGCGGTTAAACAGAGTGTTATCTGATAATGTTTTGTTTACCTGCCCTCCAACAAATACACCTAAATGCATTGCTGTTGGGTATCCGTAATAGTCCAACGGGTAATTTTCAGGAGAAAAAAGAAAATACTGACTTCCAAATGTGTAATTAACTAAAAAGCCTAAGGACAGAGGTTTTATCTGAATCTCCTTCAGGCTTATGTTGCTTAGTGGAAACCAGGTTACCTTACCGGTGAGAGTATGAATGGAGGTTCCGCCAATTTTTTCGGGTACATACCCATAAAGTATGTCCCCTTCTATTTTTTTATCCCGGATATCGTAGCCTAAACCTACAGATGCAAAACCAACTCCCCCGGCAAACTGAAGCTTTATATAATCAGGTACTGCTTTACTTTTCTTCGGTGCTTCCTGACCAAACAAAGAAAAAATCAGCATAAGTGTAGATAATAACAGAATCCATTTTTTCATAATCAGTAATAGATTTCTTCTATTTTATATTGATCATTCCACACTGTTACAATGGCATAATTCCTTTTGTTTTGTGATCCTATAACAAGATATTTTATTCCATCGCCATAAGGTTCTGAAAGTTGATATCTATGTTGATGCCCATGCATAGATAATTTTACTTTTTTGCTGGCAGCCAGCAATGAGACATAGGATTGTTCTAACTTCTTATCGAATGCTACATCAAAAGGTGGGATGTGAGAAATTACAAATGCATGGTTGTAGTTGGCAAGATCAGAGAGTTGGTGGGTGAGCCATGATATATCCGGAAGTGAGCCATTATACCCTACCTCCAGTGAATTGGAATTTAAGCAGATGAATTTATTTTTATTATAACTAAAAGAAAAGTTCTCAGGACCAAACATTTCTTTGTAAACGAATCTGCCATTAGCCAACATATCATGGTTGCCTATAACTGCCACATAGGGAATACGAAGCTTAGAAAGACTTCTGTTAATCCATTGAAATTCTTTATTTAATCCATAGTCTGTTATATCGCCTGCCAACACTACAAAAGCAATGTTTTGCAATTGGTTAACTTCACTTACAAATTCTTCTACCTCATCATAAAATCGTTGTGAGTCGCCAATAAGAATAAACTTTACACTATCTCCGTTTACGAGACTTTGAATTTTTTGAATGTTTTTAGCGTTTAAATTTTTCTCGCTATCCTCCAGCCTTATTTCATTAGGACTATATTGAAAAAGACCTTTACATGATAAAACCCCCACAAGTAAAAAAAATAAAAGTGACCTTTCCATGATAGTTTGATCTTTGGATACTGTAAAGCAAGTAATAACCTCCTCACAGAACAAAGAAAACCATGCGATAGCTGCATGGCTTTTTTAAAGTGTTCGAAAATTAACTTCTATCCCTGCTGCCCATGTACACCATAATGTATTGTACCAGGGTAACTACAGCAGCCAACGCAGCTACTACGTAAGTCATTGCAGCCCAAGTAAGTGCATTTTTTGCTTTAGGATATTCCTGGGGAGTAGTAATATCAGTTCTGTTTAACCATGCTAGAGCTCTTTTGCTGGCATCAAACTCGACAGGTAATGTTATCAGTGAAAATAATACGGTTAGAGCAAAAAGACCAATACCTACTAATAACAATGTAGTGTTACCGGAACTTGCCATCAGAACACCTATTAATAACACCCAATTTACAAGAGTGGAGCTAAACTGTACCGCAGGCACCAACTTACTTCGCAACATTAACCAGCTATAAGCATCAGCATGTTGTACTGCATGGCCGCACTCATGCGCAGCTACAGCGGCGGCAGCCACACTGTAATTATTATATACTTCCGGGCTTAGATTAACTGTTTTGGTCAACGGGTTATAGTGGTCACTTAAAAATCCTTCTACAGAAATTACTTTTACATCATAAATTCCATTCTCTTTCAGCATTTTTTCAGCCACATCTTTACCTGTAAGTCGGGCAGCTAATGGTATTTTACTATATGCTGAAAACCTGCTTTTCATTATTGCAGAAACCAGCATGCTAATTCCAATAAAAATTAGAGACACAATCCAGATTGATGCAGTCATTTTCTTTTTTGATTATTCCCTCAAATCTATAACCAAACCCTCTTAATTTAGGGTTATTTGTTAGCTTTTAAGGAATTTTATAATACCTTATGCCAGTATAAGCTCTTTTTCGGAAAACATACTGCCACATTAGCAGCATCAACAATAATTTGGGTTTTCAGGTCCAATTATATTGTTGATAATCAGTAATATATGATTTCTCTGTTTTAATATTATTTGATTTTATCATCTTTAAAAGTTATTCACAACAACAAAAAATTATTTTGCAATGTGCTGCAGATTTGTAATTTAGTGGCAGAATTTAATGGGTTAGTAAGTAAGGGGTTGGTCTTCGGATCAGCCCTTTTTCCTGTATGCATTTCTTGCGTTTTTTCAAACATTTTACTTCTACTTTTTATCTCTGGTACTATAACTTTAATTAATGTCCAAGATTAAAACAGCATTCTTTTGTCAAAACTGTGGGTACGAAAGTACAAAGTGGGTTGGCAAGTGCCCGGCTTGCCAACAGTGGAATACGTTTGTGGAAGAACTTGTTCAAAAGGACATAAAAAAAAATGTAAATGACTGGCACCAGTACTCAGATAATAGTTCCGAAAAAAAAATAAAGGCACTTAATAAAGTACAAAGTAAAGATGCATACAGAATATCCACTTCTGATCCGGAATTAAATCGTGTACTAGGCGGCGGCATAGTTCCGGGAAGCATTGTGCTGATAGCAGGCGAACCTGGCATAGGAAAATCTACTTTGTTTTTGCAAATGGGGTTGCAACTTCCGGATGTAATAACTCTTTACATAAGTGGAGAAGAAAGTGAACAGCAAATAAAAATGAGGGCTGAAAGATTAAAGATGCAAAGTGACAATTTTTATCTGCTAACCGAAACATCAACTCAAAATATTTTCCAGGAAATAAAAAAATTAAAACCGCAGTTAATTATTGTTGATTCCATTCAAACGTTGCAATCACCTTTTATTGATTCATCTCCCGGCAGTGTTTCGCAGATACGGGAGTGTGCAGCCGAATTTCAACAATTTGCCAAAGAAACTGCCACACCTGTTTTTTTAATTGGTCATATAACCAAAGAAGGCAGCATTGCTGGCCCTAAACTTTTAGAGCATATGGTAGATACTGTGCTACAATTTGAAGGTGACCGGCATTATGCTTACCGCATTCTGCGAACGATTAAAAACCGTTTTGGTAGCACTGCAGAACTAGGTATTTATCAAATGAATGATGATGGCATGAATGCTGTAACCAATCCAAGTGAGATTCTCATCACCCAAAAAGAAGATCTGCTTAGCGGAATTGCAATTGCCGCAACAATCGAGGGACAGCGGCCATTGCTGATTGAAGTACAGGCACTGGTAACACAGTCAGTATATGGCACACCACAACGTACCGTTACAGGATTTGACCTGAGGCGTTTGCAGTTATTACTGGCGGTATTGGAAAAGAGGGGTGGTTTTTATTTTGGTGTTAAAGATGTTTTTCTAAATATAGCGGGAGGCTTGAAGGTAGAAGACCCATCAATAGACCTTGCAGTATTAAGTGCCTTACTTTCTTCTTATGAAGATGTGGCTATACCGCACAACATTTGTTTTGCAGGGGAAGTTGGGTTAAGTGGTGAGATAAGAGCTGTTAATAGAATTGAACAACGCATAGCAGAAGCAGAAAAATTGGGCTTTGAAAAAATTATTGTGTCCCGCTATAGCCAAAAAGGATTATTAAAGCACCGCTTTAATATTGAAGTAATTACAATGAGCAGGGTAGATGAGGTTTATAAATATTTGTTTTAAAAATATGAATAGCTGGATTAATGATTGGAGAATAATTTTTAAATATCTTGTACAAAACTAAACTATCTGACCACCTCTCTGCATAATCCCTTTAAATCATCAAAATCCTGGTTCTTGGATATAAAAGAATCATTATTGCACCTTGCATTTCCAAACGTATGCGAAGGCTGCGGTAGTGATGTGTTGGATAGTGAGAGTTTCTTGTGCTTACATTGTCTTTCTTCCTTACCCCAAACAAATTTTCATTTACACAATAATAATCCTATCGAAAAGATATTCTGGGGCCGCTTGCCGGTGCCTAATGCAACTGCGCAATATTATTTTACCAAAGAATCTTTAATGCAACGTCTTATGCACCAGTTTAAGTACAAGGGCAATAAAGAATTAGGTTTTTATCTGGGTGAGCTTATGGGTCACCAGTTAGCCGCAACTGATCGGTTTGCAGTTATTGATGCCTTGGTGCCTCTGCCGTTATTTCCGCAAAGAGAGAGGAAAAGAGGTTATAATCAGGCGGCAGTATTATGTGATGGTATTGCTGAAGTGCTGAAGAAACCAGTTTTAAAACATGTCGTAAGACGACCGCACCAAACAGAAAGCCAGACAAATAAAAGCCGTGTAGAACGATGGCAAAATATGGAAGGAAAGTTTGAGTTAGTGAAAGAAAAAGAAATTGCAGGGCGGCATATTTTACTGGTTGATGATGTTGTTACAACCGGTGCCACATTAGAAGCTTGCGGCAGTGTGGTGTTGCAAGCTCCTGATGTACGTTTAAGTATCGCCACTCTTTGCTTTTCATCGGGCTAATGTATTTTTATAGTTAATGTTGCACAAGTGAGGCGATTGTTTTTATTTATAACTGTGTTATTAATTTTTTCCTGCAGGAAAGAATCTTTTACTGATAGTGCGGATGCAGTGCTTACAACGAATAAGGATACTTTGCATTTTGACACTGTCTTCACTACGACCGGGTCAATTTCACAGTCTTTTAAAATTTTCAACAATAATTCCCAGGGTATCCGTATCGGCAGCATACGGTTGGCAGGCGGCGTAAACTCTCCTTTTAAAATAAATGCAGATGGTATACCTGGACCGCAAGCTGATAATATTAGCGTAGCAGCTAATGATAGCCTACATGTATTTGTTTCAGTAAGTATTAACCCTGCTGCGGGTAATTTGCCGTTTTTGGTAAGGGACAGTATTGAAATAATCTATAATGGGAATAAAAATTGGGTTCAGTTAGAAGCATATGGACAAAATGCTCATTTTTTGAGAAACAAAGAAATAACAGCAAATGAAAGCTGGAATAATGATCTTCCATACGTTATTATAGGCGGTTTAGTAATTAATGAAAATGTGCAACTTACCATAAATAAGGGCAGCCAAATTTATGTACATGCGGATGCGCCAATTATTGTAAAAGGAACTTTGAATGTTACCGGAGAAAAATGGGACAGCACTAGGGTTATTTTTACAGGAGACAGGTTAGACGATCCCTACCGGGACTTTCCCGCCAGTTGGCCCGGAATATTTTTTACAGTTACCAGCAAAAACAATTCTTTTCAATTTGCAATTATAAAAAATGCTTACCAGGCTGTTGTGGTAAGTGAGCCTGCAAGTGCAAACCCAAAGCTTACACTGAACGAAACCATAATAGACAATGCATACGACGCTGGATTGATTGGAATCAACACCAGCATTACTGCACGTAATGTATTAATAAGCAATTGCGGTAAAAATGTGGTGCTGTTAAAAGGCGGTAATTATCAGTTTATACATTGCACTGTGGCAACTTTGTCCAGCAATTTCGTTCAACATAAAGATCCTGTATTGCTTGTAAGTAATTATTTAACTGAAAACAACAATATTTTTACCAGCAACCTCAACGCTTTATTCAGAAATTGTATTTTTTGGGGGGAGGGTGGCGGGTTGGTAGATAATGAAGTGGTTGTAACAAAAAGCGGGAGCACAGTTTTCAATGTTGCATTCGATCGTGTGTTGTGGAGGGTTAAAAAAAATCCGGACAATACAGCAATTACCGAAGCAATTAACGATCAGGATCCCCAATTTGACACCGTTAATGCAACAAGAAAAATTTTCAGCTTCCGGTTAAAAGAAATATCTCCTGCTATTAATAAAGGTGTAAATACCAGTGTGCTATTAGATCTTGATGGAAACATCCGTCCTATTGGTTTACCTGACTTAGGCGCTTATGAAAAGCAGTAGAAATCAACCGAATACGTTAGGTTATGTAGAGATAGAACTTTACTATCTTTGAATTTGGATTCAATAAACAATTATGAAAACACTCTTGCTTGCTATGATTTTATCCTCTTTCTCTATAGGAAGCCCTGTTTATAGATACAAAGTGCCTTCTTTAGAGGGTGGTACTATTGATTTTTCAAAATACAAGGGTAAAAAAATTTTAATTGTAAACACCGCTTCTCAATGTGGACAAACACCTCAGTATGAAGAATTACAAAAGCTTTATGAAAAATATAAAGGTAAACTGGTAATAGTAGGTTTTCCTGCGAACAATTTTGGAGGGCAGGAACCCGGGAGCAATACCGAGATAAAAGAATTCTGCAAGAGAAATTACGGAGTTACTTTTCCTATGGCTGAAAAGGTTTCTGTAACAGGCAATGATGCTCACCCGCTTTTTAAATACCTTACAAAAGAAGCAAAAAAAATAGGTGCAGAGGACCCCGTAATAAAATGGAACTTCACAAAGTTTCTTGTAAATGAAAAAGGGAAATTGGTGAAAGTATTTTCCACTAAAGTAAAGCCAATGAGTGAGGACATTACAAAATACCTGAATTGAAGTATAACCTCGTAGGTAAACTTCTTATTAAAGTGAGCTGTCAGTAGACAGCTTTTTTATTCTCCTACAATTCCGTATTATCGCCTGAAATCGTGGTTGACAATGCAGTTCAACAACATTATAGGCCAACCAGAAGTAAAGCAGCGCCTCGTCCATATGGTTCAGCAAAACAGGCTTAGCCATGCATTATTGTTTTTGGGTAAAGAAGGTAGCGGTGCTTTACCGTTAGCGATTGCCTTTGCACAATATCTTGTCTGTAACTCATCCCCGGTAAATTTGCAAACAGAGGCTGAGGTGGATTTATTTGGTAATCCAAAGGTTGAATTATCCAATCTGCAAACCAACATGCGGGAAGACTCATGTAGCACGTGTCCTTCCTGCGTAAAAGCTCAACAACTTATTCACCCCGATATTCATTTTTCTTATCCCGTTGTTTCAAAAAAGCCCGGAAGTGCTCCGGTAAGTGCAGATTATGCTGCTGAGTGGCGGGAATTTATCCAACTATACCCTTACGGTAATATATATGACTGGCTTGTTTATATAGGTGCCGACAACAGGCAAGGCAATATTACTGCACAGGAATGCAATGAAATTATTCGCAAGCTAAATCTGAAAAGTTTTCAAAGCGGGTATAAAATATTGATTATGTGGATGCCGGAATATCTGGGAAAGGAAGGGAATAAATTATTAAAGTTGATTGAAGAGCCGTCGGAAAATACTTTGTTTATTCTTATATCAGAAAATGAATCAGCAATTCTTACTACTATAGTATCTCGCTGCCAGCTGATAAAAATTCCTGTCCTGCAAAAAGATGCTATTGAAAAAGCACTGATGGAAAGAAGCAATTGTTCACCCGAGGTGGCAAAACAATTAGCAAACAGCAGCGAAGGCAATTACAGGGAAGCGCTGCACCTGCTGCAACATGCAGATGAAGACTTCCATAACCTTTTGCGTGAGTGGTTAAATTCTATTATCAAATACCAGCCTATTGCTCAGGTAAAGTTTATAGAGGAGGTGGCAAGGTTAGGCAGAGAAAAGCAAAAACAATTTTTAGGCTACTTTACACACTTTCTGGAGCAGGCTGTGCGGTTGTATGTAGCAAACGAAGAAATGAAGGAAAATCTTTTGCAGGCTATACCTGCTAAAGAAAAAGACTTTATTTCCCGGATTAATAAGATGATGAGCCTGGAACAGCAACAGGCTATTGCAGAAGAGTTAAATAAAGCCACCTATTATATAGAACGTAATGCCAATGCCAAACTCCTGTTTCATTCTCTCACCATTAAAATATTTCATATTGTTAAAAACAACATGGTGGTAACTGTATAGAAACGCGGGATGTTGCATCTGTACTTAGAAAAAATTATATTTGCGTACACCTCGTTAAGAGGTTTCAACATATATCAGGGGTTATCTGGGCTGATGTGCGAAGGAAGGTATGAAACACACTATCGAATACTTAGTATAAAACAATAATATTGCTAATGCTTAAAAGATATAGTTCTTTAGTCATTTTCTAATGGCTTCTCAGCAATATCTTTCTGCTGTCTGTGAGCAAGTGTACTGCCTGCTACAGGCAATAAGTGAGTTTCTACAAGCGCTTGTACTTCTTTACAACAGTTCCTCAGTCCGCCTCCTGAATTTTATTATTTGAATAAATAGATTATGGGATGTACTAATTGTGGAACTGGCAACTCTACCCCAGGCGGATGCAAAAGTAATGGCAGTTGCGGCACTAATAGCTGTAACCGCATGAATGCATACGATTGGTTGGTGAACCTGCCTATAAATGATATTGATAGTGTGTGCAAGATTATAGAAGTAAGTTTCAACCAGGGAAGTCGCAAAGATTTTTTCAGAAATAATATGCTTCAGCCTTTTGAAAAGGGCGATTTAATTGCGGTAGAAGGAGTTAGTGGTTTTGATGTGGGCGAGGTGTCCTTAACAGGAGAAATAGTAAGGCTTCAATTAAAAAAGAAAGGTGTAGATGAATTTGGAAGAGACCTTAAAAGAGTTTTACGCAGGGCATCGGAGCGGGACCTGGAACTTTGCAAACAAAATAAAGCTCGGGAAAAAGAAGCCTTAGTTAGAAGCCGTGCTATAGCACGCCAATTGAGGCTAAACCTGAAGATGAGCCAAATTGAATTTCAGGCGGATGGCAAAAAAGCTACTTTCTATTACATTGCTGATGACCGGGTAGATTTTAGAGAGCTTATAAAAATTTATGCTTCAGAATTCAGAGTAAAAGTAGAAATGCGGCAGATTGGTGCCCGTCAGGAAGCGGGTAAGATCGGCGGCATAGGCAGTTGCGGTAGAGAATTATGCTGCGCTACATGGCTCACCGATTTTAAATCAGTAAATACTGCTGCGGCCCGTTACCAGAACTTATCCATTAACCAAACAAAGCTCAGCGGTCAATGTGGACGACTTAAGTGCTGTTTAAATTATGAATTAGATACTTACCTGGATGCCCTCCAGGGTTTTCCGGAAAATGCGGATATACTACAGGTGACAAGAGGCACCGCTACATTAATTAAGAAAGATATTTTTAAGAATCTTATGTGGTATGTTCTGCCGGATAGCAGTAAACAATACCCATTAGCAATTGAACGGGTAAAAGAACTCTGCGCATTAAATGCCAGGAATATTGTTCCTGAAGAATTAGAGCCAGTAGAGGTTACTTCTACAAAGTCAAAAGAAGTGGAACCAGAATTTGTAGATGTAGTAGGGCATATTACTTTAAAAAGCCTGGAAAAAGCCGATAAAAAAAGGCATCAAAAACAAGGACCTCAAAAACAAGGACGACCAGCGCAACAGGGAAACCAACCCGAACGAGGCCCCATTAATCTGCAAAAAAACTTCAAACAGGGTAATAGTACCAATAAGCCACATCAAAGAAAGCCGCCTAACAAGGGGCCAGATAATACCAACAATAGTCAATTCAAAAAGTAATATAAATGGAAAGCTTTTTTGATCGCCGGGAGAACATTAAAATGATCTCGCCTGTGCCGCACTCATACGGTACGCCTCTTCTTTTTTGATAGCGGTGTAAATAGCATCCTGAATATTACCACGAACACCTAACTGGCCAAGTTTATTATTGTTTCGGGTAGGATTAACCCTATTGGATAAAAAAATATATACAAGATTGTACTCAGGATCAGCCCATACACAAGTGCCAGTAAAACCTGTATGCCCAAAAGTTTCCGGTGAGGCCAGGGCTGAAGGATAACGGTTTTTTGTACCGATGGCATCTTTTTCTGGCTTGTCAAAACCTAAACCCCTGCGGCTTACATCACTCTGATAAGATGTAAAAAGTTTTATTGTCTCAGGGCTCAGATAGCGTTCATGACTTAATTCTCCGCCATTAAGCAACATTTGATACAAAAGCGATAAATCATACGCATTAGAAAATAAACCTGCATGTCCTGCAACACCACCAAACAAGCTGGCTCCTTCATCATGCACCGAACCCTGTAGCAATTGCTGGCGGAAGTGTTTTTCTTCCTCGGTAGGCACCACCCTTTCTACTCCAAACCGCTGCCCTGCATTAAAGCCGGTTGTTGTCATTCCCAAAGGGGCATAAAATTGTTTTTGTACATATTGGTCTAATGACATCCCACTTATGGCTTCTACAATTTTTCCTAAAAAAATAAAATCATTATCACTGTAAACATATTTATTTGCTGCAGTTAAAGGGCTAACTAAAATGCGGTGAAAAATGGTATCCTGCCAGTCTTTCCGGAGGTAAATATTGCGTGCCACAGGAATGCTAAAGCTGGTATCCGGAGCTGTGCTGTACAAGGCAGCAGATGGAGCGCCTGTAGCAGTATCAATAGTTTCTTTATAAAAAGGAATAAATGGAACAAGACCAGCCTGGTGTAACAAAATATTTCGGATGGTTAAACTTTCTTTACCGGAGCCCGCCGTCCACGGAAGATAATCACCAATGGTTTTATTCAAATCTAATTTACCCTCATCGTATAATTTCATTACTGCAACAGTGGTAGCAGAGATTTTAGTTACGGAAGCAAGGTCGTAAATGCTCTCCAATGTAACAGGCAAAGAAGTAGAATCGTATTCGTATCTGCCAAATGCCTTGTGGTATTTTATTTTGCCTTTGTGTGTTGCAAATACTATTGCGCCGGGAAATGCCTTTTTATCAATAGCATCATGTACAATGCTATCAATTGTGAGCCAGGCTGAAGAACTGCCAACAGGAGTTAAATTACTTACAGCAATGCCCGTTCCGTAATTAATACTGCAAACTGTAACGGGCAGTTTACCTTTTGCAGGTACTGCGCCTCTTAAAAAATCTGCAGCCGCTGCATGAAAAAGCCAGTCGTCCTGGTGCATAGCTACTAAAGTTTTAGCTGTACAGAAATTTTTTGCAGCATATACATTTCCAAAAAGTAAAGTAACAGCATTAGAGCTTTGAAGGGTATTCCATAACTTGATTGCAGCGGCAGAAATATTATAATTGTTTGCAGGTCGCAAACTATAATCGTGCACTCCAATAATTACAGCATCATATTTACCATTGGTTATTTGTTGAGCAATGGTTGCCGCTTTATCTGCATTGTCTTTGTAAGAAAACAAAAAGGGCTCTGCATTAAAATCCTGCGTTAACCTTTTTCCAAAAGCATTTAATTCATTTGTGCCAATACCAACATATGCAATTTTTTGCTGCGGCTTAAAGGGAAACACATTTACATCATTTCGCAAAACGGTAACTGCATTGCGTGCCACCAGTTTTTTTATCTCCCCTGTCTTTGCATTTAAATCCTGCAGTAAATTATTAGTATTTATTCTTTGCTCCTTATTTAAACCCAACTGGTATTTTGCATGCAGCACTTTTTTTACTTTTTCATCTATGTCTTTCCACTTCAACTTCTTTCTTTTTATAGCTGCCTGGATAGCATTGATTGCAGCAGGAACATCTTCCGGCAAACACAACATATCATTACCTGCAATCAAGGCTTGTACGGCTGCTTCGCCTGCAGGAAAAAACTTGGAAACTCCCTTCATCTCAAGAGCGTCCGTAAACGTAAGACCTGCAAACTTTAAATCATCTTTCAACAGATCCGTTACATTTTTTTTAGAAAGAGATGTTGCCCTGTTGGCCGTTTTATCTATAGCTGGTATATATAAATGCGCTATCATAACGCTTCCTACACCTGCTTTAAAAAGTTGCTCAAATGGGTATAACTCTAATGAATCTAATTGCCTGATGCTTTTATTGATCAATGGAAGATCATAGTGTGAATCCACTTCAGTATCCCCATGCCCGGGAAAATGTTTTGCGCAAGCCATAATGCCTGCATCCTGCATACCTCTTGTGTAAGCTACTCCCAGTTCTGCCACCCTGTATTTATCTTCTCCGAAAGACCGGTAGCCAATAACGGGATTATTTGGGTTATTATTAATGTCCACTACCGGTGCATAGTTTACATGTACGCCAATGCGTTTGCATTGCTCACCAACGGCCACTCCCATTTTGTACACAATACTTTCATCCTGCAATGCACCTAATGTTAACTGGTAAGGAAATTTCAATACACTGTCCAGCCGCATTCCCAATCCCCATTCACCATCTATGGTTACCATTATGGGAGTTTTTGCAATGGATTGGTATAAATTGGTAAGATTGGCTTGACGCACCGGACCTCCCTGGAAAAAACACAATGCGCCTACGTTGTATTTATTAATTAGGTTTATTACTCCTTTTACATGTTCCGTACCTAGGTTGCTATGGGCACGTATAACCATTAGCTGTGCAATACGCTGTTCTTTGCCAAGGGATTTAAAAACACTATCTACCCATTTCTTTTCAGATAAAGTGCTGTGGTATTGCGCAAAAACTGTAAAAGATGCAATTATTATTAGCCCGGTTAAAAGATACTTTTTCATAATCAAAACACAATTTAGGACAAATAGCTTACCTGCGCAGAAAGCACTCTTCCTGATTATCTAATTTTAAGATAGTGAATTGATTTTTTGCAACATTCACCTTGGCTGTTTATATCCGTATCCATATTGATTATATAAAAACGAGCTTGTTATTGCAAAAACTTATCAATTTTCAATTAGTATTTTTGAATGAATAAGTAGTGTATAATGCCTGATAAAATTCAATTACTGCCGGATAATATTGCTAACCAGATTGCTGCCGGTGAAGTGATACAACGCCCGGCAAGCGCTGTAAAGGAATTGATGGAAAATGCAGTAGATGCCGGTGCAACAGAAATTAAATTATTTGTAAATGATGCAGGAAAGGCATTGATACAAGTAACTGATAATGGCACCGGAATGAGCGAAACTGATGCCCGTATGAGTTTTGAGCGACATGCCACTTCAAAAATTCAGTCCATTGAAGATCTGTTCCACATTCGTACTATGGGGTTCCGCGGAGAGGCGCTGGCTTCTATAGCGGCAGTTGCACAGGTGGAATTACGTACCAGAAAAGCAGATGCCGAAGTTGGCACCTGCATTGAAATTGAAAACAGTGTAGTAGTAAAACAATCGCCTGTCGCCACACCGGTCGGCACTTCTATTACCATGAAAAATTTGTTCTTCAATGTGCCAGCCCGAAGAAATTTCCTGAAGAGCAATGCTGCAGAAATGCGGCATATTGTAGATGAATTTATAAGAGTTGCGCTTGCTTTTCCTTCTATTTTCTTCTCATTAACAAGTAATGGCCAGCAATTGTTTCACCTGGAAGCAGGAACCTTAAAACAACGGGTTCTTCAACTTTTAGGTAGTAACTATAATACTAAACTGGTAACAGTAAAGGAAGAAACTGATTATTTGAATATTTATGGTTTTGCGGGAAAGCCCGAAACAGCAAAGAAAACAAGAGGTGATCAATACTTTTTTGTAAATAACCGCTTTATAAAAAGCGCCTACCTCAACCACGCAGTATTAAATGCATACCAGGATGTAATTGCAAGGGACAGCTTTCCAATGTATGTTTTGTTTATTGAACTGGATCCTGTGCAGGTAGATGTAAATGTGCATCCTACCAAGCAGGAGATAAAGTTTGAGGATGAGAAAATAGTTTATGCTTTTGTTCAGGCCGCAGTCAAACATGCTTTAGCACAGTTCAGCATAACACCAACTTTAGATTTTGATCTTGACCCATCTATACAACAATTGGAATCTGTTCAGCAACCATTTACAGAAGATAAACAAACGGCAACAAAATCATCGTCCATTTTTCAAGCCTTTACCCAGGCTAACCAAGCTCACGTAATTGATGCCGGTATAGAAAAAACGCTAAAGCCATGGAATGAAGTAGCAAATGGGAAATTCCCTGGTTCCTCATCATACTTCACTCAACCAGAAGTTCAAAAATCTGAATTTGGAAGTTTTAATTCATTAATGGGTAATGCGCAAACAGCATCGCAACTATTTACCATAAATGATGATGTTAAGCTTACGCAGCTTTTTAACTGCTATATATTGTTACCGGCTGGAGATAAATTTTTATTGATTCACCAGCAGTCGGCCCATGAACGGGTTATTTATGAAAGGCTGATCAACGCCTTGCAAGGCAAGCCGGTGGCAACACAGCGTAGTCTTTTCCCTGCCACTATTGAACTTAACCCTTCTGATGCAGTGCTTTTACATGATTTATTACCAGACTTACAACTGATTGGATATTTAGTGGAACCATTTGGTAAACATGCATTTGTTGTGCAAGGCACACCTGCTGATGTGGACACAGGAAATGAAACGATAGTACTGGAAAAAATTCTGGAGCAGTTCAAGCATTTTAGCAATGAATTGAAATGTTCAAAAAGAGAAATATTGGTACGGTCAGTGGCATGGCACCAGGCGGTGAAAACCGGTACAGCATTAACAGAAAAAGAAATGCAAAACCTTGTGCAGGATTTATTTAACTGCTCCCAACCTAATAGTACGCCTTTAGGTAAGCTAACTTATTTAGAATTTAAGAGAGATGGTTTGGAGAAGATGTTTGGGAAGCCCACCTAATCCTCCCGAAGGGAGGACTTACAGTCGCACAAAGCAGCTATTTACAATTACTATCGACATCAATTTTTATTATTTCAAGACCTTCCTAGAATAAAGGATGCTTAGAATATGAAAGTTGAGGTTTCGGCATCTCAGCCTGATAATGTTTAATACTTATTCCGTACCCCTTGAAGAAACCTTTCTACTGCCCTTCTAATTGCGGTTGCAGAACTATTGTGGTTATTAACCAACACAGAAAAGATTAATTGCTTGTTCTTTTTTGTATATAAAAACCCACTCAAAGCCACTACTCCGGAAAGTGTGCCCGTTTTTGCATAAATAAAAGTGCTGTCGCTTTTATAGTAACTGCTTAATGTTCCCTCACCGCCTGTTGGAAAAATTTCCTTAATCCGATCCATTCCAAACTCATTTTTCATTTTTTGAAGTATGATAACAAAATCCTGTGGAGTAAACAAATTATAACGGCTAAGGCCCGAGCCATCTGCCCAACGAGGCCTTTGCGGTAGGTCTTTGAAATCTGTTTTTAGAATGGTGTCAATGATCTTTGCATCATTCATTACACCCAAAGCCTCATTGCTTACCATTAATAAACTTTGTTCGGCAAAAAAGTTATCACTGCGGTGCATCATGGGTTTTAGTAGGGAGTCGGTGGGTTGAGAAAAGATTTTGTAACTCTTTGGAGATGAGCTCTGAACATTCTCCATAACACGAGGTGGCCAG
Source organism: Chitinophagaceae bacterium (assembly GCA_046262255.1). GTDB lineage: Bacteria > Bacteroidota > Bacteroidia > Chitinophagales > Chitinophagaceae > Flavisolibacter. Next base: position 52,260 of record JBHENB010000008.1, read on the forward strand.
TCTGGAGGAACAATTTTCCGGGTATTTTTCAAACTGTCTTCAAACAATTGCAAGTTGAGTCGTACAGAGGTTATGAACGGTACTTGAATGACTCGATTTGATTTGCCGTATGAATATGTGTTGAAACGATTATTGTATTGTGAACGTGTAACGCTACTTAAGTAGCCTCCGGGTACTGAATATTCGTGTATGGAATCCTTAAAGCCTTTTGGAAAAATCCTAATAGAATCAAACCTGCCGCTAAAAGTTACTATGTTACCATAAACAGGAAAACTACTTCGTTCAACCATATATGCAGCATCAAAGTCGTTCCATGCCCAACCAGATCCTAAGGCAGTCGCCTCCCATCCTTTACTTCCAAACCACACCGTTTCTTTCCCTTGGTCAAGAGATTTCAAGAAATTGTATACCGGGTGAACTTTAAAATCTTCATGAAGCAATGTTGGGTCACCTGTGCCTGTGATAAACAAATGATTTTGCAGTTGTGTTACCTCTAAACCAGGAATACTATCACCCAAATACTTCATTGCAGCATAACAAGTTGGAATTTTTGTATTGCTTGCAGGAACAAAGTATTTATCACCCTGGTAGTTGTACAGGTACCGATTGGCGTCTGCGTCAAAAATGGAAATGCCCACATGTGCAGTTAAAAGCGAAGAATCTCTGATGGTTTTTTCTGCTGAACCGCTAAGTTGTTTTTGTAAACTGCAGCTTGTTGTAAACAAGGCACAAGCTACAAACCACAAGGTGTATTTTTTCATTTTCGCAGTTTCATATTTGCATATAGCACATCAGCAAATTATCACATTGGCTTATTGCCTCTCCTGTGCCCGTAGCCAACGCTCAGGAATTTCGTTACTGCTGGCAAGCAAATAATCTTTGTAAGTACAGGCTATAAATTGTTTATCAGGCAATTGCATCCACCAGCGGCCTGTTTTTTTACTTTGAATAAAAAGTGTTTCCACTTCTGCAAATGCCGTGTGGTATTCATTAAACGATTCCTTATTATCCATTGCCGCTTCTTTATTTCCACGGCTTTTACCATCCAGCAAATACCATAACATGTGGCTTATTTGTTTTGCTGTAAGATCTTCTTTATCTTTTTGAGATTCATAACCATAAATTCCAATATTTTTTACGTTATTGCTCATACCCGCATATTGCATCAGCATGCTTGCTTCCTCACCCGTTAAACCATTAGGCGAAATACCACCACCAGGTGCAAATGCATGTGCTATTGCTGTAATATCAAACGTAAACAGGTGACAGTTGCGCAGTACTGGCTCCATATCTTCTATATGTTCTTTTACATTCCCCAAACGATAACAATCAAAACGCAACTTATCCATTGCTTCCAGCATACGCGGATGAACAAAAAAACTTTGAAACGCAATATGATTGTAATGACGCAAGTAATTGGGTTCTGCAGTAAGCATTTCCATTAAAAAATTATTACTGCGCTGCGAAGAATCTAAATCAATATCAATGATTGCATCAACACCGGCAGCATCTATCATCTTTTTGTTATCTGCATATGCATGATACTGAGCTAATGTAAGATCGTGAGAACCACCAAGTACCACCACTGTTTTATTTATTTCTGCTAATTCGCTGATTACTATTTTCAGAGCCGCACAAGTATCTGCTAAATTGTTTCCAAGACGAATGTTGCCAATATCTGCAAGCTGTACATCGTGGTGCCAGTAATGCAATTCATAAAACTGTTTTCTGATTTTGTCCGCACCATTTTCCTGATCTGTTTTGCCGCTACCTCTCCATTCGTTGCATCCAATTAACACAATATCAGCATCATCTACATCGGGAAATTGATCTTCATAAACGGATATTACATTTCCAATCTGCCCTTCTTTGTATTCTCCTTCAAAAAAAGAATGCTTATTTATTGCAAGTAAATAATCAGAAATATTCAGGTAATCGGACATACATGCAAGATAAATCACAGATTCCACTGATTGATATAGATTTCGGTGGATTGTTATTTCCTATTAAACAGGTACATACTATTAGTTTAAAAATCTTATCACATAATCCGGGATTATATCTTTGCTTCATGAACGAGTTGCTGCAACAAATAGAAAATTACAAATCGGAAATGGAAGCTTACAAAGCCAATGATGCACAGGCTGCAGAATCTTTTCGCATAAAATATTTAGGATCTAAAGGCATTGTAAAAAACCTGATGGCAGAAATGAAAATTGTGTCCGCCGAAAAGCGGCGGGAGTTTGGACAAATACTCAATGACTTTAAACTATTTGCAGAAACTACTTACGAATCATTGAAAAATGCATCTGGTAGTACAAAGCATATTTCAAAAGACGAGCTGGATTTATCATTGCCCGGTGATCCAATAGAAATTGGCACCCGTCACCCTGTTACTTTGGTGCAAAATCGTATTATAGAAATTTTTCATCGCCTTGGATTTACAGTGGCCGATGGTCCGGAAATTGAAGATGACTGGCACAACTTTACTGCGTTAAATCTTCCCGAAAATCATCCTGCCCGTGATATGCAGGATACTTTTTACATCAACCATCCCTCCTCAGGCGGGACGGACTGGCTGTTGCGTACGCATACCAGCAATGTGCAGATACGGGAAATGCAGAAGGGGAAATTACCAATCCGCATCATTTGCCCTGGCAGAGTATATAGAAATGAAACGGTTAGTGCACGGTCTCATTGTTTTTTTCACCAGATAGAAGGTTTATATATTGATCAACATGTAAGCTTTGCTGACCTGAAACAAACTCTATACTTTTTTGTGCAGCAAATGTATGGGAAGGATGTACAGGTACGTTTTCGTCCTTCTTATTTTCCTTTTACAGAACCCAGTGCGGAAATGGATATTAGTTGTTTTATTTGTAATGGCAAGGGCTGCCGTGTATGCAAACATACTGGTTGGGTGGAAATCCTGGGATGCGGAATGGTACATCCAAAAGTTTTGGAAAACTGTGGCATTGACAGTGATAAATATACCGGCTTTGCTTTTGGAATGGGTGTTGAGCGGCCTGCCATGTTACTTTATGGTGTAAACGATCTGCGCCTCTTTAGCGAAAATGATATACGTTTTTTGAGGCAGTTTGTAAGTGCGGTATAAAAGCCTCTCTCTCATTCTCTCTCCAAGGGCGAGGGAGGCCAAGCTGCATTTTAATTTTCAACTTGTGTGCTAACTCATCTGCTAAGAACTAATGCCAAAGAATAGATTTAGTGTGATGGTAAGCCTCCCCTGCAGGGGAGGTTGGAGGGGCCTTAACCTATTTCCGATTCTATTGGTGGCTTTGGAAAATCATCCTGTGAGCCCGGATTATCCAAATCCAGTTGTGGTGCTTTTCTCGCAAGTTTATTTTTTTTGTTTGCACCCGTTTTAAGAATTAATAATGTAAGAATTCCGGTAGCCAATGAGACCAGCATTCCAAAGATGAGTGGTTTCGGCAATTTTTGTTGCATACTTAAAGATACAAAAGCATATGCTTTTTTGCTTAATGCGGCAACCTAACTTTGACGATTATGACAATTAATACAATTTGTATTTGTGGTGCCGGTACTATGGGTACCGGTATTGCACAGGTTGCAGCTATGGCAGGTCTTCATACCATATTATATGAATTAAATAAGCAGGCACTGCAAAATGCCAAAATGAAACTTCAAAAAGATGTAGAAAAGCTTGTGGAAAAACAAAAAATAAGCAACGAGAAGGCGGGTAAAATATTAAAAAATATTTCTTTCACAAACGATCTTCATGAGTGCATTGCAGACGTAATTATTGAAGCTATCATTGAAAAAGCAGATGCTAAAGTTTCGCTATTTAATCAACTGGCTGAGATCAATCACAGCGAAACAATTTTTGCATCCAATACATCGTCTTTATCTGTAACAGAGATTGCCAAGCAAATTAATAATCCGCCACGTGTAATAGGCATGCACTTTTTCAATCCTGCACCGTTGATGAAATTGGTAGAAGTAGTGAAGACGGAATATACAAACTCAACTACAACGGAAGTAGTTGTTAGTTTAGCAAGTGAAATGGGTAAAACAGCTGTTATCTGCAAAGATGCGCCTGGGTTTATTGTAAACCGTGTTGCCAGGCCTTATTATATTGAATCACTGCGGTTAGCAGAACAAGATATTGCGGGTATTGAAGTTATTGACCGCCTTTTGGAAAGTAAAGGTTTTAAAATGGGTCCCTTCAAACTCATGGACCTTATTGGCAACGATGTTAATTATGCAGTTAGCTGTTCTGTCTTCGAACAACTAAATAAACCTGAGAGGCTAAAGCCCTCCTACATACAAAAAGAAAAAGTGGAGAATAATGAGTTAGGGAAAAAAACAGGAAAAGGATACTACATGTACAGTTGAAAAGTTGATAGGTTAATAAGTTGATTACTTTCGCTCCTGATCCTTTCAACTTGTCAACCACTCAACAAGTCTTAGTCACCGGCGGCACTGGATTTCTTGGTGCATATATAATTAAAAACTTAATTCAAAAAGGCTTTTCTGTTAGGGCAATATACCGGTCCTCACCGCCCCCTTTTTTTATACAGGAAGATGTTTTGCAAAAAGTGAAATGGATAGAAGGAGATATTTTGGATGTTTTTTCATTGCACGACGCTATGCAAGGTGTGGATGCTATTATTCATTCTGCCGCTATTGTTTCTTTTAACAGGCAGCAACGCAAACAAATGTACCGGGTGAATGTAGAAGGCACGGCGAATGTGGTAAACGTAGCATTGGAAAATTCAATAACCCGATTTGTACATATAAGCTCAGTAGCTGCATTGGGACGTACGTTGAAATCAGAGAAAGTTACTGAAGAAAAAAAATGGGAAGACAATAAAACAAATACACACTATGCTATTTCAAAAAGAAAAGCTGAGTTGGAGGCCTGGCGTGGTTTCGGAGAAGGCCTGAATGGCGTTGTTGTAAATCCAGGTACTATTCTTGGTTATGGTAACTGGCATACGTCCAGTTGTGCAATTTTTAAAAACGTTTATCGAGGAATTTCGTGGTACACAGAAGGAATTAATGGTTTTGTTGGTGTAGAAGATGTGGCAGAAGCCACTGTTCAATTATTGCAATCCAACATAACAGAAAAAAGATTTATCATAAATGCAGACAACTGGAGCTTTCGGCGATTGCTGAACACTATAGCAGATGAGTTTGGGAAAAAACGTCCTGCTCAAAAAGCCACACCATTTTTGGGTGAAATAGCATGGCGGTTAGAGGGACTGAAGTCATTATTTACAGATGGGAAACCGTTACTCACCAAAGAATCTGCACGTGTTGCCCATAGCAAAACAGAATTTGCTAATGCTGCTTTGTTGGAAGCATTACCACAATTTTCATTCACCCCACTGGAAAAGGTTATAAAAGAAGCCTGCGGAAATTATAAACAAGCTCTTCACAATAATATAATAGCCTTAAGGCAATTGCATCCCGCTAATGAACGTTAAGAGTTCCACAATATCATTTTTACATGAAAATCCGTTTTCTCTTTTTTTTAGCAGGTGCGTTATTTTATGGTATGGCAGGCATTGCACAATCCACCATCATGGGGCAAGTGTTGGATGCAGAAACTAAATTACCACTGGAAGGCGCCTCTGTATTTGCACAAAACACTACCCTCGGAACTATTACTGATAAAGAAGGAAATTTTAAGTTGCAACTGAAACGAGGTGGTTACGAGTTAGTGGTTTCGTACACCGGCTATACCAGCAAACGGGTAAATATTGAAGCCAACGAAAATCAAACCATTAACATCCAACTGCAGAAAGAAGATAATAGCTTAAGTGAGGTAGTAATTAAAAGCAGCAACGAAGTGCCGGACGGGTGGGAAAAATATGGCAGTTTTTTTATTGCACATTTTATTGGTGCCACACCTAATGCTGCACAAACTTCATTAGAAAATCCTGACGCACTTAAATTTTATTATTACAAGAAAAGTGACAAATTAAAAGTGCTTGCAACAGAACCCTTACAGATTTTAAATAATGCATTGGGTTATCAACTCCGCTACTCTCTTGATTCTTTTGTTTATTATTATAAAACACAAATGAATTCTTACCGGGGGAATTGCCTGTACCAGGCTTTGGAAGGTGATACTGCACAACAAATAACCTGGAATGTTAATCGAAATAAAGTATACCGTGGCTCCCGATTGCATTTTCTGCGTTCTTATTACGACAGTGCAGTAAAAGAAGAAGGATTTACGGTGGACATGTTGACGAAAGCTGGTGCAGGAAAATTCAGCCGCCTGGCGAATCCATACGATACTGCTTACTTTTTAGTGGATGACTCAACTTTTGATGTGGAATTATGGTTTCCTAAAAAAGCAAGCATCACTTATACAAAAACACCACCCGAGACAGAATACCTCACTCAGTTTAAATTGCCTCTTAATGTAACTATGCAAATTTCTTATGTTGATTTGCTGGATGTAATTGTAATAAAGCAAAATGGCTTTTTTATTGATCAGAAACATTGGATTAATCATGGTTACTGGAGCTGGAAAAACCTTGCAGATCAATTACCATACGATTATGTACCGACAGAATTGAACCCTTAATAGAGTTTAGATAATCAGTAATAAATTTGAAAGAATTACAAAGCCAGTAGTTATGAGTAGTTGTATTAAGTAGCTGACAGTTTTAGAATTTTGATTTCAAAATAAAGAAGAAATCACTTGCTATATCTTCTTCAGTAGTACCGGCTAAAATTCTGTCTAAGCTACTAATTTGAAAGCGGGAATTTTCACCGTAGATATTTGGGATACTGTATTCACCGTTTATGTGTACTCCATTTTCTTTTTTTGAGAAATGAAGCCTGTAAGTGAGCTTGGGCTGTGCCATTTTATAAACAAAAAGTTCAAATGGTTCAATTACGGAATTAGCTGTTTTTTTAGCGGGGATTACTTCCGAGCGTACGTTTTGGAAAGAATTAAGCTGGTCGCTGATATTTTCGAAAGCAGGCTTTCCCACATTTTCAAGAAATTCCTGAATTGTTGTTTGGTCGTGATCTGATAACTCAGGCAGTTTTTTTACAAAACCCTGGTGCTTTAAAAGATCGTCTATGTCCTGGCGCCAGTCTGCCATTTTATTATTGATTTGAATCAGCCGTGTAAAACCAAGGAAAGATGCTCGAAAACAGCAAGAATAGTACAACAAATATATTGGTATTTGTTAATTGTACTAACATCATTCAAAGCACAATCATAAATGCCTTCTTTCGTTTTCAATGTAATGAACTGGTATCCTCAGGCTGTATGGTTGCACCAGCGGAGTCCAAAGCAATTGTAGAACTATCTCCTTTATTATGATCATCGGTATCTGCAGGTATATTACTATCCGTTGGAAACACAATTGTATTTGTATCTGTTGCTGGCTTTTTACTGGTGGTTACATTTGTGCAACTAAGCACAATTATCAGAGCAATTAATTTCACTTTTATAATTTTTTTCACTTTAGTAAAGAATAAATATTCTGCCACTGAAATTATACTAAAGGTTTAACAGGTGCGAAATGCTTATTACTCAATGCATACAAAAACAATTAACCTCCCATCACTTTCTCCCACAATTGAGGGATACGTTTTATCCATACCAGTTCTCTTTTCTTTACAAGTGCATCCTCAGAAGGACTTCCCCATACTTTTTTTAATGGAGGAATATTACCAGGCACACCACTTTGTGCAAAAACTTCTGCGCCTTTACCAATGGTTAAAGTTTTATTTACACCTACCTGTCCCCATAATGTCACACCATCTTCAATAACAACAACACCTGCTATTGCCACCTGTGCGGCAAACAAACAATTTTTTCCCACTATTGTATCATGCCCTATGTGCACAAGATTATCCATCTTTGTTCCGGCACCTATTATTGTATCACTGCTTACACCACGGTCTATTGTGCAATTAGCACCAATCTCCACATCATCATCAATAATTACCCGCCCACAACTTAGCATTTTTTTATAGTGAATATCACGATTAGTTTTTTTGTTGTAATAAAATGCATCACTTCCAATGATGGTACCGCTTTGTATAATTACGTTATTGCCAATTATGCAATGATCCATGATAGTTACATTTGGCCAAATGGTACAATTGTCTCCAATGATTACATTATTACCAACAAAAACTCCCGGCATCAAAACTGATTCCTTGCCAATGATTGCTGTATTGCTTATTTGTTTTAATGACGGAGTAAATGGACGGAAATGCTGAACAATAATTTGGTATGCCTCAAATGGATCATTTATCAGCAGTAATGTTTTGTGCGGAGGGACATCAGTTTTTTGATTGATTATAATGTAGGTAGCTGCAGACTCAATACATTTCTTGTAATATTTCGGATGATCAACAAATACGAGATCGCCTTCTTGTACCTGGTGAATTTCATTTATACCTGTTGCGAATCCTTTATCGTTACCAATTACTTCTGCTTGAATTAATTCTGCAATTGCTGTAATAGGTACAGGTGTTTCAAAACGCATAATAAAATTTTGCGTAAAGGTAATAGGACGAATTTATGTTGGATGTTTGATGTTACAGGTTTGATGCTTAATATTTAGATGTTCGGAGGTTGATGTGTACCTGTCTAAATGTTAGTCAAATAATTTTCAGACGCAATATTTTTCATGCATCAAATCCATTAATGACTAAAAAATATTTG